>DATGYU010000032.1:0-9562 GCA_035297625.1 Prolixibacteraceae bacterium
AATCCAAATGGACTGCATATTCATTTAAAATACTACTTATATACTATTGACATACTAAAACATTGATTTTAGTATGTCAATAGTATATAAGTAGTATTTAAATAGGAAATGTGGTCCATCTGCGATATTACATTATACTGAACTTTGATTGTAAGCGAAGATAATTGGCAGATTATTCCCAGTCCAGCAATCTCTTCTCTCCCTGCAAATTCCTGATTTCGGTAATTTCCTGCGATACTTCCACTACGCCTTTATAGTTGCCTGTTTCGTCGCGCACGGCAAAATACTGGATCAGGATAAACTCACCTTTCATTTGGATCCAGAAGCTGGCTTTGTCTTTTTCACCATTGCGAAATGCTTCTACAATCTTTTCCACCACGTGTACACTCTCGTGGGGATGACAGTTTTTTACATCCCGGCCAATAATGGAATTGGTTCTGCGGAAAATACGTTTTTCGGGCGTGGAGAAGAATTTCACCTTGTTGTTTTCATCCACGTAGGTAATGTCAACGGGCAAATGGTTAAAAACAAGGCGGATCTGGTCGGGGGATAAATGCCCGCTTTTCAAATCAACCTCTTCTGAAATTTCGGTTTCTTCAGATACTACTTCTTCAGAAAGTGTTTCAGGCTGAACAAAAGGGAAACCTATCTCAAGGCTTTCACCGGTCAGCGCATTGAGTTCCTTTTCAGGTATCATCCCGGAAACGATGGGGAACAAGATTCTTTCTTCGCGGAATTTGATGGCATAAATGTTAAAGAAAATATCCCCTGCCAGGCGGTTAAACTTTTTCAGATCAAAATCTGCGGTATCCAGCATTTGAATGGTTTCTTTCAGGTTGCGGCGAATATCATCATGAAAGGACCACATCACCTGCAGGCAGCGGTAGTCGGTAAGGTATTTTTCGATCACCGGGAACAGTACGTTTTCCTTGATCTGGTAATGTAAATCAACTTTTAACAAGTCAATCAGCTTGTTCTTCAATTCACTTCGGATTTGTCGATTGGAATTATCCTGGTTGATTTCCTTCAAGAGAGGACGGATGGTTTTCAGGCGAAGGTCAATCTGGATATTATTCAGAATAAAAGTATGCAAGAAGCTCCCGGCAGCTGGGGCCTGGTAAGGAAATTCCTGAAGTGACTTATTCAAAAGGTTCAAAGCCTTATTAAGTCCCTTTTTCAGATCGGGCATCGGGATTTGTAATTGAACCAGTTCATCAACCACTCCAATCACATCAGCCGGGGTGGCAAGATCGATGACGGGCTGATACCGGCCCACCAGTTCTGGGGACAACTCCTGGCGGATAACCAGCAGGAAAAGTTCAACCAACTTCTTTATTCTGTTCTCTTTATGATTGGTAAATTCTGACATTGTAATCTGTTTTTAAAAGGCGGCAAAATACGAAAAAGTAATTCAATCTGTTTGAATTGTCCGTTTAATCAATTTCCTGGAAGTTCAAACACAGTAAACGGACCTTATGAAAAAATCTGAAAAGTTAAAATATTGCTGTTCTTTTCTCAACATTTTACATCAATTGCAACTTATATATAGGAGATACGGATATGTTAATTATTTCAAGGAATTATTAGTTTCTAGAGTAATTTGCTTATATTTATAAATAATTATCCTGGATATCACCGGCCTTTAGACTTAAATTCCTATAGTTAAATAACTTCTGGTCAGATATGTATAGGCCAAGTAATGCCGTAGAAAGATGTGTAATAATTGAACAATTGATATGAAAAAAACGAAATTGAAATCATTGCCTAAGGTCCTGACAGGAATTCAGGGGCTGGATGAAATTACAGATGGAGGATTGCCTCAAGGAAGACCTACCTTAGTGTGCGGAAATGCCGGTTGCGGGAAAACCTTGTTTGCAATGGAATTTCTGGTTCGTGGAGCAACCTTGTATAATGAGCCGGGTGTTTTTATGGCCTTCGAGGAAACGGCCGAGGAACTCTCCATCAATGTGGCTTCCCTGGGTTTTGATTTGGACGATTTGGTTTCACAAAATAAACTGGTTCTGGATCATGTGCATATCGAGCGCAGTGAAATTGAAGAAACGGGAGAATATGATCTGGAAGGATTATTTATCCGGCTGAACTATGCCATAGACTCCGTTGGTGCCAAACGCGTGGTACTGGATACGCTGGAAACGCTATTTGCTGGATTGCCCAATCAACAGATCCTTCGGGCTGAACTGAGAAGGCTCTTCCGCTGGTTGAAAGATAAAGGGGTAACGGCCATCATAACCGGCGAGCGGGGAGACGGGATGCTGACCCGCCAGGGACTGGAAGAATATGTGTCGGATTGCGTGATTGTTTTGGACCATCGCGTTGCCGAGCAGACCTCTACCCGTAGACTGCGGATTGTAAAGTATCGCGGATCAACGCACGGTACCAATGAGTATCCGTTTTTGATTGATGAGGATGGTTTTTCAATATTGCCGATTACCTCCCTGGGCCTTGCCCATAAAGTAAGCACCGAAAGAATTTCAAGCGGAGTTTCGCGGCTGGATACCATGCTGGAAGGAAAAGGTTTCTACAGGGGAAGCAGTATCCTGATTTCAGGAACTGCCGGGACCGGCAAAAGCAGTTTGGCTGCGCATATCTCCAATGCTGCCTGTCAGCGGGGTGAGAAGGTATTGTATTTTGCCATGGAAGAATCGCCCGAACAGATTATACGTAACATGCGTTCTATCGGTATCGATTTTGAACCATGGCTTAAAAAAGGGCTCATCCAGTTTCAATCACGACGACCAACCTTCTTCGGTTTGGAAACCTTTTTGACTGAAATGCACAAAGCCATCGTCGAATTCAAACCCCTGTTGGTTATTATAGATCCCATAAGCAGCTTTATTGTCGGGGAAAATAAAAATGAAGCCAAAGCGATGATCATGCGAATGGTTGATTTTTTAAAGATGCATCAGATTACCGGATTCTTTACCTCTTTGACCACCGGTGGAGAAAGCATGGAACATACAGAAATTGACATTTCATCGTTAATAGACACCTGGTTACTGGTTCGCGATATTGAACTAAGCGGTGAACGAAACAGAGGGTTATATGTTCTTAAGTCCCGGGGGATGGCTCATTCGAATCAAATACGTGAATATGTACTGACCAACCATGGTATTGAACTGCTGGATGTTTACGTGGGAAAAGAAGGTGTATTAACAGGATCATCCAGAATTACACAGGAAGCTAATGAGAAGACAGAACAGCTGTTGCGTCAGCAGGAAATCGAACGTAAACGGCTGGAATTAAACCGCAAGCAAAAGGCTTTGGAAGCGCAGGTTGCCCTGTTGCAGACCGAATTTGAGTCTGCCAGGATGGATTTGATGAAAAGTATCGAACTGGATGAATCGCGCATCAAACAAACCTTGCTGGAAAAGGAAGCCATTGCAAAGAACAGAAAAGCGGATAAATAAAAGCATTAATAAAGTTAAGTTATGGACAAAGCTACTGTATCGAAGACTGAGAGCAAAAAAGCCACGAAAGTTAAACCGGTAAATGAGGAATGGATTCTGCGATTGTATGTTGCTGGGCAGACTCCCAAATGTATTGCTGCTTTTAACAATTTAAAGAAAATTTGTGAAGAGCAATTGAAGGGTAAATATAGGATTGAGGTCATTGATTTAATAGAAAACCCACAGTTAAGCCGTGACGACCAGATCCTGGCGATACCAACCCTGGTAAGGAAACTTCCATCGCCGGTTCGTAAAATCATTGGCGATTTGTCAAATACGGAGAAGGTATTGGTAGGTTTGGATATCAGGCTTAAGGATTAAAAAAAAAGAAAGCGAAACAGAATGAAAAAGGGTAATGAAAAAATAGAAACTTCGGCTGACAAGTATGCGCAAAAGATTGAGCAGTCGAAAAGTGAAACATATCTGTTACGCTTATATGTAACCGGTTCCACGCCGCAATCGTTGCGTGCCATTGAAAATATTAAAAAGATTTGCGAGCAGCATCTGAAAGGTCGATATGAGTTGGAAGTGATAGACCTTTACCAAAAGCCAAACCTTGCCAACGGGGAGCAAATTATTGCTGCACCAACGCTGATCAAGAAATTACCGCAGCCTTTAAGGCGCATTATTGGTGACATGTCGAATACCGAGCGGGTTCTTGTTGGTCTTGATTTAAGAGAAATAGATGAGTTGTAGGACGAGTGTTTTTTAATTGTAACAACATGGCAGATAATACAATAGTTAAGTCTCTAAAGCAACTTCAGGAAGAAAATTATGAATTGCGTCATCGGTTGATAGAAGCTGAAGAAACCATTCATGCCATTCGCAGTGGAGAGGTAGATGCCATTGTTGTGGCAGGTACCGAAGGGGGCATGATTTTTTCACTGTTTTCGGCCGAAACTCCCTACCGGATTTTTGTCCAGGAAATGAATGAAGGAGCGGTTACCCTTTCCTCCGAAGGAATAATAATGTATTGTAATCAGATGTTTGCCCAGATTTTGGGGGTTCCTTCAGAAAAAATTATAGGATCTTCGTTTTCACGGTTTGTTGTGGAAGACGACCTGTTAGTTTTTAATAATTTGATGGAAGAAGGCTTAAAGCGTAAAACCGATGGTGAAATCAGATGCCTGTCGTCAGAAAATCGAATTATCTACCTGAACCTGCTGTTCAGTCCGTTACCCCCTGACTTGCTTGGTGATGTGTGTCTTATGGCGGCAGACATCACTAAATTGAAACACAAGGAAAATGAATTGTTTCTGACCAATGCCACGTTGGAAAAACGAATACTGGAAAGGACAAAAACACTAAGCGATACCCTGGAAGCATTAAAAAACAGGAATGAGGAGTTACGCTTGTCCAAAGAAAAAGCGGAAGAAAGCGAGCGGTTAAAATCCGCCTTTTTGGCCAATATGAGCCATGAGATACGAACGCCCATGAACGGTATTCTGGGTTTTGCCAGCTTACTGGAAGATACCGATCTTTCGGGTGAAACCCAGCAGGAATACATCCGGATAATCGAAAAGAGCGGTAACCGTATGCTCAATATTATCAACGATATCATTGATATTTCGAAAATAGAATCCGGCCTGATGAAAGTGGATATTAAGGAATCGAATATCAATGAGCAGATCGAATATATCTACACCTTTTTTAAACCTGAGGTGGAAGCCAAGGGAATGAGCCTGTCCTTCAAAAATGCTTTGCCCTCCAAAGAGGCTATCATATTGACGGATCGCGAAAAAGTATATGCTATCCTTACCAACCTGGTGAAAAATGCCATTAAATATTCAGAGCATGGTTCCATAGAATTTGGATATGAACTTAAAAAGAATCAGGACAAGCATCTGCAGTTTTATGTGAAAGATAACGGCCTTGGGATCCCAAAAGATCGTCAGGAAGCCATTTTTGAACGCTTTATCCAAGCCGATCTTATCGACTCCAGAGATCACCAGGGGGCAGGGTTAGGCCTTGCCATTACAAAAGCCTACGTGGAGATGCTTGGTGGAAAAATTTGGGTGGAAAGTGAAGAAGGCATCGGGTCAACATTTTATTTTACATTGACCGACCTGGTTGAAAACCACAGCGATACTGCGGTTTCTGAAGAAGTCATAGTTAAGGAGGAGAATCCCAATGTTCCAGGATTAAAAATTTTGATTGCCGAAGACGATGAAACTTCAGAAATGCTGCTGACCATTTCTGTAAAGATGCTCAGCAAACAAATATTAAAAGTAACCAATGGCTTTGATGCCGTTGAGGCTTGCCGCAATCATCCGGATTTGGACCTGGTGCTGATGGATATCCAAATGCCTAAAATGAGCGGGTATGATGCCACGCGAAATATCAGGCAATTCAATAAAGACATTGTCATCATCGCCCAAACCGCTTATGGCTTATCGGGGGAAAAGGAAAAAGCCCTGGAGGCCGGGTGCAACGACTACATCTCAAAACCTATCAACAACAACTTGTTACAGAAATTGATACAAAAGCATTTTGTCAATGGTCGTGTAGTGGTAAAATGATGAAGTGGATCATTTAAGTTACAAAGTTACAAAGTTACAAAGTGCCTGAGTCCTTTGTAACTTTGGTACTTTGGTACTTTGTAACTTTGTCACTCAATCATTATTTATAATTATTCATGGGCTCCCGGCAGTTTCTCTTTTTAATTCTTCAAAATACGTTAGTTTTGTATTCGTTAATCTGAAGAGAAAAAGAATGAAGCGATTACACCGATTTATAATAAAAAGCTTCCTTGGTCCTTTTTTTATGACCTTCTTTATCTGTGTATTCATCCTGCTGATGCAGTTTTTATGGAAATACATCGATGAGTTGGTAGGTAAAGGACTTGACTGGGATATTGTTACGGAATTGCTGTTATATGCTTCCTGTGGCCTGGTGCCATTGGCTTTTCCTCTTGCTATGCTGCTTGCTTCCATTATGACCTTCGGGAATATGGGGGAGAATTATGAGCTGGTAGCCATGAAAGCATCGGGCATTTCACTTTTCCGCATCATGCGCCCGCTGTTGGTGGTAACTATTCTGCTGACCGGCATTGCCTTTTATTTCTCTAATAATATACTTCCAAAGACCAACCTTAAGTTTTATACGCTACTGTTCAGTGTAAAGAGCCAAAAGCCGGAAATGGTTATCAAAGAGGGTGTCTTTTCCAATGATATGGAAGGCTATAGCATTAAGGTGGACCGCAAGGGCCGGGACAATAATATGCTTTATGGGCTGATGATTTACAATCATACCAATGGCAACGGGAATACCGATATCACTGTGGCTGATTCAGGAAAAATGGAAGTTACCGAGATTGCCGAAAATAAAAAGTATATGTCGGTGACCCTTTACAATGGATACAGTTACCGCGATACGAAGGAAAACCGCTCGGGTCGTAACAGACATTATCCGTTTAGGCGGGAGTCTTTTAAAAAGGAGGTGATCAACATCAGCATGAGTGGTTTTGAGTTCAACCGTACCGATGAAAGGCTGTATGCCGGAGCTTCCAAAATGATGAATGTTAGTCAGCTAAAGAGTAAAGGGGACTCTGTTATCCAGGAATATAGGTATAGGGTAACCCGTTTTGTCACTTCGCTCAATTACCAGCCTGATGTGAGTAAGCAAATTGGCTGGCTCCTCATAAAGCGGGATACCATCCTGCCTAATCCTGTTCAGGCTGCCGATACGATTGTTGATATCGATAAATTTTATACCTCACTAAGTACTTTTGAAAAGGAAGAACTTTACCACAGGGCCATTGAGAATGTGCGCAGCAATTCACAGCTGATCAGTCAGCAGATGGATGAGATGTATGCCAGCCGGAGGCATGTGAACAATTATCCCATGGAATGGCACCGAAAATTTACCTTATCCGTTGCCTGCCTTATTTTCTTTTTTATCGGCGCTCCCCTTGGAGCCATCATCCGCAAAGGGGGACTTGGTATGCCGGTTGTAGTATCGATTCTGATGTTTATCGCCTATTATATATTGATGATCACTGGTGAGAAATTTGCCCGTGAAGATGCCTGGTCCATGGAAGGAGGGATGTGGTTCTCCTCACTGGTATTCCTGCCGCTTGGCATTTGGCTCACTTATAAGGCGGCAACAGATTCGGGTGTTATGAATATAGAAAGTTATCAATTATTCTTAAAGAAGCTGTTCAACATGTTTAGCTTTAAGAATAAAAAAAATGAAATATAGTCTGATGCGAATACTGCAGTTGATGAACAAAGTGCCGTGGCCACCCAATGATGGAGGGGCCATTGCCTGTCTGAATATGACAAAAGGATTTTCTATGCTGGGTCATGAAGTGACCGTGTTGAGTATGAACACTTCCAAGCATCATGTCAAGTTAAAAGAGCTGCCCTCGAACATCCGTAATCAGGCAGATTTCCACCTGGTAGAGGTCCCTGCCAACATCAATGGGCTGGAGGCGGCCCTGAATCTGTTGTTTTCTGATTTGCCCTATAACGCGCAGCGCTTTATTTCTGATGATTTCTCCCAGCAACTGGCTGAGCTGTTGTCGGTAAAAACCTTTGATGTCATCCAGCTGGAAGGCCTGTATCTTTGTCCTTACATCCCTGTTATTCGTAAATTTTCTAATGCACTGGTCGTTTACAGGGCCCACAATATTGAATATGAGATTTGGGACCGTACCGCCCGCTTATCCAAGGGATGGCGTTCCAAATATCTGCATAACCTGTCAAAACGCATCAAACGTTTTGAAATCAGCTATCTTAACACTTATGACCTATTGGTGCCTATAACCGACCGTGACGGGGTTATTTTGGATTCGCTGGGCAATACCAAGCCTCGACATACCTCGCAGACCGGTATTGATTTTGCCTCCCTGGTGCCAACGGCTAAAAAACTGGAATTCCCTTCCCTGTTTCATATCGGAGCACTGGACTGGGCACCCAACCAGGAAGGACTAATTTGGTTTTTTGACCAGTGCTGGCCAAAGATCCATGAAGAAAATCCGGAACTGAAGTTTTACCTGGCCGGTAGAAATGCCCCGCAATGGCTTGAACGCCGTTTGAAAATGGATGGGGTAGAATATCTGGGAGAAATTGCAGATGCCTATGATTTTATCAATTCAAAAGCCATTATGGTTGTTCCATTGTTCTCGGGCAGTGGCATGCGAATTAAAATCATCGAAGGAATGGCCCTTGGCAAACCCATCATCACAACCGATATTGGCACAGAAGGCATCCCGACCCAGGACGGGCATAACATCATGATTGCCAACAATGCTCAACAGTTTATTGATTCTATCAACAGGCTGATCAATAACCGGGAATTGTTTAACGCAATTGGTAAAAATGCCATTGGATTTATCCAGGAGAAGTTTGACAACCTGTCGCAGGCCAGTGCTTTGATTGATTTTTATAAAAGCCAGATCGAAGAAAAGGAGAAGATGAGCACTGAGAAAGTGTGATGATGGTGAAGGGCATGGGGCATGGGGCAAGGAGCAGGGAGACCGGAGACCGGAAAAGGGGAAAAGGAGCACTGAGTAGAAGGGAGGGGTGATAGTACGAAAATCCTCTGATAAAATCAGCAACCAGCCCCTGAATCCCCATTGTCACTAAAGTCCCAATTTTAGAAAAAAAATAATACTATAAATCTTGGAAATAGCATTCTGGATATTGCTTGGAGTAGTGGTCTATACTTTCGCCGGATATGCAATCCTGGTGTCGGTACTTGTCTTGTTAAAGAGGAGTTTTGGTCTTGGAAGAAAAAGGGTCGAAACTAAAGATAACGAGCTTCCCCGGGTATGCCTGTTTGTCACTGCCTATAATGAATCGGACTATGTGGAGGCAAAGGTGAACAATATGCTTTCCTTGAATTATCCTTCCGATAAAATTCAATATCTGTGGATAACCGATGGTTCTAATGATGGGACTCCTGAAAAGGTGAGCAGGTACCCACAAATGGAGGTACATCATCTTTCGGAAAGAAACGGCAAGATACATGCCATGAACCGGGGGATGCAATTTGTTAAAGCTCCGATAGTGATCTTCTCTGACAGCAATACGATATTAAATACGGAGGCTGTTTCCATCATTGTAAAAACTTTCAAAGACCCGGGGGTGGGT
>DATGYU010000033.1:0-7893 GCA_035297625.1 Prolixibacteraceae bacterium
AAACACCCCCGATACCCAACCTTCTTTATATTGCAGGCTGGTGCCGTTAATCCTGTTTTTATTGGCTACTGCCGGTTGACCTTCATTTTCCGCGGATGCCACAATGTTCTTCTTGCCCGATTTCTCAACGATCAGCTGGTAGAAGGGCAGGTAAGCAGGCAATCCTGACTCATGAAACAAAAGCTCTTTAATGGTGATGTTTTCCTTGTCGGTTCCCTTGAAAAAAGGCAGGTACATGGAGGCCTTATCCGTTAAGCGCAGTTTGCCTTCATCGTAAAGCTTCATCACGGCCAGCAGGGTTCCTGTGGTCTTCGACAGTGAAGCCAGGTCGTACATGGTGGTAGGCTCTACCTTTTGGCCGGCATCATAGGTGTAATTGCCAAAACACTTGTCATACACCGGCTTCCCTTGCTTTAACACGATCACCTGGCACCCGGGAAATACTTTTGCCCTGATACCGGCATTCACAATCGAGTCAATACGGCTCAGCCTGGCGGGATTCATCCCAAAATCTTTGGGCGAATAAACACTCAATGGATGCTTGTTGACAGTATCTTTCTCCGAGACCCATCCTCCGCTGTTGGTGGATAAACCTCCGAAATTTGCATTACCGGCCTGAACTGTTGGGTGAAAATATAGTGATAAAAAGAAAACTGTTATTAACAGTCTTTTTCCGCAAAGAACCATCTCTTTATTGTTTTATTGCCAATTTATTTTTGAATCCAATCAACCGGGAGATATCTGTCTTCAGCATTAATATTATCCTCTCCCCATGCGCCCGTCTCCTCTATTAATGCCCCGGCAAGGCTTTTCCGCCTGCCCGAAATTTACTTGAACTGACTTCACAAACATAGTTGATTTTGAAACATGTATGCAAATATTTTAACCTTTTTTGGCTTATTTTTTTTCATTGCCATGGCTATTCGTCTGAATAATTATGTCTTATGTCTTTGTAATTCCTGCCCTGCGTAATTTTAGGATGGAATGGTTTTCTCCAATCATTTTATTTAATCCACCCTTCACAACCGGATGCGGTATTTCATCCTTTAATCATCCCAGGGAGGGTAAATATTGGTTGCTTCCATTGTTGATATATGATGTGTTAATGATGCATAAACATGTTCGGAAAAAACGCTTTGAATCAGCGTTTTGTTGCATGTACAAAGTAAATTTTAAGGGAATTTAACTCAAGGGCGGTAAGCCTTCCGTAATCCTTGTAACCGGTATAAACACAGCCGCTGTCCAGGTTGATCACAGCATCTTTGTCTTTTATCCTTTCATCACACGCCGATGCCGTAATCGTACAATGGCCATGAACGATGGTTTTGCCTTTAAAGACAGGATGGGAATACTTTTTCCTGCACTTCCAGATCATGTGAAAAGTATCCTCAAACGGGTGTTCTATCTCGTCATTGAACCCTGCATGAACAAAGAGATAATGGTCTATTTCGACATACAGCTTTAGGCTTCTGAAGAAATCCAGGTAGAGGGGGTCAAAGTTTCTTACTTCCTTAATCCCGAAACTTTTCAACGTTTCCCTGCCCCCGTTGATCATCCAGATGCCGTTAAAATCTTCCTCCTCCCAGGCATCCAGCAACATCTGTTCATGGTTGCCGCTTAAGGGGGTGATGTCGAAACCTCTGTTTTTCAAGGCGATGATATAATCAATCACCTCCTTGCTTTTGGGGCCACGGTCGATGTAGTCGCCCAGCAGTACCAGCCTGTCATCGGGGGTAAGCTGAATTTTCTCTTCAATCAATTCTCTCAATGGATCAAAACATCCGTGAATATCGCCAATAGCAAACAATCGGTGGTCCATAATTGCATTTTATGAAGGCCCGGGGCCTTCGTGGTTCAATTTCCATAACCAACAGCTGTTCCAAATACTTGTTGCTGCACTGCCGGGTTATTTATCCTAAAGATATTAATAAAATCCGGTTATACCCTTATGCCCACTACATGGATTTACACTCAGGGCTTTAAAAATTACAGGCGTGCTACAGATTGAAGGACTGAAGGACTGAAGGATTGATGGATTGAAGGACTGAGGGATTGAAAGGGGTTCTGAAACAATCCTGAAATATATTCAAGACAGGATGACACTCCGAATAATGATTGCTATCTGCAAGTGCGACCAATCCTTCAGTCCTTCAGTCCTTCAGTCCTTTCCTTCAATCCTTCAGTCCTTTCCCTCAGTCCCTCAGTCCTTTATATAGTGTATTTCAAAGCTCCGATGGTAATTCCAGCATGTCAAAGAACTTGATCTATCGTAATCAACCACCTTTCATCCAGGGTGATTTAAGTAGCATTTTCCAGGGAAGGCCTCTGTTATTTTAACCGCTAAATACGGCATCCGCTCACCAGCCTCCTTTTGCTTTATTCCCTAAAGGTAGCACCTGTTGATGCATCCACCAAAAATCGGTGCCGTTTGCACCCCTTTGCACCGTTGTTTTTTCTAAGGGACAATCAATCAGGAAGTAGTATGGCAAAGAATGCATGTCATTTGCTGGCAGGCAAGGATATCAAACGCGTGAGAGCATCAGGAACAATTCAGGAAACGATGGATAGATGCCTACTAAGTAATAAGTAAGAATAGATTGTCGTGTTTAAAAAAAAGGATAGGAACGCGGATTGAGCGGATCTGGCGGATAAAAGCGGATTTAAGCATATCTAAGCAAATCTATTTTATTAGTTTTCTTTCTAAAAACACCTTTTAATATTCTTAACGTCCATTCATCCTTTGTGGCATTGTATAAATGAAAATCTTGAATACAAATCCGTTTTAATCCGCTAAATCCGTTCAATCCGCGTTCCTATCCTTTCTTTAATTGACTAAAATTTATTAAATTTAGACTAACCCAATCACTTCCTGATCATGTTTTATTTAAGAGTATACGACAACTATCATTATGGCGACGAATCCGAAGCCTACAACCATGGCCAGTATGCTACCTATGCCGAAGCGGTGGCCGGTGCCAAAGCCATCGTAGATGAGTTTATGGAATGGAACTGGAGAGAAAACATGCGGCCCAATCAGTTGGCGGCATTATTTGGTATCTATGGAGAAGATCCGGTCATTTTTCCCAACGAACCGGGCAACAGCGGAAGGTTCTCCGCATCGGACTATGCTACGGAAGCTGCTGAAAAGGCCTGTAAAAAACTGCAGAAAGGGCCTTATACCCCAGAGAATTATGCTCCCCTCATGCACGATTACAGCAAACCATCTGGGACAGGCGACGCTTAATTCATTCCCCGGATTTCAATGCGGGGGATAGAAAGAAAAAATTCTCGGGATACAATTTACGATTTGAGTTACAAAGTACCAGATTGAAGGATTGAAAGGGTTGAAAATGTTGAAGGGATCACGGATCACCCCCTCGTCCCATCAATCCTTCACCCCCTCAATCCCTCAATACAACCTGACCTGCTTGATGTATATCTTCCGCTGCCCTTTGACCCTGTCGACCTTAAATTCAATGTCAAGGGGGTTGCATTCGCTGTAAAACCGACAATAATAGTTTTGGATGGCCTTGCAATAGTCGTTCAGGGTTTTGAGCTCCTGGGGCGTCATAACGGTTTTGCCCTCCATGCCCGGGACGGTGGTGTGCCCCAGGTAATTGTAGGTATCGGCAAATTCACCTCCAAACGAATAATAAAGCACCTGGTCGGGCAGGTAATTGTTTTCAGGAAGCACAATGCTCATCTCACCCACCTGTACATTGATGGTAATGGCCGGGTTATAAACATTGAAAAGGTTCTTTGTAATGACTACTCCATTGGCCTCTTCAGTAGGAAAAGACCGGTGCACCAGGATAGCCATCCCTACCGTTTTGGGGTCTATTTTAAAGTACTCCCGTTCTTCAAAAGCCTTGAGGCTCCAAAGACTTGCCCATACCTTACCGATGGCCTCTTCAATTGTTTTATCGGGATTACCCAATATGGCCGAATACGAATTGTACAAGCCCGCACCATTGAAGCCCTCGATGTCTTCTGCATTGGTGGATGAGCGGAAACGGTACTGGGTAAAAGCGTCACCTGTGCCAATTTTAGCCCTGATCAGCTCCACCAGACGGGGATCCACCGGAGCATCCTTGATCAACTGCTGCAGGTGGGTCAGCATGGCAGCCCTGGTGGCTATATTGGCCTTAAATTCCGGATTTGCCAACATCTCCTTCAAGGCTACATCAATCCTGTTGTTTTTCATATGACTCCAGTAATAACTGATGGGAATGGCAAAGGCCCCTTCAGGCACGGGAATGGCCTTGCCTTCTAAAGTGATGTTCATCAGTTCTGCAAAATTAGCAGCCTTTCCCCCAATGGTGGGAACCCCGTTATAATCCATTCCCGCCAAATTGACAAGTCCTGTGGTAAGGGTATCGATGGTAAGTTTCTGAATCCTGGTGGGTTCTTTTCTGGCCCAAAAGCTTTCGGCTTCGGCAATAGTGGCTTCCCGAACATAGAAAGAGTCCAGGGTCACTTTCAGGTATACCAGGTGGTCGAGTAACCCCTCGAGCTTGGCATTGGTCCAGCCATCACGCAAGGCCATGTTGGGGGTGCCCCGGTTATGGCTCAACACGTTGATATGGCTCAGCGGGGTCTGAAAATCCGTGGTGATGATGCCGGCAACTACCGAGATCTCATTGGGAATGCCGTTGATCAATGCCAGCACATGACGCCCCAGGTATGTGGTGCCTATCTGGTCGGCTTCCACTTTCTTCAGATACCCGTAATTCTCCCCCGTATTCAGGGGCTGGTAATTTTGCCCCTCGTACAACTCGGCCGAAGTGATCCGGGGAACAGCGCTGCATCTATCCCATCGGGCATTGTTGGGAAAAAAGCGCAGCCGGTTGCCGATATAGCTCGTTGCAGCGATCTTGTCGTACAGCTCCCGAAGCCCCTCACAGCTGATTTCATCCCCTGCAAACATTTCAAGGGTATACACATCAGAGGACTTGAAATGATTCAAATAACCCAGGTAATAGATCCTGTTCTTGTTTTCCTTGTATTGCTCCACGTTGAACGAATAATGCCCCTTGGTATAGCCCAGCATCTCTTCGGCAAAATCGAAATGGACAAAAAAACGGGATGAATTCATGTAATAGATCTGCCGATCGGGGATGGAATAAGTGATCTTTACCGATTCCACTTCACCGAAAGTGGGGTTAAAAGGCACGTTTTGCAGCAGCTCGAAGGCCTCGGGATAAGGCAGCTTGTTCAAATAAGCTGGGGACCCGCCATTCGTGTTCAGCAACTCATAGGGAGCCTGCCCGCTTTGGATTTTAAACCTGGCAGCATAATAACCATCGGCTGCGATTTCCAGAGAATCTCCGGCAAATGCACCCGGCCCGCTCTTTGGGTCCATCATTCCCTGGGCAGGAAACTGTAGCCCCGAGGCGCTTTTGATGAATTTTACCCCCTTTTGCCGGCCCTCCACCCGGTAATTCAACACGTAAAGGCCATTGGTCAAAAACTGAAGCTCGAGCGCCCCGCTGCCTGTTCCCCCCTTTTCCCCGGCAGCCATCGGCTGGCCCAGGATACTGTAAATCGTGAAGGTCAACGGATTTTTTGAATGCCAGATCAGCCGGGTTCCCACTCCGGCAAGGTAGAAGCCATCGTCCGTGTCAGGGTTGCCGGTGACGATGCTGAAAGATCCATCCGCAGCGCTTATCGTGGTAAAGTCCGTACCAGGGATGTTGATCCTGGCCCCTGCAACAGGCCCCTGGGTTGCGATATCAATCACCCTGCCGGCCACCAGGCTAGCCAAAGCAGCTTCCTGCCCCAGCAGACAGACCAGTAGATGCAGGATATATATCAGGAGGCGTTTCATCAGCTTTTATTTCTTATTTAAGTTACAAAGTTACAGAGTGAAACCATTTACGATTAGACGATTTACAATTTACAATTTACTGATCATTCAACATTTACAATTAGACAATTACTGACTAATCATTTAATCATTTAACCCTCGTCCTCTCGTTCCCTCACTTTCTTATTTCTTATTCCTTATTCGATATTTCTTATTTAAGTAACAAAGTAAAGGATTGAAAGACTGGCAACTGGCAACCGGTTCACCCCATCGTCCCCTCATGCCCTCAATCTGAAATCGTTAATCGTTGATCGTAAATCCTTAATCTTCTTTCTCGTCCCCTCATTCTCCTTGCCCCATCTGTGTTTAACTCTCATTTTCCAAATTTAAACATAAAAGGCTTACCGTTGCTTAGAATCTTCAGTACATAAATTCCCGGCTCCAGAAAGCCGATATTCAGGCTGTATTCCTGCAGCAAAGGCAAGGGCTGCTCCATGACTTTCTCTCCCAGTATATTGTATACCCCGGCAAGTTCCATCCCCCGTGAAGTGCCCGGTAAAGAAACGTTGATCCGGGTAGCATTCCTGCTGAAATGCAGCCCTTGTGGCAGCGGATCCTCCACCGAAGTAAACGGATCACTGCATGACAGCTCATACTGCTGTGCGGTGGGCGATTGGTAAACCTGCAGCCCTTCCTCGGCATAACAAACCAGGTAAGCGCCCCTTACCCCCGGGTGACCCGAGCAGCTGTTGCCTTCCAGCAGTCCGCCCAGCCAGCCAATGCCTTCAATCACCGTGTTGGCCGCTCCACAATGCACGGTCATGAAATCGAAGCTATACTTTTTTCGCCCGTTGTCCAGCATTTCAATCTCGCTCACCTGCCTTAACGTACCATCCCTGTCGGGGATATACTCGCCCATGGGCACGTCAAAATCATAGAGCAAGGTTTCACGCTCGCTGTTTTTTGCAACGAAGTAGAATTTGTTCTCGCTGTCGCGGATAGCACCCATGTACTTATTTACCACCTTAAAAGGAGTATCCAGGTAAAGGACGCCCGATTTCATCAGTTTAAAGTACTGTTTACCCCCAACAAGCGTGTCACCCCCGATGAAGTATTTGTATTCCTCATCGCCGTTGGCATGGGTGGACCATTCGTAGCGCGGAAACTCATAATTGACCCTCCATACCGATGTGGCCTTGATGGGAAACCGGCTTTGAGTCCCCGCCATCCCGATTCCCGTGAGCAACAAAACCAGCAAGCATGCAACCGTCGTTTTCATATGTTCCTTATAAGTACCACCCATTTTACGGAATGGACATTTATCAATTAGATATCAAAAGGCTGAAAAAGGTTGCGTGCCCGGGACCTGCGATTTCCTAATCGCAGTGGCACTATCTCCATAAAAAGTAAGGTGTCATCTAGCCATCATTTGGACTACCCACTGCTGGTCGGGATTTGCAATCCCGACCCCTTAACCGGGAATCTTAGATTCCCCTTCTATGGATTTAAAATCCATCATTAAAAAAGGTGGATAGCAAATCCACCTTCGCAAGAGTTGTCCTCCAGCGTGTAGCGCCACACTCCTGACGCGTCCCTGCAGATGGCTGCCGATAGCAGTTCCTGGTGCTCGTATAGTTTTCTCGCTTTATAATATTCACCCTCTCCGCGTTCTCCGTTCAATACCTCCATTAACTGCTCCAGCACCGGGATCCTGTAATCTTCATGCACCATACGCAAATACAGCTTGTGCCATTGAAATTTACTGATATACCTAAAGGCTTCCTCAAAGCTCGCATACCCGATGGTCTGATTGACATGCAGTCCTTCCTCAGAGAAATCCATCTCATGATGATCGGTCAGAAAACGCTACTGCCCGTTAACAGTGACGCGCGAGATGGATAAGGATCCGCCTTCGGCTAAGACAGAGACGATAGGTTGTGGGGTGGGGGACATGGTATTAGGGATAAAAATCATGTAAATTTATAAATGCTGGCATTTTTATCTAATTTCTCAATTAACTCCATTGCTTTATCATGATTCATTTCGCATTGGCAAGTTAAATGACAATAGATATTTGCATATTCATT
>DATGYU010000034.1:0-10232 GCA_035297625.1 Prolixibacteraceae bacterium
GACCAATTACCGGGAAGCAGACCGCATCGTGGAAGAATACAATACCCTGGCCGAAAAAGCCAACATGGTTTACAAATGGATGCCGGTAAATTATCAGGCAGCTTACTACCAGTTGGTGTTGCATCCCATTACGGCCTGTGCTAATTTGAACGAGCTGTATGTGACCGTTGGTAAGAATAGACTGTATGCCACTCAAGGAAGAGCTACCGTAAATGACCTGGCAGAAAAGGCCAAACGCCTGTATCAGAAAGACGCCGACCTATCGGATTATTACAATAAAAAGCTAATGGACGGCAAGTGGAACCATATGATGGACCAGACCCACATTGGCTATACCTATTGGCAGCAGCCGGATAAAAACTCTATGCCCAAGGTGGAAACCAACACATTGAAGCCTGTAGCCGAAATGGGCGTTGCCATCGAAGGCTCTGAAAAGTGGTGGCCAGAAAGCCAGGATAAAGCTATTCTCCCACAGTTTGATCCTATCCATACCAAGAGTTGTTATATCGACATTTTTAATCACGGCTCCAAACCTTTTGAGGTGGAAATAAAACCTTCCAGTAACCTGGTAACAGTATCTTCTCTTAAATACACCATTACAAAGGAAACGCGCATACAAGTAAAAGCCAATTGGGCCAATAAACCCGACGCCATTACTGAAGTTCCAATTACCATTTTGGGCGGAGGAAATATAGTGGAAGTAATCGCAGTACTTAACCCGTTGGTCAATATCCCATTGAATGAAAGAGGCTTTGTGGAAAGCAACGGTTATATAGCCATTGAAGCCGAGCATGCAGCCCGCCTTGTCAAAACAGGAGTGCCCGGATGGCAGAAGGTGCCCGGCCTTGGAAGAACCCTCTCTGCCATGATGCCCGTACCGGTTAATTCACTTCCCCAGACACTGGATCAAAATCCCCCAAGAATGGAGTACGATGTGCTTTTCAATACCTCTGGGGAAGTTACCGTAAACACCTTACTGGCCCCCACTCAAAACATTTATAACAATGAAGGCCTTTGTTTTGCCATTTCCTTTGACGACCAGGAGCCACAGATTGTAAACATCCATAAAGGTAAAAACAACCAAGACTGGCAGGAATCGGTAAGAAGGAATATTGTAGAATTTCCTACCAAACATACCATTGATAAGCCGGGTAAGCATACCCTTAAGATCTGGATGATTGACCCGGCCATTGTTGTGGAACGTATTCATATTGATTGCGGGGGGTTAAAACCCTCCTACCTGGGGCCGGAAGAGTCTGCACGCAAATAATTTAAACTAATTCAACTTGTAATGTCTCCTATTATAAATTAAACCAATAAATAAAATACAATGAATCGAAAGCTTTTATCACAACTGTCCATGGCCGTCCTGATCCTGATGATGGGCATGAGTGCCTTTGCAGCTGACAATAACATCGGCCTTAAGGATGTTTTCAAGGACAAGTTCTATATAGGCGCTGCCCTAAATGCAGGACAGATTACCGGAAAGGATACCGCCTCCATCCGTATTATCAAACAGCATTTCAATACCATTACGGCGGAAAACTGTATGAAAGCAGGGCCTATCCATCCCCAGGAAGACAAGTTCAACTTTACCCAGCCCGACCAGTTTGTAGACTTTGGCCTTCAGAATCACATGTTCATAGTAGGCCATTGTCTGGTATGGCATTCCCAGGCGCCCAGATGGATGTTTACAGACGATAAAGGCAATGAGGTGTCGCGCGATGTATTGATTGCCCGGATGAAAAACCACATTCAGACAGTGGTCGGCCGCTATAAAGGCAAAGTAAACGGCTGGGATGTTGTCAACGAAGCGATCATGGATGATGGCTCATGGCGCCAGAGCAAATACTATAAGATCATTGGCCCTGAGTTTATAAAGCTGGCTTTCCAGTTTGCCCATGAAGCGGACCCGGATGCAGAATTGTATTACAACGATTATTCCATGGCCCTTCCCGGAAGACGTGAAGGAGTGGTCAAAATGGTGAAAGAACTTCAGAAAGATGGTATCCGTATTGATGGTATCGGCATGCAGAGCCATTTGAGCATGGACTTTCCAAAGATTGAAGAATATGAAAAAAGCTTATTGGCCTTTGCTGCTTTGGGCGTCCAGGTGCATATTACTGAAATGGACATTTCTGCCCTTCCAAGTCCTAAAAACCAGCAGGGTGCTGATGTGGATTCAAGGGTAGACTACAAGGCTGAATTGAACCCCTATCCCAACGGCATGACCGAAGAAGCAGAACAGGCACATGCAAAACGCTACAAGGAGTTCTTTGATCTGTTTGTTAAACACCAGGATAAAATTAAACGAGTAACCCTTTGGGGTGTTCAGGACGGACAATCATGGAAGAACAACTTCCCTGTTCCCGGGCGTACGGACTATGCACTGCTTTTTGACCGTAAATATCAACCCAAGAGCTTTGTAAATAGCCTTCTAAGGGAAACTCAGGCATCAACAATGGTAAGTGGCAGCAATTATCTTGTAAAAGACCTTTATATTGCCGACCCTTCTGCCCATGTATTCAATGGTAAGATTTATGTGTATCCTTCGCATGATATTGAATCAGGCATCAAGGAAAATGATAACGGCGACCATTTCGATATGCGCGATTTTCATGTCTTTTCAATGGATGCCATTGGTGGTAAGGTAACTGATCACGGGGTAGCCATTGACAAGAAAGATATCCCATGGGCAGGCCGCCAGCTGTGGGCTCCGGATGTAGCATTCAAAAACGGCACTTATTATCTTTATTTCCCATTAAAAGATAAAACCGATATTTTCCGTATTGGTGTTGCCACCAGCAAGAAACCGGAAGGTCCTTTTAAAGCCGAGGCCAACCCAATCAAGGGAAGCTACAGTATTGACCCTGCCGTGTTTAAAGATAAAGACGGGGCTCATTACATGTATTTTGGTGGCATCTGGGGCGGTCAGCTACAACGATACCGCAACAACAAAGCCATTGAATGTGGAATTCAGCCCGGGGCCACGGAGCCTGCCTTAACGGCCAAAGTGGTAAAGCTGACTGACAATATGCTTGAATTTGCTGAAGATCCTAAAGATGTAGTTATTCTTGACAAAGAAGGCCAGCCCTTAAAAGAAGGCAATCATAACCAACGTTTTTTTGAAGCCTCATGGATGCACACCTACAATGGCAAGTATTATTTCTCCTACTCAACCGGCGATACCCACAATATCTGCTATGCCATTGGCGATAACCCTTATGGCCCTTTCACCTACCAGGGCGTAATCCTGACTCCCGTTCTGGGATGGACCAGCCATCATTCGATTGTTGAATTTAATGGCAAATGGTATCTATTTCATCACGACAGTAAACTTTCAGGTGGCAAAACCCATCTGCGCAGCGTGAAAGTGGCAGAACTGCAATACAATCCTGATGGAACTATAAAGATGATTGATGGCAGTAAATAATGAGGGTTAGGCATAAGATATTCAAGCCTTGATATAAATGAGAAATATCCAATATTGAATATCCAATATCAAAAAAATAAGAAATAAGAAACAGAGGAGGTTGTACATGACACCTTACTGTTTCTTATTTCTTATTTTTTTTTCAGAAACTTTAGCTTCAACCATGATTTATAAAAGCTCATAGAAATGGTATTCTGTAGTTTATACTTTATAAAAACGTCAAAAACTACTCATCTTTAAAGTATAAACTACAAAACACTTAAGCCCACAGAACATTACTCCTGGATTACTTTTCAGTCTCTACCTTCAGCCGGTCATCCGTTCCCTGAATCATTACTTTTTCCCATTCTTTGCCATAGCCCGGATGTGAAGGCTTCCCTGGGATATTTTTGCCATTGCCGTTATCCAGCAACTGGTGGCCTTCCGATACTTTCTGGTTGCCATCCATGTATTTCATAAAAAGGTAATGGTAAAATGTTTTCCAGTCACTCACCAATTGATTGCCGGTTGAAACAGAAAAGCTGGTAAGCATTGCTTTGGCCTGGGCAGGGTTTTGTTTATAAAGCACAGATGCCTTTTGATCCATTTCCTTTACCTTTGTTCTGTATTGATTTTCAATCTGCGACTGGTAGGCTTCAATCTCAGGATGGATGCTGTTATAGCGGGTATAAGCCCAGTTGTTCATTTGGTTAAAAGTCCAGAAGGCTGAGGTTTCCGACCAGCTGATCATCGACCCGTTCCCGACCGCATAGCTTTCAGGAACAGCGGTTATCCCGCAATACATAGGGGCATAAACACAACCATCGGTGTCATCCACCCCAAACCAAAAGATACCGCCCACAGGTGAAGGTAAAGAGCTGCGCGACTGGGCCACAAAGCTGTAGCCTGTCTGCTGGGTAGCCACCGCCCGCTCGCAAAGGTACATTACACTATCCACGGTAAATTCCATGGGCCTCCAACGGTATGGCAGCTTAAATGGCCCAGAGCCTAAATCATTTCGCATGTCAAGGGGCGTATCCTCATAGTGATCACGCATGCGTTGCATTACCTGGGAAAGGCTAATGGGTGAGTCGGGCTTTACCCACAAGGGCAGCCGGTTGGAAACATAGCCATTGGGATTATTGCTATGATCCATCAATATAGGCTGACGGGCAAAGTTACCCATGGCATAATCCGTATACTCCTGATTTTCTCTGATTGACTTATTAACAGCTCTAAAAAAGGACCATACCCTGGCATCGCAAAATCTTGCTCCTCCAAATTCCAAAGGATTGTATACATCCGAGAAGCTGAACGATTCATTGCTTCCTTTATAAAAGCCTTGTTTTTTAGCAAAGCTGATCACATCCACAGAATGGTAAACAGTTTGCTCAAGATCAGTCCAATTGTTGCTTTTCTGAAAAGGAAAAGTTGTAATACGAGCCTGGTTGGCATGTCCGCTCACATAACCGTCAGGGATCAGCCGAGCTACCCATACCGCTCCTTTTTCAAAATTACCCTTGCCGATCATTTCCATGATCCATGCCTCATTGGCATCCGAGACAGAAAAAGATTCACCCCCTGTGGCATATCCATACTGAGCCACCAGGTCGGTCATCGTCCTAATGGCCTCACGAGCTGTTTTTGAACGTTGCAGTGCAATACGCATCAGAGATCCATAGTCAAGGATGGCACCCGGTTGTGACTGCAAAGTATCGAGGCCCCCAAAGGTGGTTTCCCCTATGGCCACCTGGTACTCGTTCATCAGCTGGATTACGGAATAGGTGTGGGCCACTTCTGGAATAGTACCCAAGAGCTTTCCATTTTCATAATGGAAAACTTCGCACAAGTCACCCGGCTTATGATCTGCTGCCGGGTAAAAAGCAATGGCCCCGTATCGGGTATGGGAATCGGCAGCATAAGTGATCATCACTGAATGGTCTGTGCTGGCGCCCTTGGTCACGATAAAATTGGTACAAGCCATTATAGGTCGGATGCCTGCCACTAAGAAGAGTATGCTAAGAAACAAAACGGAGTACTTCATATTTATGATTTTGAACTTGCGAATTTAAACACTTATGGCAAGTAAAAAAATAAAGGCTCTATAACTTTAGTATGGATAAATACAGCACGTTTGGTTGAAACTCTTAACAGACAAAAGGTGGCAGATATTAAACACCAAACTCCTGTCTGAAATACAAAGTCTAATCACTTGAGTCTGTTATTTCTGAAAGATTTTATCAATATGCCAATAAAGGTTGACCCTTTCGCTTTTCTTTGCTAATTTTGCTAATGATTAACCTAACACTAACAAAATGAAACTGTTTTTAATTTTATTCCTTGGCCTTTCCCTTGGCCTGCAAGCCTTTTCCCAAAAGTATGTAATGGTATGGAACGATGAGTTCAATAAGCCCGGTCTGCCCGACAGTACCAAATGGGGCTATGAAGTGGGTAAAGTGCGCAACAATGAATTACAGTATTACACCTATAAACGTGCAGAGAATGCCCGCATCCAGGATACTGTACTGGTAATAGAAGCCCGTAAGGAAGATTACAAGAGAGCCGCTTACACCTCGGCAAGTGTCATTTCTAAGATGAAAGGCGACTGGCAATATGGCAAGTTTGAAATAAGCGCCAGGGTACCGGGGGGACTAGGCACATGGCCTGCTATCTGGATGCTGCCAACTAACGATGAGTATGGCGGCTGGCCCAAGAGCGGGGAAATTGACATCATGGAATATGTGGGCATGGACCCCGACAACCTGTATTATACCATCCATTATCAGGGCGCCACTGGCAAAGGCCATGAGAGCTCAGGGGTCAAAACAGATTACAAGGCTCCCTATGATAAGTTTGTCAAGTATACACTTGTCTGGACTCCTGCCAAAATGGAATGGCTGGAAGATGATAAACTGGTCCATACTTATACCAAGAAATCGGATGATTCAAGAGTATGGCCTTTCAACAAGAAGTTTTACATGATCCTCAACCTGGCATACGGCGGCGCCTGGGGTGGTCAAAGAGGAGTGGATGATACAAAGCTTCCCCATAAATTCTATATCGATTATGTAAGGGTTTATCAATTACAGAAATAATCAAACTACAGTGGGTATATTGACCTGCATGCTGATTAAACCAACAATAAAACGATGAAACTATATACAATTCTTTGTCTTTTTCTCTGCCTGTGCTTTCAGACCTATTCCCAAAAATACGTGATGGTATGGAATGATGAATTCAACACACCAGGGCTGCCCGACAGTACCAAATGGAATTTCCTCCATCAAAAAGGCTATAACGACGAACTCCAGTATTACACTAAGAAAGAGTCTAAAAATGCCTGGATCAAGGATACCACCCTGATCATTGAATTAAGAAAGGAATCCTATCTCACAGCAAACTATACCTCTGCCATGTTGGTTTCGAAACTTAAAGGAGACTGGCAATATGGCAAGTTAGAGATCAGGGCTAAGGTTCCCACGGGCAAAGGCACCTGGCCTGCCATCTGGATGATGCCAACCAACGATGAATACGGCGGCTGGCCCAAAAGCGGTGAAATTGACATCATGGAATATGTAGGTTGGGATCCTTCCAGATTATATTACACCATACATTACGAGGGCACCAACGGAACAGGCCATCAGAGTAAGGGTACTTCAAACTACAGCGTAGCGCCATATAACAGGTTTATCACTTTTACCCTGGTGTGGGCCCCTGACAAAATTGAATGGTACGAGGACAATAAATTGGTTCATTCTTATATCAAGACATCGGATGACCCTCGTCTCTGGCCTTTCAACAAGATGTTTTACATGATGCTCAACCTGGCCTATGGCGGTTGGGGTGGGCAACAGGGCATCGATGACACCAAACTTCCTCATAAATTCTATGTCGACTACGTGAGGGTATACCAAATGCAGGAATCCGCGGGACCATTCTCCATCACGGTACAACCTCCAACAGGCGGAAGTATTGACATCTCACCAAAGCTGGACAGCTATCCCGAAGGAACAATGGTTACCCTAACGGCCACACCCGATGCCAAGTATGAATTCGACAAGTGGCTGTACATGGGAGCTGCCAATCCCATGCAGTTAATCGTTTCAAAAGATATCGCCCTTATACCTCTTTTCAATAAGAAAAATGAACTTATTAAAAATGGCGATTTCACCCTTGGTACCAAAAACTGGGGCAACCTTTACATCAATAATGCCGCTACTATGGCCGCCTCAGTATCGGTTACCGATGGCATTTATGCCATCAACGTAACCAAGCCCGGCACTGCCAACTGGCATATAGTCGATCAGCAATCGATGATCCCTGTAGAAAAAGCGGTCACCTATAAGGTCACCTTTGATGCGTGGGCCGATAAGCCGGGCTCCATGGATGTCTTCCTTGCAAGAAACTATGGCGATTATGGAACATACTTTTCAACCGTTAAAAACATTACCACCACCCGTCAATCATTCACCTGGTCGTTCAAAACATTGTCAGCGGATGACAACTGCCGCTTTGGCTTTGGCTTTGGCAGGTTTACCGGTAACGTTTACATGGACAATGTGAGTGTTGAAAAACAGGTACCTACCGGAATTAATAACATACATGCTACCGCAGATGCCTTTGAATTGTACCCCAACCCGGCCAGTGACTTTTTGGACATCTATAATCAATCCGGCAAGATGCTCCAGCCCACCGTTAATCTTTATAACCTGCAGGGACAACTTGTTGCCAACCTTTCAACAAAAACAACAATACCAGCAGGACAACACTTGCGTATCAAGCTGAAGGATGTTAACGCCGCCAATGGTATATACCTGATCAATATCGCTACACCTGAAATATCGCTCACACGAAAACTGGTCATTAACCGACCCTAAACGAATCTACTATGACTAAAAAATCAACTACTTTATTGCTTTCATTATTTCTGTTATCCATAGTTACATTGGCGCAGCCTCCTTACATGCCAACCTGGGAATCGCTCGACTCCCATAAAATGCCCTCGTGGTATGATGATGCCAAAATAGGCCTTAGCATGCACTGGGGCGTGTATTCCGTTCCGGCATGGGCTCCCCGCGAAAACGGCATTTCCTATGCCGAATGGTATGGCTTTCGCATGCATGAACAGGGAAACCCAACAGTTGACTATCATCGTGAGAAATATGGCGATGCCACCTATGACGATTTCATCCCCAAGTGGAAAGCCAAATCTTACAACCCTGCCAAATGGGCCAAGTTTGCCAAAAGCATGGGAGCCAAATACATGTTTATCACCTCCAAGCACCACGATGGATTTTGCCTGTGGCCTTCAAAATATACCGACCGCAATGCCCTAAAAATGGGCCCTAAAAAGGATATCCTGGGCGAGTACTTTAAAGCAGCCCGTAAAGAAGGGCTGAAAGTGGGCCTTTACTATTCCCTGTACGAGTGGTACAATCCCAATTATACGGGAAAGGATATTCCCTATGCAGGACTAAAAAAAGTGAATAACTATGTCGATGATTTTATGATTCCACAGATTAAGGAATTGATCGATTTGTATCACCCCGACTTTTTTTATTTCGATGGCGAATGGGATCATCCTGAAACCTTTTGGAAAATGAAAGAAACGGTAGCCTACTTTTATAACCAAGCGGCCAAACGCAACCAGGAAGTGTTTGTCAACGACCGCTTTGGCAGTGGTGAGCGTGGCAAACATGGCGATCTGTACAATGTGGAATACAGCTATGAAAAAGGCAACGAAGGACTGCTAACCCATAAATGGTCTTTCTGGCAAGGTATCGCCAAGACTTTTGGCTATAACCAGGACACTGATATGGAAGACTGCTTGAGTCCTAAAGCATTTATCGACAAGACCATCGACGGGGTAAGCCGCAACGGCAATTTCGATATCAACGTTGGTCCAACAGCGGCAGGCGTAATTCCTGACTATGAGCAGTATCCGCTTCTAAAGCTTGGCGAATGGCTTAAAGTAAACGGTGAAGCCATTTATGGAACTCGCCCATGGACTACCCAGGTGGAAGGCGATGCACGTTATACAACCAAGGACAACTTTGTCTATGCCACTTTTTTAAAATGGGCAGGCGATGAGTTTAAACTCAAAGCTGTAAAACCTGTGGAGGGTTCAAAAATTACCATGCTGGGCGTGCCTGGAAATTTGGACTGGACGTGGGATCAGGCCAACGGGCTAACCATTAAATATCCCCGCCAGAAAGAACGCCCAACCGCCTGCAGTTATGCCTGGGCCTTTAAAATTCAGGTGAAGTAAGAAGGGAGAAGTTCAAAGTTCCAGGTTCCAGGTTTAAAGTTCCCTCTCAGACCCGGCTTTAAGGACCTTAAAGACTTTAAAGTCCTTAAAGTCAGGTCAGGGATGGGCAACTGCCAGCTGACCACTGAACACTGCTTTTACTCCCGCAAAATGACTTTCCTGACGATCTTTTCTGAACCTGTATTCAGGCTCAGCACATAGGTCCCGGGCGTTTGCCCCGAACCAAACTGATAATGGTGAGTGCCCTGCTCTGTCAGGCCATTCACCATTGTTTTTAGCAGTTTGCCATCCGAAGTATAGACCGATAAATTGACCTTTTCTCTTTTAGGAACAGTAAGTGATATCTGTACTTCCTTGTCCGCAGGATTGGGATATACATTCATCTCCAGTTTTCCTGTTGAATGATCCACGGAAGCGGTGCTTGTACCCGATACCACCACAAACTGAGGGGTTTCGCTCAGATTCAGCTCAATCAAATTGTCAGTAATCTTTGGGGTGATGGTATCCCCATCCATGTCCTTATCAGTGGGCAAAACTGAATATGCTTTATCG
>DATGYU010000035.1:0-15380 GCA_035297625.1 Prolixibacteraceae bacterium
TAACAACAATTTTCTTGGCTTCTTTATTGGCCGACAGTTTAGCCTCTTCCATGATCTCGTTGATGGTAGACATGGCTTCTGTTTTGGCTTCATTCTTAAGAGATTCAATCAGGTGGGCTTTCGCTTCTTCCGCTGACAAACCGGAGAGCAGTTCCAGTTTTTCTACCTGTTGCTTGTGCAGGCTTTCTACTTCATGTTCTTTCTTTTCCAGCAGTTCCAGTTGAGTGTTCAGATTTTCACGAATCAGTTCCACTTCATGTTTGGAAGTTTCAAAATCTTTAATGCTTCGGTTTAGTTCGTCTCTGCGTTGGTTAAGTCCTGTTTCGCGTTGTTTCAGTTTCGCTTCAAAGCTGTTGACCTTCGAGTTCCTATCGGCAATGTACTCTTCATGATCAGATTTCATCTGAAGGAATTTCTCCTTGGCCTGTAAAATCTTATCTTTTTTGATCACTTCGCCTTCAGCTTCCGCCTCAGTAATAATCTTCCGTTTTTTGCTGTGCAGTGCTTTGTCCCATGTAAAATAGGACAACACTCCACCTCCTAAAAAGCCAGCTATGGCATATATAATCTCCATTTGTTTTTAATTAAACTTGTTTACACTAATAAACCCACTCTCTTTATCCAAATCCGGAAAAATAGAACTTCGGAATATAGATAAAAAAGGCGGGTTATGAAATATATGATAAAATATTTTTTACTTATAATGACAAATAATCGCCTAACTCTTCATCCAGCCGCTTCAGCTCGTCGTACAAGGGGGTCCGGTCAACGACTTCTTCAAGCTCGAGGGTTTTTAGCACAAACTGAAAGGCGGTCATTGCCAAAAAGTCCTGTGAACTGTTGCTTGAATACTTCTGCCGGTACTGAATCAGCGTATCGTTAATAATTTTGGCAGCTTTCCTGAACTTCTCCTCTTCTTCTCTCTGCACCTTTAACGGATAATCACGTCCGTCAATTTTTATCCTTATCGAAAGCTTCTCTGTCATTTTTTTTGCGTATTACTGGTTTAATAGAGCAATACATTTATCAATTTCCCGCACTAATTTTTGTATCCTGTTTTTTGCTTCTTTACTTTCATCTTCAGAAGCGACCAACATCTTAGCCAATTTTAAATTTTCATACCTCTGCTCAAGGTTTTTATTTTCCAGATTGAGCTGTTGAATGGTCTCTTCCAGGCCTCCAATTTTCCTTACCAATTGGTCTTTTTCCTGTTTAAGTTTATCATGTTTTGCCATCATTTGCATCACTTTAAACTTAAAATCCGTCAGTAAATTTTTCTCCAGATCCGTCATTGCATTATACTTTCCAGGACAAAATTAACATTTTTGCCCAATACATGAAATCTGAGCAATAATATTTCGTTTAAAGAAGGGCAGTAAAATAGAAGCAGGCAGTGTTCAGTGATCAGTGGTCATAGTCCTCCCCTGGGGCCTTAAGGACCTTAAGGTCTTTAAGGCCCCAGCGGAGGATTAAGTAGGATGGCATACTATTGGGTTTAATAAGTTTTATAATTTTGCACCCCAAATATTGATTTTAATGAAACGCATAATAGTAATTATCTTCTTATGGCTGATGGTTTTTCAGTCCAATTCACAACCTCTGGAACCTATTGATCCCCATTATTACAGTTCACCGGTTAAAATTCCGATTTTCCTGGCCGGGAATTTTGCAGAGTTACGTCCCAATCATTTTCATGGAGGGATAGACATCAAGACCCAGGGTAAAACAGGCTTGCCTGTATACGTGGCAGCCGATGGAATGGTATCCAGGATATCAATTAATTCAATAGGTTACGGGAATGCCCTGTATATTGATCATCCCAACGGAACGACCACCGTTTATGGCCATTTGGAAAGTTTTTCTCCTGCCATACAGAATTACATACGCAAAATTCAATACGAAAAGGAGACGTTCATCATCAATCAAACAGTACCTCCGGGCGCCTTGCCTGTAAAAAAAGGAGAAGAAGTAGCAAAAAGTGGTAATACAGGAAGTTCCGGAGGGCCTCATCTTCATTTTGAAATAAGACGCACCAAGGGAGATATCTTGCTAAACCCTTTGCTTTTTCATATGCCGGCAAAGGACAACCTAAAGCCGCTGGTCCAATCCTTAATGGTATACCCGGTTTCTGAGGAAGCCTCCGTTTCAGGCAAGCCCCTCCCCCAGCGGTTTGAAACAGTACTTGCAGGCAATGGCTATTCTTTGAAAAACAAACAGCCTATCCCGGTTTGGGGTAAAATAGGATTTGGCATTCAATCTGTTGATTTATTGGACGGATCTCCCAACAAGTGTGGCATTTACAGTCTAAAATTAAGTATCGACAATGAAGTGATTTATTCCTTTACCATGGATGATGTCGTGCTGGATGAATCAAAATATATCAATTCTCATATGGATTACGCCCTGGCATTACGCACGGGTCGTCGTTTATACCGTACATGGCTAGAACCGGGAAATAAATTATCCATTTATGATGTGGTTGAAAAAAGAGGAATATTCTCAGCCACCGATAATAAGGCACACCAGGTAAAATATGACATCACGGATGTTTATGGCAATGCCACCTCCCTTTCATTTACCATTCAGTCAAAAGAAACAGCTGTTCCCAAGGTAGAAGCCAAAGGGGAGCATTTCAAATACAATCACAACAATCATATCAGGAACGACGAGCTGGAGTTTGAAGTACCGGAAGGTGCATTGTACGATGATGTCGACTTTATTTATGCGAAGAAAACGAAGAATCCGAAGTTTTACTCTGCAACCTATCAATTACACAATGCCTATGTTCCTTTGCATTTTGCCTGTCCGCTAAAGATAAAAGCAGACAACCTGCCTGCCAACCTTCAGTCAAAAGTAATGCTGGCACAAGTGGATCCTGTTTCCGGAAGGATTTATTCGGCCACAGGTAAGTATGTGGATGGTTGGGTGGAAGGTAATATTCGCGTGCTGGGCAATTATGCGCTGGCGGTTGATACGACAGCGCCCAAAATTATCCCGCTTAGCATCGCCAACAAAAAAACTTTGCAAGAACCTAACAGAATAAGATTTACCGTTACCGATAATCTTTCTGGAATTGATTCCATCCGTGGAACCATTGACGATAAATGGGTGTTATTTGAATACGATCTTAAGAACAATTTGATAAGCTATACGTTTGATAAGAGCAGAATGGTCTTCGGCAAAAACCACATTTTACATTTGGAAGTAGCCGACTTTAAAGGCAATAAAAGTACTTACACCGCCAATTTCTATAAATGATGCAAAGTTACACAACCATAGGTTGTATGTCAGGCACCTCGCTCGACGGTCTTGACATTGTTGCTTGCAGATTTACTATTGACAAAAATTGGAGCTATGAGATTTTAAAAGCTACCAATGTTTCCTATTCCATTAAATGGATGACAAGGCTTTCCGAGGCTTTTGAACTCAATGCCCTTGATTTTACCATTCTTCACAATGAATATGGAAAGTTCACCGGGAAGCAGGTTGCTGAGTTTTGTGCCGAACTGCCTGAAATGCCCATGTTGGTTTCTTCTCACGGGCACACCATTTATCATCAGCCGGAATTAAAACTTACCGTTCAGATTGGCAGCGGGGCCAATATTGCTGCTACCTGTGGTATTCCTACTGTCTGTGATTTCCGGTCTTCCGATGTGGCCCTGGGCGGACAGGGTGCCCCATTGGTTCCCATTGGAGATGAGCTGTTATTCGGAGAGTATGAATTTTGCCTTAACCTTGGAGGCATCGCCAATGTTTCTTTCCGCCACAACGAGGAAAGAATTGCTTTTGACATTTGCCCTTCCAACATGGCTTTTAACCATTTCACCAAGGAAAAAGGCTATGAATATGACCTGAACGGCAGTATGGGCCGATCGGGAAATGTCCATCCCGAACTGCTTAAACTGTTAAACTCACTGGATTACTATAAGCAGCCCGGCCCAAGATCGCTGGGCAGGGAATGGTTTGAAGCCAACTTCCTTCCTTTGATTTATTCCTTCCAATTGCCCACCGAAGATATTCTGAGGACCCTTTACGAGCATGTTTCCGATCAGCTGACCGATGCCGTGGAGAATTATCCCAAAGGGCAAATCCTGATAACAGGTGGCGGGGCCCATAATGTGTTTTTAATTGAACTGTTCAGTGAAAAGACCAAGCATAAAACCATCGTTCCATCGCAACAGATCATCGATTTTAAGGAAGCGGTCATCTTTGCCTTCTTGGGCGTGTTAAGGCTTAGAAACGAAGTAAACTGCCTAAAATCGGTAACAGGGGCCCATCATGATCATTGCGGGGGAGTGATTTATCTGCCGTAATGAATTACCAATTCATCCACCACTTCTAACTTTTGTTAGCCTTTAGCCCAATTGCATTTGTCTTTTCTTGCCATTCCTTCACGCTAATCTTATAACTTTTCAGTCCTGTCTGACTTCTAATTATGGCGAATTCGCCATAATAAAAACCTAACCGAGATTATCCACAGAATACTTGAAAAAAGTCATAGTATTCCCTCTTTTGAAGTCTTAACTTTCCAAAGAATCTAAAACATGAAACTATGAAATTCGATCCCGCCTCAAATATTCAGCATTTAAAACAATTTGGAGAATTTGGAGGGGTAAATCCTTCCATTACCGATTCGTCCACCTTTACCTTTCTGCATGCCGATACCATGGAAGAAACCTTCCTGGGCCATACCGAAGGTTGTTTTCTTTATTCCAGACATTGGAACCCTACCAATAAATACCTGGCTGAAGCTCTCGCCGCGATGGAAGATACCGAGTCGGCATGGATTACCGCATCGGGTATGGCTGCCATCACCTGTTCGATCCTCCAACTTTGCAGTGCAGGGGACCATATCGTTACCTCTGTTACCACCTATGGCGGCACCTATGCCTTTTTGAAGAATTATCTTCCCAAATTCAATATTGAAGTAAGTTTTGTCAATATTACCAACCTTGAACAAGTTGAAAAAGCCATCAGGCCCAATACCAAGGTGATTTATACGGAAAGTGTTACCAATCCTCTTTTGCAGGTTTCCGATATTCCGCGATTGGCAGAAATTGCCCATAGAAATAATACCCTTTTGATGGTGGATAATACTTTTACCCCCATGATCATGTCTCCTGCCCGAATGGGTGCCGACATAGTGGTTTACAGTATGACCAAATTCATCAACGGGAAGAATGATTGTGTAGCCGGTGCCATCTGTGGCAAGAAACAGTTTATTGATGACCTTTCCAACGTGAATAATGGAACAGCCATGCTTTTAGGGCCAGTGCTCGATCCACTGCGTTCAGCTTCTATTCATAAAAACCTTCATACGCTGCATATCAGGATTCGCCAGCATAGCAGCAATGCCATGTTTTTGGCACGTGAACTTACAAATGCCGGATTGAAAATTGCCTATCCCGGACTGGAGACTCATCCTCAGCATGAGTTACACAAAGCGCTGATGAATGAAAGTTATGGTTACGGGGGCATGCTGGCCATTGACTTTGGAACCCTGGAAAAAGCCCATTCAGTGATGCAAAAAATGCAGCAGGCCGATGTAGGTTATCTCGCCGTAAGTCTGGGTTATTTCAAGACCCTCTTCAGTTGCTCGGGCAAAAGTACTTCATCAGAAATACCCGATGATGTGCAGCTTGAAATGGGATTATCTCCAGGCCTTGTACGCTTTTCCGTTGGATTGGATAATAACATCGAAGACAGCTTGAAAGCAATCCTGTCCATCTGCCAAAATGAGGGAGTGATTTAAGCAGGCAATCTTCATTTTAAATATCCGATACATGTTCATTCAGAGCATGCGTTCGCTTATGCCCCTATCCTATCTGATCATTTTCCGCGCCCCAGGCCCCGGGTACTGACACTGACCACTTACTGAACCCTTTGCTCCTGCCCCTTTCCTACTTTTCTTCACATTTGTGATTCATGTATGTCGTTTAAAGGCAAAAACCTTTATTTTTGCCTCATGTTTCTAACGTTGATGTTAAAAGGTATGTTAATCGGACTGTTAGTGTCAATACCACTGGGTCCGATTGGGGTGTTGGTTATTCAGCGAACAGTGAATAAGAGCCGTGTTGCAGGATTGCTTTCAGGTATGGGAGCAGCCCTGTCAGATACGCTTTATGCCATTATTGCGGGGTTTAGTCTTACGTATATCGTCGACTTTATCCGCAAATATGAAATGTGGTTTCAATTCATAGGGGCACTGGTGGTACTGGCACTTGGCATTCATATCTTTTTTAAAGACCCGGTTACCGACCTTCAGCGTAACCGTTTAAGGGGAAACACTCACTTCAAGGATATCATCTCCACTTTCCTGGTTACCTTCTCCAATCCACTGGCTGTATTTGTATTTCTGGCCATCTTCACCAGTTCAGGCGTTGCCATGCATTTGGAGCAGCCTTATCAGTCATTGAGCGTCATTCTAGGCATTTTTACCGGTGCCCTGATATGGTGGTTTTCCCTGTCAGGGTTGGTAAGCCTTTTCAGGCATAAAATCAGCCTCCGAATCCTATGGTGGATCAATAAAACTGCCGGTGGCCTGATTGTCCTCTTTGTCATTATTACTGTGATAATGGTACTACATAAGGGATTGAAAGTAGTCTAATATCTAAGGCCCCAGGTTGTATATCTGGTTGTTTTTGTAATTTGTAATGAATATTGGAAAAAATATCGTTTAATCTTTTACCACAAAGAACGCCAGGATGCTTATTCAGGGAAGAATCCGCGTAATCCTTTATAATCCGCGTAATTATTTATTAAAATACTTCATCATTCCATCCACAAAGAACTTAGGAGCAGCAATGGGTTTGTTGGTCTTGGCACTGTAAAAAACCAACACGGTCTCCCCTGAATTGATCAGTTCACCTTTCTCGTTGTATATCTCGGTTTTAATGGGGAACTTCACTTTGGGAATGGTATCCACGATGGTGCGCACGGTCAAAAGGTCATCGTAATACGCCGATTTGAAATAATTGATCTTCAAGCTGCGTGCCGGAAGCATGATTCCTTCTTCCTCCATTTGGCGATAGCTGTACCCTAAATCACGAATCATTTCTGTACGTCCAATTTCATAGTACCGGGCATAATTGCCATAGTAAACTACCCCCATCTTGTCGGTGTCCTGGTAATAAACCCTTATCTTTGTTTCAGTTACAATCATGCCTAACTATTTAAAAGGTGAATTAGGTTCTTTTGCCATATGGCTGTATGTTAACTTGTCGAGCAATGAAGGAAAGAATTTGCCCAGAAAAACAGTCAGCTTGCCTTCCATGAAAGTAAGGATCAGTGAACGTTTGCGTTTTTGTATGGCACGAACGATATGACGGGCACATTCTTCCGAGCTCATCATCTTGCTTTCATCGCGGGGTGTTTCGCCCTGTTGGGAGCCATCGGTCGTTAAGGCCGATTGCCTGACTTCAGATGCTGTAAATCCGGGGGCAGCTACCAGCACATGCAATCCTTTCTTGAGGTTTTCAATCCTTACAGTATCCAAAAATCCTCTAATGGCAAATTTTGAAGCTGCATAACCTGTTCGTCCGGGTAGTCCGACATAACCGGCTATGGAAATTACGCCTACCAGGCTCCCTTTGGTCTGTAACAGATAAGGAAGGGCATATTTGCTGCAATAAACAGTTCCGTAAAAGTTCACATCCATCAGTTGTCGGATTACCTTCAGGTCCACTTCTTCAAAAAGGGCGCGCATCGAAATACCGGCATTGTTGATCAGCACATCAATCTGCCCAAAATGCTGAATCGTTTGGTCGATCAGGTTACGGCAATCCTCTTCCCTGCTTACATCAGTGGGAATTATCAGAATCTCGGTATTGGGAAGTTCCGCTTTTAACGCTTCCAGAAGATCCGTACGACGGGCTGCCAAGGATAATTTTGCCCCCATGGCAGCACATTCTTTGGCCAGCGCTTTGCCAATTCCGGAAGAGGCCCCGGTAATCACTACTACTTTGTTTTTCACAGCGTGAAGATTGGTTTTTTAATAAATGCGAAATTAACTGAAAATCTCTACTGGTGATTATTTAATATGCTAACAATTGTTTGTTTATAAAATATTCATCTTTATTTGGATAAAATGCACGCAGGATTTGCAAAAAACAAAATTGATCGTACCTTTGCAGCGCCTTAACAAAAAGGCATACTAAGGATGACTCAGTAGCTCAGCAGGTAGAGCACATCCCTTTTAAGGATGGGGTCCTGGGTTCGAATCCCAGCTGGGTCACTTCTAATCAAACAAAAGCTCTGTAATCGCGATGATTGCAGAGCTTTTTGATTTTTATCCACTACCCATTTAAGTTGATTAAACTTTACCTTATCATTGCCACTATCTGATCGGTACCTGTACTGTTGCTGTACTATTATGCCCAATTTAGTACAGAAACAGTACAGATAGTGGAAATGTGAAGGCAATAATTGGGATAAAACATGGGGTTATTCAGCATTTATTGGATCAAGGGGAAATGTTGGGGAATTAAATCAATAAATTAAAAATAAGGAAGTATCCCAAGGCCAGGCTATACTTTTACATTTGTTATTTCTTATTTGATATTCGTTATTTAATTTACCCACAGTATTTCTGATTGATCCGGAAATACTGCAGATTAAAAAAAAAAAATTAGTACTAATTCATAAAAATTCTTATTAATGATGATGGATGATTACATTTGAACCAAAAAAAAACCATACAGTCGTAAGTATTGACCCATGAAAAAAATAAGCTTTTTTTATTGTCTTTTGATATTTATAGCATGGTCGTGCGCCAAGGAGGAGGATACGGAGGAACAAAAAATACAAAGGCCTGCAGGTAAATATTTGTCCGAGATAAGAATCAATGCCTCTCCGTTTGATGTTGCGGACAGTTCGAAACTGGTTGAGTTTGTGTATGATAATTACCGGTATCTGAAGACAATTAAGTTTTATATTCCTGAGACAGGGCAGATGATCCGTCATTTTGATTTAATTTACAGCAAAGATGGCATGCTCAGTCATATTGAAACAAATTATGGGGGCAATTTTGCGATGATTGATGAACGGTTTACCTATGAGCATAAGAAGTTGGTAAAAATTGAAGGCTTTAAAATTGAAGATAGTAAAACTGAAATGGTAGAAAAGGCCGAATTCAATGTGGATTCTGTCAACAATACTGTTGAAATGTATCCCTTCGAGTTGAAGGATGGAGTGTTTGTTAAGAGTAATTTTTATCAGAAGTATACCTTCGATACGGATGGCAATCTTGTGAATTATCATTACAATATCGGCCAAGGCGGCATGTTTGAATCTATGGAGGACTATGAATATAATAACTCGGTTAATCCATTTAACATTCTTGATATTCCGTATTTTAACCTTATACCGCTGTATTTTTCTTCAGGCGAAAGTTTCTCAATGAACAATGTGATAAAGCAAAATAATTATCTCTATGATGATGGAGTAAGTTATAATAAACCTGATTTTGATACCATCGTTTACAAATATAAGGGCAAATATCCTGTTGAATCAGCTAAATATCACAGCTCTCCTGGCTTTCCGCTTGAATTGAAATCACAGTTATTCTATAAATATGTGGATTTATAATCAAGGGGATTCGGAAAATCAAAACTGGCAATAAAACGAATCACGTGATGAGGTTGTGGGTATTCTTTAATCCACGCTTCACGAATTACATTTGATAAAACTTACTTTTTATTTGAGTCTTAACAACATAGATAAGCCCTACACTCAAATCTCACGGATCTTGTCTTTTCTTAAAGAAAGGATGAGTGAATATTAAATATCCGTGTCGTAGCGACTTCGTGTTAAATGTATTGTTTTGATAATTCTTATATATTTCATTCCTTACCTAAAAGATACTGCTCTATGCTGGGCAGCACATAAGCCCGGGTTATAGTAACATTCAGGGATATCTTTTGCAGAAAAGAATAGAGGCTGTACCAAAAGTGTATTTAAGCTTTTGGCTACTGGCAAGCATTGCATTAATCTGATACAGTGCGATGTTGCCAGTGGCCAAAAGCCAAGAGCCAGACTTTGTCTCCACCTATTAGCCGTTTTTAGACAGCCCCTTTCGTTATTTATTTTGATTCCCTCACGTGACGGCCCATATAGGTAGTATCCACTGAAGGATCCAGGGTTACGGGAACGGCATCTTCCAATATTTTGTCGCGCAGTTCGAGTGGCGAAACTTTTACTTCACCGGTAATCAACTCGGGAATGTTATAATTCTTGATAAAGGTATTATAGAACTCGGGATCTTCCTGAGGCATCACGAAAGGCTTGGAAGCATGACCATTTTCATCCAGGTAAGAAAAGAACGGACGGGTAAAAAGGCCGTCAATTCGTTTACTGCTGAAGACAAACCAGTGGCTGTCGCTCGAGAAGCTATGGTAACTGTCGGTTTCTTTACTGTTGATATCCATTACCTTCACTTCACCGGTTTGAAGGTTCAGCAGATTCAGGTCGGTTAATGGATGATGGATAGTGAAATAACCATTATCGCTGGTACAGAACATCATATACTTGCCGTCCGGCGATACTTTAGGAAAACTGATACTTTTACCCAGCTGACGACTGGTTAAAACAGTATCCACATCCCCCCATTTGTTGGTGTTTACATCAAAAGCAATGCGCAGCATATCGTATTTGGCGCCGATCCGGTCATCCATACTGGTGGTTGGAGAGGCACTGATGAAATACAAGTATTTACCATCGGGCGACCATACCGGCAGGTTTTCACGATTAGCCGTTGAAACCTTAGGCGAAGTGGTGATAATGTTTTTTTCGGTATCCAGCACGATAATATCTGACACTTTATCGGCTACTTCAATCCTGACTTCTCCGGAACAGAAATACTGGCCGATATTATTTACCGAATAGGCGATATGTTTACCATCAGGATGCCAGCATGGATAAGCACCGGCGCTCAGGGTGAACTTGGTCTTTGTTTCTAACTTTGAAAGTTTACCATCCTGATCGATAATCGTACCTCCATGAATGGCACGTACATGAATCATCATTTTATTAGGATTGTTATTGGCAAATGAATGGCAATTCACACATCCGTACTCGATTGATTTATTCTCGATGATAGGCTTCTCGTCAAAGTTTTCAAGATTGCGCTGGTAAATGCCCAGCTTGTTCCACAAAATGTAGCCGGTATTGATCAAACGATAAGCCAGGTGATTATCAATCGGCTGATTGGAGATTTCATTCTCTATGGTCTTGTATTTCTGCCAACCCCCAGCTTTGGCTTTTACAAACACATCGATTAAGAGCTTCTTGCCCTTTCCGCTTTCGAGCATAGCATGCCATTTACCTTCAGGAATTTGAATCTTGCCATCGCTGCTGCTCACAATGATAGGCTTTCCCTGTTCAAGATAGATGCGGGCTTCATAATCCGAACCCTGCTCATTGATCTTAAAGTTAAGAGGAGCAATATTGGGCGGAACTACGATTCCCGAATAGTCAGGAAAGATATCGGGAGACTTGCCCGTTTCCTGGTAATTTCCGACTCCAGAACGACAGGAAATAAACAAAATGATGCTTAACAGGTATATGATGTTAGTCCGGCTCATTGAATTTCTACTTTTTTGGTTAAAACTTTGGTAACTTTTGGATCAAGATATAATTTATAATACCAGTACGTATCTTCAAAGGAGGCTCGCAAGGCTGAATTGGCTGCGGAAATATCATTATTATACTGCTTGATCGTTTTATTGAACTGAGCCATTCGCTTTTTGCAGGCCATTGATACTGTTTCCTCGGTCATAAACGGAGGAAGGGTTTTATTACGGATAATATAGATTGTTAAAGCTTCTTCCCACGACCGGGGCAGTGTGCGGATATTAAAATTAGCACTGTATGGCAGATAATAAAGCAAATCGCTGAAATTTGAATCCAAAATACATAAAGTAATCAGGTAATCGTAAGCAAAACGATTGGAATTGTTGGTTTCAAACAATAATTTAAGATCCGTCAATGGATTGATTTGCACATAACGTTTCTTAGGATTGAATTTTCTTTTCTGTACAATTTCCGGATCACTGTTGGTAAGGGTGGTATCGGCAACAAATTTCCGGTGATCAGCTACCCAATCATGGCAAAGCATATTGCGGTCCAGCACATTGAGGAATTCATCGGCCAGTTTATATTTCCGGTTGATCAGGTTGATCATTACCAAACGTTTTAAGATACGGGGATTGTTTGGCATGAGTGTCTGTGCTTCAAAGGCCCAGCGTTGCGATTCACTCATAAAACCTAAATCGTAATAAAGATCACTGTTGGGCATTGTAAAATTGCCGTTCAAAACAGAATTGTCAAAGAAAACTCCATAAACGCCCAGCAACTGCGGATAGTTGAACAATCGGTCGGGCAATGCACCCAGGTGCTCATAAGCACGGTTCACATGGAAGTTTACTTTAAAATCATAAGTCGAGATATCTTCAGCCACCTTGAGCACTTTTTGCCATTCACCCATCTCGGCATGATATTCAATACGCAAAAGGTTCTTTTTATGCAGATCATAGGTTTTGATAAAAAGAAAATAGCCTGCTCCCGCTATGGCAACCACCTGAATGGAGAGTAAAAAAGCCGGTCGATGGATTAACTTTATCTTTTCCGACTTTAACCCTTTCTTTACCTTTTCAACTGGTTTTTCTTTTTTAGGACGGACGATGAATAAAAAGACCAGTAACAGGATGGGCAACAAGGCGTAATAAACCGCCAGAATATAGAAAGTGTTATAGGCCAGCATTTCTGGTGGTTTAACCACCGTAAGCCTGAAAAGATTAGGCAAAGTAGTCTGAAAAATGAATTTATAGCCCAGATAAGGCAGCAGAGTGGCCAGCGAAATAAACGCGGGAAGCACTTTTACCAGGGTTGCCCGTTTTTCTTTGGCAGCAAGTATTAAAAGAGTACAGGCCGTGAAAATTATCAGGGCTGGGCCACTGCCAAGGTAAAAAACCAAAATAGCCAGTGCTGGCCAAACATAAAGACTTATGCGTTGGTATTTTCTGTTCAAAAAATAAAAGCCATAAGTAAAAATAAAGGCAAATAACAAACGAATGCTTGCATAGTAAGGATAGCGGTAATCCAGCATTACCATGACGCCGGGTATAAGCAAGGAGGCGAAAATTGCAAAGGCAACTTTGTTCTTTCCCGTAAGCCGGGTAATAAGGTCAACAGCTATGAACCCCTGTAAAGACGCGACAGCAACAATAAGAACACTTCCCCACATATTGAAGCAAAAGAACTGGGCGATGAATTCAGCAACATATTCTGCTAACCCTCCGGCCATCACCGCATAACTGTGAAAGAATTCATAAGTAGTAAGGAAGGCGGTTTGCTGAAAATGATAGTAAAGTAAAGGTTCAATTTTATCCACGGTGATCCAGCATGCTGCAACTATGGATAGCAAAATGAGCCCATTTGTAAGGTTTAGAATTTTAAATTTCATAACAAGTTAAAGTAATCATGTTTAAAAAGGATAGGAACGCGGATTGAGCGGATTTAGCGGATAAAAGCGGATTTTAAAATATTTTTAGGTAATATATATTGACTCCTTTAATTTGTTTTTTTATCCTTTTTCCTTTTTAGATCCGTTTAGATCCGTTCAATCCGTTAGATCCGCGTTTCTATTTTTTCTTTTTCATCCGTTTTCATACCGATATTTTTATATTTTTGGGGCACAAATAAACCCGGTAATTTCGTTTAAATGACCACGATTAACGCAAAAGGATTATTATTAAAAAATATCTGTTTTTCTCCTCAACGCGGTGTCACTCTCTCGGATAAGCTTGCTGATTGTTATAAGCAGTTTGTGGATAGCTCGGCCAATGATGCCAAATTCTCGGTAATTAAACAAACTATTTTTATATCAGCAGGGTCTTCAACAGAATATGACCAAAATAAAGAGAAAATATTTACATACGCAAACCTTTTTTTCAAGGTCAACCCACCGACTTCTGTTATTGCCCAATTAAAGCAACAAGGTGATTTACTGCTGGAAATAGTATATCTGGAAGGTTTAAATGAAGGCGAGCTGGTTATTAAGGAAAATAATGCTGGTTCCTGTTTGGTTGTGGAGCGTCCAACTATGAAAATGGTGGTTGCTTCCGGCCTTTGCCAGCATAAAAGCGGTGGAAATATCTTTCAGCAAAGCGTTGATGCTTTTGAACAGCTCCAGGCTATCCTGAAACATGAAAAAATGCAATGGTCCGACATCATCCGCCAGTGGAATTATATTGAACAAATTACTGCCTGCGAAACCAATGGGTCTTTAGAGAGCCAGCATTACCAGATTTTTAATGATGTAAGAACCAAATATTACAATCAATCGACGTTTGAGCATGGTTTTCCCGCGGCAACAGGCATAGGTACTGATTTTGGCGGCATTTGCATCGATTTTATCGCCCTCAGGTTCAACGACGAAAGCAAGGTAATCGGTTTAAAGAACCCGGTACAGATCGACGCTTATGATTATTCCAGCCAGGTGCTGGCAGAGAATAACCTGATGAGTGATTTTTGTCGTACCACTCCTAAATTCGAAAGAGCAAAGGTGTTGGTTACCCCCCAGGGCCAGTGGATCTTTGTTTCGGGAACAGCGGCCATTACCGGGGAAACAAGCAGGATGGACCATACAGTGGAACAGCAGACCGAACTTACCATTGAAAACATTCTAAACCTGGTTTCATGGGAAAACCTTCAACATCATGGGGTAAAAAAAGGCAATGAAGTAAAAATAGATTACCTAAGGGCCTATGTGAAGTATCAAAAAGACATACCACAGGTGATGGGGATTTGTAAAAAACACTTTCCCGGAATTCCAATCGCCTGCGTGGTTGCTGATGTTTGCCGCCCCGAACTGCTGGTGGAGATTGAAGGAATAGCGGTGATTAAATAGCAGCGCACAGATAGACGGAAGTCTCCTGTGGTTACTGACCAGGAGTGTTCGTAAGATTTAAAATTTGCCACTAAAGCACTAAAACATCCAACCTAAACAATTCATTTAGTGATCTTTGGTGTTTTCACGTATGGATGGCAGAAAAATATTCTGAATAGAAACATTTCATTTTATCATCTTCCAAACATCCTCAATTACGGACCACTGATTACTGTAGTCTATATGTTGAACTGAAGTCATTTCGGATCAATCAGAAATGCCGTGGGTAAAATAAATAACAAATATCGAATAAGAAATAACAAATATAAAAGTATGGCCTGGCACTGAGATACTTCCTTATTCCTTATTCCTTATTCCTTATTCCTTATTTATTATTTCTGATTTTTCCCGGATCAGAAATGCTGTGGGTAAAATAAATAACGAATAAGAAATAACAAATGTAAAAGTATAACTTGGCACTGAGATACTTCCTTAT
>DATGYU010000036.1:0-3698 GCA_035297625.1 Prolixibacteraceae bacterium
CTTGCAATTGCTGTTCCTGTTGCCTTGCTGTTGATATTTGTTCTGTTATATTTTACCTTCCATTCAGTAAAGCAAACCTTGCTCATTTATTCCGCCGTGCCCATGTCTGCCATCGGGGGAGTGATTGCATTGTATCTAAGAGGAATGAACTTTTCTATTTCAGCGGGCGTAGGCTTCATTGCCTTGTTTGGGGTGGCGGTGCTCAATGGCATTGTGTTGATTGCCGAGTTTAACCGCCTCGAAAAGGAAGGCGTTTCTGACATCTATGAAAGGGTGCGTCAAGGGTTACATACCCGTTTGCGGCCTGTTTTAATGACTGCTGCCGTAGCCTCCCTCGGGTTCCTTCCTATGGCTTTGTCAACCTCTGCCGGTGCTGAAGTTCAAAAGCCTTTGGCAACAGTGGTGATCGGTGGATTGATTTCCGCCACTTTCCTCACTTTGGTGATCCTGCCTGTCTTCTATATCCTTTTTTCTTCAGGAAGTACCAGACTGTCATTGAAGGGAAAATCGATAAAAACAATGTCATTATTGATATTGCTTTTTATGGGCTCCTCTTTTTTTACTACCGCCAAAGCACAGCCAGCAAAGACCATTAATTTACAGCAAGCCATTCAAATGGCTTTGGACAGCAACCTTTCAATCCGTTCCTCGGCTTATTCGGTGAATGTTCAAAAAGCTTTAAAGGGCGCTTCCTGGGATCTTCCCAAAACAACAATCGACGGGGAATTTGGTCAGTTTAACTCGTACAGCAATGACAACAGTTTTACCCTGTCTCAGACCATTGATTTTCCAACTGTTTATATCAACCAAAGAAAGCTGGCAAATGCCAATATCAAAAGCAGTGAATATCAGTTACAGGCCTCGCAGCTTGAAATTGCCACCAGTGTAAAACAAGTTTACTGGCAACTTGCCTATCTGTATTCCAGGCAAAAACTACTGATTTATCAGGATAGCTTGTTTTCGGGCCTTTTCAGGGCTGCAGAACTGAGAGTTAAGACAGGCGAGACGAATCATCTTGAAATGATTTCAGCCCGTTCGCAAAGTATGGAAGTGAAAAACCAGTTGCAACAGTCATTGGCAGATGTGAAGATCTTCAGGCAAAAATTACAAGTACTGCTGAATACCAAAATAGACCTGTATCCGGCAGATACGGTGCTTCGCCGCCTTGAATCCAATTTCCTTCCCGATAGTTCAGCCTTGACTGTTAATCCCTCGCTTGGGTATATGCAACAGCAGGTAGAAGTTTCACGCTTTGAAAAGAAGCTGGAAAGTAGCCGTATGATGCCTGATTTTAATGTCGGTTATTTTAGCCAGACCATACAGGGCACGCAGGAGGTGAATGGAGTTCCCAGAACTTTCGGCTCCGGCGATCGTTTTAACGGCGTACAGGCAGGCGTTGCCATCCCTCTTTGGTTTGCTCCTTTTACTGCAAAAACAAAAGCGGCAAAGTTAAAGCAACTAATGGCCAGTACCAATGCCGAATCTTACAATAAGTCGCTTGCAGGAAATTACCAATCATTGCTTGCCGAAAACGACAAATACAATAATAGCGTTGTCTATTACGAGAAACAAGCCATCCCTGAAGCCAATATGATCATCGATCAGGCTACCCAAAGCTTTAAAGCCGGGGCAATGGATTATCTCGATTATATTCTTACTCTAAACAGGGCGTTGAGCATCAAGCAGAACTACCTTGACGCGCTGAATAATTACAACCAGAACCTCATATCAATTGATTTTATCACGGGTAAAATATTTTAATAAATACTATAATGAAAAAATATAATTTAATATCCACGGCAATACTTTCAGTCTGTTTTATTGCTTTGATTTCATGTAACGGAGGGACAAAAGCCGCTATTGAAGATAAGGAGGCAGAAATGATCCCTGAAGATATAGTAGAGTTGCGCGATGATCAGATCAAGTTAGCCAATATCGAAACAGGGGCCGTTGAAACACGTTCTATTAGTGGAACTCTTAAAGTGAATGGTACCATTGCCGTTGCGCCTCAAAATATGGCCACTGTCAGCATGCCATTGGGCGGATTTGTCAAAAGCACTTCCCTGATGCCCGGCAATACTGTTCGCGAAGGACAAACCCTGGCGATTCTTGAAAACCAGGAATTTGTCGATATCCAACAAGCCTACCTGGAAGCTAAAAACAAACTGGAATACTCGGAAGCTGAATATGAGCGGCAGAGCGAATTGTATAAAAACGATGTCTCTTCTAAAAAGAACATGCAACAGGTGACAACCGATTACAAAAGCCTTAAGACACAGGTAAAAGCACTGGAGCAAAAACTGGCATTTATTGGTATCGATCCTGCCAGGCTGCAAGAAGATAATATCAGCAGTTCGGTAGCCTTGCTTTCACCGATCTCAGGCTTTGTGAAAGCGGTAAATGTGAACATTGGCAAGTTTGTCACCCCTTCCGATATTTTATTTGAAATTGTCAACAGCGACAAGCTATTCCTTGAACTTACCTTGTTTGAAAAAGATGCCGATAAAGTATCCACAGGTCAGAAAATCAGGTTTTTTATCAATAATGAGACAGAACAGCATGAAGCGGTCATTTATCAGGCCGGCAGATCCATCAATGAGGACAAAACTTACAAGGTGTATGCCAATGTTAACGGGACTTGTAAAAATGTGCTTCCCGGAATGTATGTCAATGCGATCATTGAGTCAAACAGTAACAAAGTTACCGCACTGCCCTCGGATGCAATCGTCAGTTTCGACGACAAGGATTACATTTTCGTCTTTGACAAGAACAAAGAAGAGGACGGGAAGCCTTTTACTGAATACCGCATTGTAGAGGTTCAAAAAGGCGTTTCCGACAATGGATATACCGAAGTAATCCTTCCTGAAGGCTTTGACATCACTACGGCCAAAGTGGTCATTAAAGGGGCCTACAATTTGCTTTCTGCAAAGAAAAATGCAGGCGAAATGGCTTGCTAAAAATTATAATATAAGGATCAATCTGAAATCATGGTGGCCCATGAGGGACAGGCGGCTTTTAGCCGCTTTTCTTTTTTTTCTATTGTACTTTATACCTGACAGGTTTTAAAAAAACCTGTCAGGTATAAAGTACAATAGAAAAAAATATAATCCCCTGACCTTGCGCACAAGGCCAGGGGAATTGGCAATATATAAAGTATTCCAATAATCCGGTTTTGCTTTTTTTTTCAGTATGTCAAAGAACTTGATCTATAGTAATCCATCACCCTTATTACGGGGTGATGTAAGTAGCGCAATATAACCTTGTTCTGCTTTATTATCCGAAAGGTAGACACGGATTGTTCGTTATCCAAAAAACGGTGTCGTTTGCGTCCGTTTGCGTCCATTTGCACAGTGGCATGCTTAAAAGGATCAAGAATCAAAAACAATGGATATGCGGATAAAACCTACCGCATTGTGAGGGAGGAGTATTTTGGAAGATAAAACTGCCATTAAAACACCAGGATACTAAGTTGCATCAAATCCCCCATGCGTTAATTTGTAACCCCGAAGTTTCATGGGTGTTGTAGTGGTATGGTAGCAGATCTTCCGAACACTCCTGATTGCAAATTAGGAGTGTTCGGAAGATTTCAAAGAACTTGCATTTAGTTTATTTTCAACGGAATACCAAGCTTGGATCACCTCCGCAATACCTGACGATGAGTGTTATTATATACTCATTCAGTTCAATGGCTATTCTTC
>DATGYU010000037.1:0-22613 GCA_035297625.1 Prolixibacteraceae bacterium
CGGCACTCAGTGTCAGGCCGAATGGATGGGGGGCAACATGGAAAGTCTTGCCGTAAGGAGTGATAAATCGCCCGTTTGGTATCACCGTTTTTCCTTGAATATTTATAGCTGCGGGAAGGTTTCCGGCCGGGGAAGCTAAAGTAACCAGTTCCTTGTTTTTCATTTGTGCGTTAAGGAAACCTGTAGCCACACAAAATATCAGCAATAAAATTGACAGTTGTTTCATACCCTTATTTCTTAACTATGAATTGTTGGATAAAAATAGGTTTTTGGAACTTATTTGAGTCAAATTCCAGACATTTTCCATTTAAAAGCGTTTATTTTCTTCTAATAAATGTTAAACATTTAAAACAACTTTAATTCAATCAATAAAATAAACTATTTTCGTCATTAAATTAATACCTACACCGTGCATCAGAATCTGGTTTTAATACCAACATATAATGAGAAGGAGAATGTAGAAAGGATGATCCGCAAGGTTTTTTCATTGAGAATACCTTTCGAGATCCTCATTATTGATGATAATTCTCCCGATGGTACTCAAGCAATTGTTGATCGACTGATCCCTGAATTCCAGGGAAGGCTTCATATTTTAAAGCGCTCGGGCAAGCAGGGACTGGGCAAAGCGTATTTGGCCGGATTTCACTGGGCATTGGAACGCACCTATGATTATATCTTTGAGATGGATTGTGATTTCTCTCACAACCCGGAAGATCTGGAACGCCTGTATGAGGCTTGTATTACTCAAAATGCCGGGCTGGCAATCGGTTCGCGCTACATTACAGGCATCAATGTGATTAACTGGCCCCTGGGAAGGGTGCTGATGTCGTATGTGGCTTCCATGTACGTAAGGTTTATTACCCGCATGACGATCATGGACACTACCGCAGGGTTTAAATGTTACCACCGCAAGGTGCTTGAAACCATTGATTTTGATAACATCCGCCTAAAAGGTTATGGATTCCAGATTGAGATGAAGTTTAAGACCTGGAAACATGGATTTAAGATCATTGAAGTGCCGATCATTTTTACCGACCGTAAGGAAGGAAGCTCCAAGATGAGCGGGGGTATTTTTAACGAAGCCCTTTGGGGAGTGTTGAAAATGAAACTTAGAAGCTGGTTTACACGCTACGAAAAAGTAAACCTGTAATTCAAAAACCAAGCAATCAAAACATATAAAAGACCGCAAAAGCGGTCTTTTTGTTAATATATTCACTATTTTTGAGGATAAGAGGCCCTGTTAAATCACCGGATTATGAAAACACTGATAAAAAATGCATTGATAGTAAATGAAGGCAAGGCCTTTGTTGGCTCTGTTCTTATGGAAGGTGAAATGATCACCAAAATATTTACTGAGGAGGCTATTCCTTCGGAGTTCATGGAAGGATGCACGGTGATCAACGCTCAGGGGAAGTACCTAATACCGGGAGTTATTGATGACCAGGTGCATTTTCGTGAGCCGGGTCTAACGCATAAAGGGGAGATCGCTTCCGAATCGCGGGCCGCTGTTGCCGGGGGGGTCACCTCCTACATGGAAATGCCCAATACCAATCCGCAGGCCGTCACCCAGGAGTTGCTGGAACAGAAATACCGGCGCGCCGCTGAAGTATCACCGGCCAATTATTCCTTTTACATGGGCGCTACAAACGATAACCTGGAAGAGGTGATGCGAACCAATGCCTCTGATGTTTGTGGGATAAAAGTTTTTATGGGATCATCGACAGGAAATATGCTGGTGGATGATGAAAATACCCTTGCTGAAATTTTTAAAAATACCCCCATGCTGGTAGCCACTCACTGTGAAGATGAGCCCACCATCGTGAGGAACATTGAAAAATACCGGGAGATTTACGGCGAATATGTTCCCATGTCAGCCCACCCACATATACGAAGTGCCGAGGCATGTTTTAAGTCAACCGAAAAGGCTGTTGAACTGGCCTCCCGGTATGGTACACGGCTGCATGTGCTGCATCTTTCCACGGCCGAGGAAATGAAGCTCTTCTCGCCGGGGCCGGTGGATAAAAAACAAATAACGGCGGAGGTGTGTGTGCACCATTTATGGTTTGACGAACGCGACTATGTCCACTATGGAACTCATATCAAGTGGAATCCTGCCATTAAGACGGTGGAAGATAAAACAGCCCTGTGGGAAGCCCTTTTGGCCGATAAGCTGGATGTAATTGCTACTGATCATGCCCCCCATACCCTGCAGGAAAAAGAACATTCTTATTTTAAAGCACCATCCGGTGGCCCGCTGGTACAACATTCACTACCGGCCATGCTTGAAATGCACAACAAAGGATTAATCTCCATCCAGAAAGTAATTCAAAAGATGTGTCATGCGCCTGCCGATCTATTCCGTATTGACCGCCGGGGATATATCCGTGAGGGTTATTATGCTGATTTGGTATTAATCGATCCTTCGCAGCCATGGATCGTTTCGCCCGAAAACATCTTGTATAAATGCGGATGGTCGCCCTTTGAAGGAACTGAATTTTCTCACCAGGTGACCCATACTTTTGTCAACGGCAACCTGGTGTATGAAAACGGGACGGTTGCTGTAGGCAAGATGGGTAAACGGTTAAAATTCAACCGGTAGCTATGACAACAAAAAGGGGCTTTGAATCATCAAGGCCCCTTTTTGTTGTTAGATATTGGTATTGGATTGTCCTATAATAAGGGAATTAATCCACCACAACCAACAGATATTTGGAAGCTTTCCAAAATTCCTCAGGCTGATCAATCACAAGGCTTTCCACCTTTTTAGATCCACCCGTGAGATGGAATGATCCGGCAGGATGAACAGTCACCACCTGGGCTTTCTTCACATTCAACGGTAGTTCTTTAAAATCCCGAATGTCTACCTTCATAAAATAATCACGGTTAAAGTCCTTTTTCATCTTGATGGTTTTTCCAATGCCCAGGACCCCACCTTCTTTGTCAATCACATTCTTTGCTTCTAATTCTTTCTTGGTTCCGAAAGCATAATAGGCCGTATTCATCACATTGGTTTGTTCCTCTATGGCCTTGTTTTTTTCATCAATAGCCTGTTGATTTTCCGTGGTCATGGTTTGAATCCTTTCATTAAGACCCGCCACATCGATATGCATTCTTTCAAGTTCCAGGCTCATTTGGTGAATGGCAGTGTCCTTTTCAGCCATTTGCTTATTCAGGTTGGCTACCATCTTTTCAAACTCAGCAATTTTTAAGTTAGAGTTTCTTAGTTTTCCCTGCAAAGAAGCCGATAGTTCTTTGTTCTTTTGGAGCAACCTGTTGAGTTCAGCAATCTCAGCAATGATACGTTTTTTGGCATCCGGCTTCACCTCGGACCCCGAGTTGGTTTGAACGGATACAATCTTTTCAATCGACTTTATTGAATCCAGGTTTGCCTGGATCTCATTCATTGCAGACATAAATTCCAAAATAGAAGCATCTTTTTGAACTCCAAGCTGTGCAAGGCTATCTTGTTTGGCTTGCATACGGGCAATTTCCTTTTTGTGTTGTCCGCAAGAGGTAAAGACAACTACGGATAGAATAATCAATAATTTTTTCATGGAAAATAATTTTAGATTTTAGAATAAATATACTTCATTTTAACAAATACTTTAGTTAAAAACGTCTTGTTTTTTGGTTTATTGTAACTTATTTTTCAATTAAAATGTTTCTGGTGGCAATTATTTCAAATAATTCGGGCATGCGCCGTGTTGTTTCATCATAACCTAATTGAAAAAGGTCATCCGCTTTGCCAAAATCGAAGATGCTGTATGGTCTGGTTTCTGCAGGATTTATGATAAAATCACAGATGGCAAAACTCTCATGAACATTTTTGGCCATGGTTAAACGAAAGGCACGTTCTGCAATGGCTTTAAAACCTTTAATGTTCTCCTCTGGGCCATTGTGATTGACATTTACCCCGATCAGTAAACGGCACTGATCGCGGATACATTTGGCAGGCAGGTTATTTAACAGACCCCCGTCGACATATGTGTGTCCGTTGATAATCTGGGGTTCAAAAATGAGGGGAATAGAAGCGGAAGCCAACACCCACTGAAACAGCTTCCCGGAGCTTTTCATCTCCGACAGGCCTGAATTAAGGTTGGTCACGGCACAGCAAAAGGGCAATTTTAAAGCTGAGAAGTCATCCTCTGCAATGTATTTTTCCAGCACATCTTTTATCCTTCGCATATCAAGCAAACCTGATGATGGAACTTTCCATTTAATCATCTTATACATTTTACTTGATTTAACCAGCTCAAGAATGTTCATGGGGTCCATACCAGAAGCAAACATAACACCGATAAAAGCGCCGATACTGGTTCCCGAGACGATCTCCGGATGAATTCCATGCTCTTGCAATGCTTCCAGTACGCCAAGGTGCAAAATACCACGGGCTCCTCCGCCGCTTAAAGAGATTCCGAACCTGTATTTCTCCTGCGGCCCCACCGTCCTGTTTCGATGAATTAGTTTTCCTAAGCTTAACATTCTACTTTTTTACTTAAAGGATAATCGCTGGATGTTTTCCATTAGAATTATCCTTGTTTACGATGTCATATACCTTTAGGTTTTAGCAGGTCGGATTCCTATATAACAATCCATAAATGTTTTTTCACTAATATTTTGAATTATATTTCATAAAATAATTATTCACCATTGGCGGTCTTGTAATCACTACGTTTTTTGCTGAATCAATTAAGTTTATTCTTTAAGAATTGAGTTCAGGAAATTCATTTGAAAGTTTGTAATATTGCAGATATAAAACAGGAATCACTTTTATTGGTGAAACAGGCATTTTACAGGAGGGTTTATACAATAATATTACAAATTGGCAGTTTATCCTAAAGTCAATAAAACTGGAGTATTGGTCAAATATTTTTCATATCGTATATTTTTCGTTTTGATGTTGATTGTGGCAGCGGGTTGTTCAACAGAAAAAAACACTGTTGTATCGCGTGCATACCATAATCTCACCTCTCATTATAACGTTTACTTCAACGGAAAGGAAAGCCTTCGCACCGGGGTCGAAAAGATCAACAATGCGGTGGAAGATGATTATTCCAAGGTTTTACCTTTGTATAAATCCAGCCGCCCTGAAACAGCCACTTCAGCCACTTCAGAGATGGACAATGCCATTTTAAAAGGGTCAAAGCTGATTCAAGCCCACTCGATCACCAAAAAACCTAAAAGACGGAAAAACAGGAGTAAGTCTTATATTAATTTTGCCAAGCAGGAAGAATTCAACAACTGGGTGGATGATGCTTATCTTTTAATGGGCAAAGCCTATTTCTATCAGCATAATTATATGATGGCCATTGAGAATTTCAATTATGTGGTACGCAAATTTGAAGATGATCCATCCAGGTACAACGCCAATCTTTGGCTCATTCGTTCTTACACTGAACTGGAACGTTATGTGGAAGCTTATGAGTTAATTCAGGTTTTGCAGGGTGACAAGGATTTTCCCAAAAAACTGGCAGGTGAACTGGCAGCAGCTACCGCCGATTACTACGGGCGCCAGCATTTATATGCTGAAGGAATTCCTTTTTTGTCAATTGCTGTAAAAAATGCGGATAAAAAGTCGGATCGCCTGCGTTTTTCCTATGTGCTGGCCCAGTGGTACCAGGAAACCGGCAACACAGAAAAAGCATCACAAACCTTCAGGAACGTAACGCGGATGAATCCTCCTTATAAGATGGCCTTTAACGCCCATATCAGTGCCGCAGGTACCTTTACCGGAGAAGGCAATGCGGAACAGTTGAAGAAAGAGTTAAGGAAAATGCTCCGCGACAAGAAAAACCTCGAATTCCGGGACCAGATTTATTTTGCAATGGGTAACATCTCGATGAAGGAAGGCAATAAAAATCAGGCAAAGTCGGAGTATACCAAATCTGCTTCATTAAGCTCTGCCAACATGTATCAGCGAGCGCTTTCCTGTCTTACCCTTGCGCAGATTTATTTTGAGGAACTGAATTATAAGAACGCCCGCAGCTATTACGACAGCGCGATGGTTGTAATCGATGAAAAATATCCCAATTATAAACAAATATCGGATCGTTACCGTAGCCTGACACGCCTGACCGACAATATTTATACCGTTGAACGTGAAGACAGTCTGCAACGGATTGCCCAGATGGATGAACCTTCCAGAAACGCCCTTATTGATAAATGGATTGCACAAGCCGTTGAAAAAGAGGCAAAAGCTAAAAAAGAAGAAGCAACACAAGCCACCGACCGTAACTTTTTCAGGGCCAACGAAAACCGCTTTGGACTCAGTCAGCAACAAGAAGGTGCTGGATGGTATTTCTACAGCCCTACCACAGTGGCCTATGGAAAAGTTGAGTTTGAACGGCTATGGGGAAAACGTAAGTTGGAAGATGACTGGCGCCGATCGGATAAAAGAAGCGGGGCGGAGGATATGAATGCTGAAAATCCGGATTCGATCATAGGTACCGAATCCCAGGTAAAAAAGGTGACCGATGTGAAGAGCCGTGAGTTCTATACCCAAAACCTTCCGGTCAATGATTCGCTGATGAACATCTCGCATGCTAAAATAAGAAATGCCTTATTCAATGCCGGTAGAATCTTTAAAACCGAATACTCGGATTACCCAAGGGCAGGCGAGGCTTTCGAAGACCTTAACAAACGTTACCCTAATAATAACCTTGCTTTGGCCTCTTACTTTGAATTATGGGATTTATACACCAAGATGAACGATCAGCAAAAGGCAGACTACTATAAAAACCTGGTGGTCAGCAACTATCCGGATTCAAAATATGCAAAATACCTGTTGAATCCTAATTATTTCATTGAACTGGAAGCCAAATCGGATAGTGTCAACCGGATGTATCAAAAGGCATTCCTGCAATTTAAAAATGGCCGTTACAGTGAAGCAGGACAGATTACAGGACAGATCATGACCATGCAGCCCGATAGTTTATTGATTCCCAAGATAAAATTCATTAGCACAGTTGCCCAGGGCACACAAACCAATTGGGCAGGTTTTGAAAACTTATTAAAAGATTATATCACGGCCTATCCCAAAGCAGAACCTGTAGCGTTGGCCGAACAGATCATTAAATTAATCCAGGACAGTACCCTGGCCAATTACCAGAACCTTGTCGACATCGGTTACTTAAATGATCAGATTCAGAACAGTGAACTAATGCCCGGAACCAAAAAAGGTCAAGACCCATTTGATGGCAAATTCTCATATGAGGAAGATCTGTTGCATTATTTTGTGATTGCCTGGCCAAAAGATGCCAACGTGGATCTTAACCGGCTGAAATTCGATATTGCCAATTATAACATTGATCATTATACAAAAATTGATTTTGAAATCGAATCACAAAGCCTGAATAACAATACCTCTCTCTTACTGGTGCGGTCATTGAATGATAAGGAACAGGCATTGATTTATTTCAGATCTATCATCAAGCAAAGAGGTGTATTCCAAGCCCTTAAAAATGTAAAATATGTCAATTTTGTAACTTCATCCACTAATTTCAGAGAGATAACCACTGACAAAGACTATGCTCAGTACCTGAAATTCTTTGTCATGAATTACAGTAAGTTTATTACCAGTGACTTCACTGATGAACCGCTGCCCGAGCCTGAGGAACTGATGACCAAAGCCAGGGAGGAAGAGGAGGCACTCAAAGAAAAAGGATCGTTTGTATCCATCAATCCTTCCGATTCAAAGGTTGAAATATATTCAGATGCTGAAACAGGGATACAGAATTTTGTGATTGCTGTCACTTCGCCAAAAGTGAATTTAAAACCTTTGCTTTCAAGCTTTGAGGCCTATAATAAGGAATCATTCTCAAATCTTAAACTGAGCATTCAGCAGCAACAACTGGCAGGCAATCAGTTATTGATCGTTCATCCGTTTAAAACCAAGGATGAAGCCATTCAGTATTTCACATCGACCATTGCCAACAGAAAGCTATTTAAAAGCCTGGATACATTGGGATACCGTAATTTCATCATTACCGATGCCAATCTAAAGAAGATGAATGAAACTCAAAAGATTGCCGAATACTTGACTTTCTTCAGGGCCAAATACATTGGACTGGAAAGCACCCAGAATAAGAACACCCCCCAGGCAAAACCTGCGGCCCCAGCACCGTATACCGGTCCTTACAAGAAAGAAATTCAAGGGGCGCAGTCTTTTGCACTTATCGTTCCCAAAGAAGAGGTAAATGCCGATCAGTTGATTCAGGCCATTGGCCAATTCAACAGCCAGAATTATGCGCAGTTGCCTTTGAAAATTACTTCTTCCATGCTTGATGATTTCCGCATCTACATTAAGGTGGAAGGTTTTACTTCAAAAGATATGGCTCTTGAATACCTGCGAGCCATCACAAAAGATCAGCAAGTATATGGGCCAATTGCCAAAGTTAACTATCGCAATTTTGTGATTAACCCTGCCAATGAGGCTATTTTTAAAGCCAGTAAAAATATCCTGACTTATATGGACTTTTACAAACAGTTCTACCTGGCAAAATAGATAGATAAAACTTTTTGGGCTAGTTAAGCTACAATTGCAAAACACAGGGGCATGGGTAAGGTAAACCTTGTTTTTCTGCAATTAACCCGGTCAATGTAAAGCATTTTAGCGTAGCTCTTTTATTCTCCGTTAAAGTTTGTTAAGTTTATACTTTGTATAGGTTTTATTTGTTATTATTAACAGTAAACTTAATTTGAAAATCTTCTTTATGGCCAAAACTAAGATACTCTGGACAGACGACGAAATTGACCTTTTGCGTGCTCATATCATTTTTCTTCAGGAGAAGGGCTTTGATGTGATCACCACCAACAATGGAAGTGACGCCGTGGAGCTGGTAAGAACCAATTTCTTCGATATTATTTTCCTTGATGAAAATATGCCAGGGCTTAGTGGGCTGCAAACCTTAAGTGAGATAAAAACAATTGATCCCAATGTGCCGGTTGTCATGATTACCAAAAGTGAGGAAGAGGATATCATGGATGAAGCCATCGGGTCAAAAATGGCCGACTACCTGATCAAGCCTGTCAATCCAAATCAAATCCTTTTGTCCATTAAAAAGAATGTAGATCAGCGAAGATTAGTAACCCAACAGACGACCTCGGCTTATCAAAGTGAGTTTTCAAAAATAGGCATGCAGATCAGCGACCGTCTTTCATTTGATGAATGGGCCGATGTTTACCGCAAACTGGTATTTTGGGAACTGGAATTAAGCGCTTCGGAAGATTCGGCCATGGATGAAGTGCTCCGCATGCAAAAGACGGAAGCCAACAATGCCTTTGCCAAATATATACGCAATAATTATCAAAGCTGGTTTAGCGCGGGACAAAACGATCGTCCGTTGCTTTCAGTGGATATCTTTTATAAAAAAATATTCCCTTTGGTGGACAACGGTAATAAAGTATTCGTTTTGGTCATTGACAACCTCAGATACGATCAATACCGGGCCCTTTCGAACATTCTTACCAACTATTACCATATTGAGGAAGAAGAGCTTTATTGTAGCATATTGCCTACTGCGACCATGTATGCCCGTAATGCCATGTTTGCCGGGATGATGCCTTCGGAAATTGAAAAGCGGTATCCTGAGCTGTGGGACGATGATGACAACGAGGGATATAAAAACCGCCATGAACATGAACTGCTGCAAAAGCAGTTAACCCGAAGGGGAAAAAATTACAAGCTTTTCTTTGAGAAGATCACCAATGTCAAAGGCGATAAAAAGATGACAGACTATTTAGGTAATATTCTGCAAAGTGATCTGTCGGTAATGGTAGTCAACTTTGTAGATATGATCTCTCATGCCCGCACCGAAATGGATATGATTAAAGAATTGGCTGCCGACGAACCGGCCTACCGTTCACTGACACGCAGCTGGTTTAACCACTCCTCCCTGCTGGATTTGGTAAAGCTGCTTGCCGAAAACAAGGTAAAAGTGGTGCTTACGACCGACCATGGAAGTATCAGGGTTGAAAATGCCCAGAAAGTAATTGGTGACCGGGAAACCAATACCAATCTCAGGTATAAACTGGGGCGTAACCTGAATTATAAATCCAAGGCCATTTATGAGATAAAGACCCCTGCCACCATTTATCTGCCATCAAGAAATGTAAGCACCTCCTATATCTTTGCCACCAATACCGACTTTTTTGCTTATCCCAATAACTTCAATTATTTCGCCCAGTTCTTCCGAAACACTTTTCAGCATGGCGGGATCTCTCTGGAAGAAATGATCATTCCAATTGTTACGATGACCCCAAAGGGATAACGGAGGTTATTTCAATATTAGAAATGGCTGAAATTTCTGTTATCGTATGGACAAGAAAATTAATAAGGAATAAGAAACAAGAAATAAGGAAATTAAAACGTTGCACTTTGAATGGCAATACTTTTTCATTCCTTATTTCTTATTGCATATTGTTTAAATCCAACTCCCAATAAGTATTATTTTCCTTCTGTTAATTTATCGTCCCTGATTTTCTGGTATTGTTTATTGGCAAATACAAACTCCTGGAGCTTTTGGTTGTCGGTATGCAATATGTCTTTGCGGTTACCTTCCCAGCACATTTCCCCTTCTGAAATGAAAAGAATATTATCCCCTATTTCCATTACCGAATTCATGTCGTGGGTATTGATGATGGTGGTAATTTGAAGGTCCACGGTAATCTGATGAATCAATTCATCGATCAAAATAGAAGTCTCGGGGTCCAGGCCCGAATTGGGCTCATCGCAGAATAAATACTTTGGATTCAATACAATGGCACGGGCAATGGCCACCCTTTTTTTCATACCTCCAGAAATTTCGGAAGGGTACAATTTGTTGGCATCCGAAATATTTACCCTCTCCAAGCAATAATCCACCTGTTTTTGTTTCTCTGCTGCTGAAAGATTGGAAAACATATCCAGCGGGAAGCGTACGTTTTCTTCTACTGTCAGGGAGTCAAACAATGCCCCGCCCTGGAAGACCATTCCCATTTCCTGCCGTAATTTTTTCCTCACCTTGGAGTTCATGGCCGTAAATTCACGCTCGTCATAATAAATATGTCCCTGATCTATTTCAAGCAGGCCGACGATTGATTTTAACAATACGGTTTTACCCGATCCACTTCTTCCGATAATAAGATTGGTTTCCCCTTTATTGAAATCTTTGGAAATGTTTTTTAAAACATCTTTATGCTCGAACGACTTGTATAGATTTCTAATTCTTATCATAGCAGTAGCTGGGTTAATATCAAATCCCACACAAGTATCTGGATATTGGTGTTTACAACAGCCTTTGTACTTGCCGCCCCCACATCAAAAGCTCCCCCTTCCACCGTATATCCAAAATAGGAGGCGATGGAGGCAATCAAAAAGCCAAAAACCACGCATTTGATCAGGGAGAAAGTCACATAGTAAGGATTGAATGCATACTGGATTCCATTCAAATAATCAGGAACGGTAACCGCACCCACTGCCGGGCCTACGATCAGTCCGCCAATAATTCCGAAAAATACGCTCAAAATAAACAGTAAGGGAAATATCAAAACAACGGCAATAATCTTTGGCAATATCAGGTAACCGGCCGAATTCACCCCCATGATTTCAAGCGAATCGATCTGCTCGGTTACTTTCATGCTCCCGATTTCAGAGGTGATATTAGAACCAATCTTTCCGGCCATAATGAGCCCCATTATTGTTGAGGAAAATTCCAGAATTAGTGCATCACGGTTACCCAGGCCGATAAGGTTGTTGGGCAGTAAGGGATTGTTCATGTTATAAGCCACCTGCAAGGTCATGATTCCACCCATGAAAACGGAAATAATAGCCACAATCCCCACCGACTTTATTCCAAGGTTTTCTATTTCATTGAAGGTCTGGCGAGCGTATATTCTATGTCTTTCCGGCTTGCTAAATACTTTTATCAGCAAAGCAAAGTATCGTCCTGTCTGATTTAAAATATTCATTTTCCACTTTTAAGTAATAACTTTGTAGTATTCAATAATCGACAATTCTATAAAAATACAAAATAGCCCTAATGATAAAAAAAGTTGCTTTAAAGGTACAATTATTCCAAAAGCTGATATTTTTTTGAAGATTTTAATTTTAAACTCCTTATCTTCATAAATAATTCAAAGCAGTGAAATAGCCTTTTAATCGAATCATTTTAGATGGATATTTTTCATATTAACAACTCATAGTAAAGCATTTATATTTATGAATAACAATTATTGCGTCATAATGGCCGGAGGAATCGGAAGCAGATTCTGGCCCCTTAGCAAGAGCAATATGCCCAAACAATTCCTTGATATACTTGGAACCGGCCGTACCTTCATTCAGCAAACCTATGACAGGTTCAAAAGAATCTGCCCGGATGAAAATTTTTTGGTGGTAACCAGTATCGACTACAAGGACCTGGTATTACAACAACTGCCTGAACTTCGCGAAGACCAGGTGCTGCTGGAGCCATTGCGCAGAAATACCGCCCCCTGTGTAGCGTATGCCTGTTACAAGATAAAAACCATCAACCCGGATGCAAATGTCATTGTAGCCCCTTCAGACCATCATATTCAAAAAGAAGATGTATTTATCGACCAGATAAAAAAAGGCCTTGAATTTGTAAAAAACAACGATGCTTTACTAACTCTTGGAATTACCCCAAGCCGCCCCGAAACCGGGTATGGCTACATTCAAATCGAAAGCAAGGGTGCAAAAAATGAACCCGATAACCTTTATAAGGTAAAAACTTTTACAGAAAAGCCTGACTTACAGCTTGCCAAAATATTCCTTGAAAGCGGCGAGTTCTTTTGGAATTCAGGTATCTTCCTGTGGTCACTTGCTTCAATTTTGAAAGCGTTTGAGCAGCATTTAAGCTCCGTATCCGAGCTGTTCAGTAAGGGAGCCAAGCTGTATGGCACGGCCGATGAGGTGCCATTTTTGAATAAGACCTACTCTGAATGCCAAAACGTGTCCATCGATTATGGAATCATGGAAAAAGCAGACAATGTGTATGTACTCTGTTCTGATTTCGGATGGAGTGATCTGGGCACCTGGGGTTCCCTGTATGAAAGCCGGAGCAAGGATAGCGAAGGAAACGTGGTAACAGGCAAAGAGGTGATGGTGTACAATTCAAAAAATTGTATCATAAATATGCCTGAGAATAAACTGGTCGTCCTACAAGGACTTGATGGTTATATCGTGGTGGAATCTGAAGGCACCTTATTAGTCTGCCGCAGAGAAGATGAGCAGCAAATCAGGCAGTTTGTCAACGATGTAAGAATGAACAAAGGGGAACGCTTTGTATAGCTTTAAAAAGAACAAATGATAAAAAGAGGAATCCAAATACGCAGATTCCTCTTTTTGTTTTACGAATACTCCTGTTGGAGAACCAAATATATAAACCGGAAACATCCTTAGGAGATAGCATAAAATTGGAGTAAATTTACAAGGATTCCAAGGCTTTAAAGCTGCACCGTTTATGTCCAAGAAACGGCCTCATTGCCTAAGATGAGCTGATATTGCGCAATGCAAAATGCTTACAAAGGAAATTCTCATCAGATATGCTACACATATTAATCATCAACACATTTTAATCGTTCATTGATCGCCATTTGTGCGGTATTGGTTCGTGAAAATTCGAATTATAGCCGAACAAAAGGATATCTTATGACGATTATTGATCCTTCTTAATTAATATCCATAAGATCTTACCTTTCTCTTTTCTTTGGGTGTTTAAGATATCCTTAAAATAAAATGGACAGGTTCAAGGATTGAAGGATTGAATTACTTAAGGATTGATCACTGAATACTGACCACTGGACACGGCTTTAGAAGGGCATATGGATTGATGGATTGATGGACTGAAGGATTGATTTCTGAATACTGATCACTGCGTACTGAATACTAACTACTGATCACTGACTACTGCTTTCTTTGTCTATTCCCAATAATCCGGCTTAAAGGTGCTGCGTACGCAGCGGAAGCCAATGTAGGATTTGGCAGAATCCTGGTATTCAAAACTTCTTGTGGAAACCTGTAAGTAATATGCGATGTCTTTCCACGAGCCTCCGCGAATCACTTTTCTTTTCATGGCAGGATTGTCATCCGGTTTGGCATTGTATTGATAATCGGGGCTAAAGTCAGAAATATATTCATAGCCCGATTCATCGTAAGCATTCGAAGTCCATTCAGCCACATTTCCGGCCATGTCATACAATCCATAGGAATTGGGCATAAAGTTAGCCACTTTTAAGGTGGTAACATTGTTCTGGTTATCCGAGACGTAATTGCCGCGCATAGGCTTAAAGTTTGCTAAAAAACAGCCTTCCTGGTTGCGGGTATAATAACTGCCCCAGGGATACATTGTCATCTGGTGACCACCACGGGCGGCATATTCCCATTCCACTTCAGTAGGCAGACGGTAATCCATGACAGTGGGCATTTTAATCTGGTCCTGGTAATTGTTAAATTGTTTTGTTCTCCAATTACAGAAAGCTTTTGCCTGGGCCCAGGTTACTCCCACCACAGGATATTCATCATAAGCCTCATGAGAAAAATACTTGGCGGTGAGTGGTTCGTTGTAAGAAAAGGTAAAATCACGCATCCACACCAGGGTGTCGGGGTAGATGGGGGTGTTTTCTTTCATAATAAAGGCCGAACGATTGGCAATAGGCGTTTCAGCACCAGTGGCATCTGTTACCGATCCGTCATACTTCTGCGTTTTATAATTATAGCTGTTCGCCCTTTTAGCAGCCTGCTTATAATCGATCCAGTAGAATTCATAATTCAGTTTTCGGGCATCCAGTTCTTTACGTTTGAAGAAACGTTCATTTTCGGGAATATACATAGGTTCCAGGGCGCTTGCATAATCAGGGTTGTTCCATTCGATCGGTTCTTGCCAATTCAAACGGGGAGTTTCTAGCTCCTTTCCTTTACTGCCTTCCGTGATTAAAAACTCAGGAATGGATTCCGATAATAACTGCCGGGCAATGGAATCTCTTACCCAATATACAAACTGACGATATTCATTGTTGGTAATCTCTGTATCGTCCATCCAAAATGAGGGAACAGAAACCGTTTTAACGGCGGTATTGCCTTGGTTCACTTCCTGATCGGAAGGGCCAATATTAAAACTGCCCTGTTTAATAAACTTCATCCCAAAAGGAATGGGTTCATAATAGGGCTTTCGGTTCTGTCCACTGATAAGCTCACCTTGTCCTCCCTTGTTGCATGAACTAAGAGCGGCCAAACAAAATAAACCTATCAACAGAAATCTATACATATTTTTATACTATACCACCAAATAACGCTAATGGAAAAGATATATTGTTACGATCAAAAAAAGCCTTATCAGGAAAGTTCCCCATAAGGCTTTTTCGTTGACCTTTACAAGGAATTAATATTCCCAAAGGTTTTGTTCATAATCGAACAAGTCGTTCTCAATACGCCTGCTTTCCAGCATCGCATCTTTGCCACTCAGGTATTGGCTGATGGCACGATTGTTATAAATGTTGCTTTCCTTTAAAATATAGGATGTAAAGATTCTTTTCAGGAACAAATCATCATATGTCGAATTACGTGCTGTGTTCTGGGTGTTAAATACTTCATTGGAAGCCAAAAGGGCCCTGGCTTCCGGATAATAAACCCAAAATATAGGCTGACGCAATACGGTTTCCTGATTGACATCCTCGTCGCGATAATACTCACGGATAGGGCTAATGCCAATAATGCGAACATTTAATGTAGAGGTCTGCTTGTCGAAATACCATTCTTCCTTGATCATGATCTGCTTGATTTCTTCTGTACGAAAATCAGCATTGATGATCGTATCCCGTAGTTCACCGGTGTCGACATCTCGTATCTGTTTCTTTTTGGCCGTTGCTCCAAAGGCTTCTTTCACCTGGTCATAACTGATGGGTGTTTTAAATTCATCATCATTTTTGGCATCATAAGCGGTGATGGTGCCATCCTTAATGCCGGCCATCAACAGATTCACCAGATTATTCTTTCCTTCGGTTTGGGTAGTAGGAAAATATAAGGGTTGGTTCATCTTTTCACGCAAATCGATAATGCGCCAGATTTTTTTGGACCACATCACATCTGCTTCTCTCACATAGGGAAGAGGGGTAGGTTTACGCTTGAAAATATCTGTACGTTCATATGCACCATCAACTGGCAGTACCCCGTCAGGCTTTTGTGCTTGTGTTTTTTGGCTGATTGCTCCAACCAGGAAAATCAATAATCCAAAGAATACCAATATTTTTTTCATAACTATTTTATTTTAAAGGTAACCGGAGATAATGGACGGTTGCTGCCGTCGTCTCCTCTAGCCATAATATTATCAATAATAATCACACTTCCCTGTGATAACTTTGCAAACTGATCTTTTTGTTCCTGTGTAAACTTATTGCCGTCTCCTTTCATGCTCTTGCTAAATCCTCCAGCACTTGAAAAGGTAATGTCAAACTGGGTTACCTTAAACTTCAGATCGAAGTCAAAATCCTTCAGGTCAGCAAACACTCCTTGTTCTGCCTGCAAATCTTCTTTGCGTAAGACACCACTATTTTTTCCACTTACGGTAGCCAGAGGAGGTGGAACTTCTTTCACCCTAAATTCCATGGAGCCCATAAAGCGTTTTTCTCCATTCTTGGTAGCCGTTACTGAAATGGAGGTATTTTTACCAGTCACATCCAGCTTTGTAGGATAGACCATATAGGTATCCCCTTTCTTTTCCATTCTACCGTTGGTAATAGTTGGCGAGAGATCTTCCGAAGCTATACCGGGTACCGATATTTTTACAGGATTCCCGATGCCGAGGTACAACACATTCATCTTTGTTGGAGAGATGGTTACACTAGGGTTACCCACCTGGTATTCACCTTCAAACTTATAAGGTACCACATTTCCTTCCGGATTTTTAAATTTGATCAGTCCTCCCCATTTAAAGGTCCCAACTTCATTAGCCGGAGCAGTATATATAAACCGGCCATTGCGTTTGGTCAGTTTGGTGTTGCCAACATATATCTCCGGATCCTGGGTAGTATCAATCGCTGCCAGGTAAACCTCGGCTTCAAACTGATCCCCTTTAATCACATAATTAGAGGTCGGCAGTATGCGGGCACTTAACTTATTAAACTTAAAAGAGGCAGCATCGATATTGCTGTAGAATTTTGAGATAATACTTGTTTCCGCATTTTCCACATCAATCTGCATCTTTGAAAGCAAGGTAACTACGGCAATCAAAGGTTTGCTTTCAAAATGCACCACTTCCCATGTTTTCCTTTCTCCCCCTTCTTTTAAGTTGGGTTTTTCGTCCAGCGTGGCAAGCTGTTTATTAATATTTTCCCGTAAAGGATCATCTGCAGCTAAATAGGATATCAGGAAATCACGATACTCATTCAGGCTGTTTTTTAATTCGGTGCCCTTCTTTTTATTGATCATCACCTCGGAGGGTACATTCAAATCATCTTCCTTAACGATTTTCAGGGTATCGCCCTTTGAGGTAACTATGGTGGGCTTATCCGGAGAAAGGTTAAAATCCTCCCTGTCATTCCTTTGGGAAATACTACCGCTTTTCACGACCATTTCTTCCTTCAAATCCTGGATGCGGGTAACCATTTCCATGGTTTTTTGTTTTACCTGATCAGACTTATCCTTCCATTCCTTCACCTTTTGAGGATTTTGCTGTTCAGCAGCTGCAAAGTTATTGTAAATCTGATTGTTCTTACTTTGCACGTTGTTTAAGGTCTGAATTAAACTAGCGTCAATAATCCTAAAAGATTCCAGTACCTCGGAAGCAACATTGAGTGCCAGCATAGCCGTCAGCACCAGGTACATCATATTAATCATTTTTTGCCTCGTTGTTTCCGGGCAATTTTTTGCAGACATAGTAGGACTCCTGTTTGATTACTTCTTTTTATAATTCATGGCACCCAGCATATTTCCATAAATTGAATTCAGCGCATCCAGATGAGAATTTAACTTTTCAGCATTCTCCTTGTATTTCTTCATTTCCTGAGCGGAAGAGACAATAATTTGGTTCATCTGGTTGATATCGTCAAACAATTTAGTGGTGGCATGGAACTGCTCGTTGGTACCCTTTAGCTGCCTCTCATAAGTATCATTGAGTGATTCAATGTTCTTGTTTAGCTTATGAAGGTTATCGCCATAGCTTTGAGAATTGTGGTCCAGTTCCTTCAATCCTTTTTCCAAGGAACCTGTAAAGCGTTGATAGGATTCTGCCAGCTTGTTTCCCGACTCATCCATCTGTTTGGTAAACTTCACACTTGATTCGTGAAGCCTGGAAAGCATATTATCCCCTGTTTCAGAAATTTTATTGGCTGTATTACTATAAGTACTGACCAGTTCTCCAATTGAATTATTAAGAGTAGCATTGGCCTTTGTATTAACTTCTGAAAATGCCATCATGGATTCTGAGGCTGTATTCAGGTTTTTCACATACACATCCGTGGCCAGGGTAGCCGACGAGATCTCGCTGATACTGGAGGCCGTATTGGACAAATCAACCAGGCTTTTGCTAATTTTAGTCAACAATTCAGGGGAGACGCTGGTACTGCCAAGCAAGGATTCCAAAGAGTTCTTTGTATCCACTTTAACAGTTTCTTCAGTCTCCATGATCTCATAATCTTCCTGAAGTTCGGGATAGACCTTGGTCCAATCGGGCTGTTCCATGGGAGGCTCGAATGCCGAAATGAAGAAAATAAAGGCCTCAGTGAGCAAACCGATCGTAAGCATAATGCCCGAATGATTCCAGTGCTGAAGTTTAAACAATGCACCAATAAGCACCAATGAAGCGCCCCATCCGTAGACGTAACCCATCAATACTTTCCACCTTTTCGACTTAACTATTTCGCCAATATTCATTTGATCAAAAATTATAGGAGTAATTAAAATTCATTGCCAAAAGAAGAACGAACACAACGGAACCCAATATATGATTTAGTGGTATCCTGGTATTCAAAGCTCCTGGTTGAAACCTGCATAAATGCAGAAATATCTTTCCATGACCCGCCACGAATCACCTTACGCTTCATCGCCGGAGCATCATCCTGTCTGGCATTATATTCAAAGTTTGGATTAAAATCGTTAATATACATGTAAGACGATTCATCATAGGCTGAACTTGTCCATTCTGCAACGTTACCAGCCATATCATACAGGCCAAAGTCGTTGGCATCATAACTACCCACTTTCATGGTAGCCATTCCTCCGTCTTCAATATAATTACCTCTCAAAGGCTTAAAGTTGGCAAGGAAAGTTCCATCCTTTTCACGGGTGTAATATCCTCCCCAGGGATACATTGACAATTGTTTGTCGCCACGGGCTGCATATTCCCATTCCACTTCGGTAGGCAGACGGTAGTCATGAACAGTGGCTTCCTGCCTTCCGGCCAGGTAGTCATTATGAATTTTTGTTCTCCAGTGGCAAAAAGCTTTGGCCTGTTCCCATGCAATTCCAACTACGGGGTAATCATCAAATCCGGGGTGCCAGAAATAACGCGTGGCCCAGGGTTCATTGTATGAGAAGGTGAAATCCCTGATCCAGCATAAGGTGTCAGGATAAATGGAAACAGGAGGACTATGCATAATGAAAGAAGAACGGTTTTCAACCGGTTTTACCACTCCTTCGGCATCTACCACACTTCCGCCTTCATAACTTTGCGTTTTATAGTTGTACATGTTCACTCTGCGCGCGGCCTGCTTCAGATCCACCCAGTAATATTCGTAAAACAATTTACGGGCATCGATTTCTCTCTTTTTAAAGAATCGTTCAGCCTCAGGAATATACATTGCTTCGAGTGCTTCGGCATAATCGGGATTGTCCCATTCCAATTTTTCTTTCCAGTTAATGCGGGGCGGATCCACTGGATTTCCTTTGCGGTCTTCGGTGATCATGAATTCCGGGAACTGGTCAGAAAGTAAGGTGCGTGCAATAGAATCACGTACCCATTGCACAAACTGCCTGTATTCATTATTGGTAATTTCGGTGTCATCCATCCAAAACGCGTCTACAGAAACAGTTTTTGAAGGTGTATTGGATGAGACAACATCCTGGTCATCCGGACCAAGATTAAATGTTCCTCTGTGAACAAACTGCATGCCGTAAGGTTCCTGTTCAAAAAATTTGCCTCTCCCCTTAACCCCAGTTAGTTCTCCATTACCAGATTTGTTACAGCTGACAAAAGTTGCAACAGTCAAAATAATTAATCCAATAGAAAAATGTTTTTTCATATGATAGCTATATATTGCTTTCCTCTTTTATGTTATAAATACCTTACACTCTTGTATTTCTTGTTCCTGTTTTTGCCCAAGTCGAAGCTATACCCCAGATAAAACTCATGCGAACCGTTCCCTTCGACAGCTAATGCCGATGTCATGATATCGTAGGCATAACCGATGCGTAATCCATTGGCCATTTCAAATCCTAAAAGGATACCTACTGCATCATTGATTCGGTAATTCAATCCTGCTGAATATCGTTTCTTATATACAAGATCCACAGTCATATCGGCCTGATACGAAACCATGTCAGTTTTAAATAACACTGAAGGTTGTATTTCAAATAACGGATCAGCCATACTGATATTGTATCCTGCCGAAATATAATAATGACGGGCCAGGTATGTGCGGGCCTGTTCCGCAAATAAAATGGATGCCTGATTCAGGTGAGTCACCGAAGCTCCCACGTAATAATCATCATCCTTTAAGAACAACCCAAATCCCAAATCCAGTGCCATCCGGCTTACATCTCCCTGGGGAACCAACGGATCGCTTTCAGGTGAGGTCCAATATTCACCTTCAATTTTTGACCACTCTCCATTGATGGCCATGTTATAAAAAGCGGCAGATACCCCTATGCCCAGCATTCCAAGAGACGTATTTTTACGCAGGGCATAATCGAAACCTACTGAAATATTTTTTTGAAACCCCAATTCATCACTCATTATATTGATTCCCACTCCGCTTTTTACTCCAAATACATTGGTGGCCGCACCGGCACTAAACAACAGGGTCTGTGGAGCCCCCTCAACGCCGGTCCACTGATACCGGTTGAGTATAACCCCAGTTACCACCCCATCGTTACCGGCAAATCCAGGATTAACAGACAACTGGGTCATCTTGTTAAAGGTGAACTGCGGATCTTGCTGGGCAATTGCGGCTAAGATAACTATAATATATAAAAATAAAAAGCAAAATATTTTTTTCATACAAGACCATTGCAACTTAATTGCGTCTAATTAGTGTAAAGTAAACAATTAATTGAATACTCCGGCCAATAAAACGCCATTATCGTATGACACTGAACGAATATTATCTATAATTATTTTGTCTTTTGTGCATTTTACGCATATTTTTCCACCAACGGTCCGGAATTTCACCATGAGAAGCCTTCTGGTAATCATCCTCCTCACAGGGTACCAGATACATTCCGCTTCCCCTGTGATCAAAATCATCTATCTGCATCCACCATCTTCCCGTCAGCCGGCTCTGAAAAAATCCGATGGTCATATCCATATCCGACATGTCAACAATAAACTGGCTGAAATTGTCGGAATCATCGCCCGGGTCTTCCGGCTTGCGGTTCACAACCCCGTCAATGAAATGCCAGACAATCTGGGCCATCAGCCTGGATGAATTGCCTGACAGATCTTTATCGGGTATTAAATTGAAAAAACCTGCCACATTCAGGGCATCACTGGTGCCGGCATAGCGCGCTACCTGGCAGGCCTCCTCTGAATACAATCCATTGGGCGAGGCAAACGACTGGCCCGGGGCATCCGGGTATCGCAGCGAATTGAAATCAAAACTGAATACATTGGCATCCCTGAAAATGGGCTCTGTACAGGAAAGGTCATACCGTATCTGGCCAAGGCGCTTTAAATCCCAGTAGAAATTATTAAACTGGTCCAGCTCGGTAGCATCCACAAAATAGTTCTGATACCCAAGGGCGGTGTAGGAATACAGATTTTTCTGCTTTTCGAAAATCAAATTCAGGTAATTTTCCGAATTAACGCTCTTAACCCCTTTGCGGTAATCCAGTTTCGGATCCAGGGTCACCAGGTTAAACATCCTGCCTTCATATGCCTTGGTGATGCCAAAAGTCAAATCCTGGCTTCCGCCCAACACGATGAGCGTTTGTTTATTTTCAATGATGGCCTCACAGATATCCCTGAGGGCAAAATAGGAATCGTTCACACTATGACCGGTTTTTAGATTTCCAAGATCTAAAATCTTCACCCTTGGCCCAATCCGGTTCAGGTTGTACAGATGTTTTCTTATCTCATCGGGTGCCTTTGCCGAACCCGGAACCGAGGAATTTCTGTCTTCCTCAACGCCAATAATCACTAAATCGGCTTTCTCAACCTTAAGCTTCTCCGCATTTTTCTGAAGAAGCGCTCCCAAAGAGAGTTTGTTGCTGGCCCATTCTGCGATTTCAAACTTCTCAAAATCAACCGGGTTAAAATAATGGTGAAAGTCCATTTATATTCCTTTTTTAAAAGCTCTGAAAATACGCTTTTATATTAAACGTCAAACGTAAAATTTTTTGTTCCTGACAATTTATTTTTTACGTCCCTTTTTAGCGACCGGCTGCTTCTCGATCAGCTGCATACAAT
>DATGYU010000038.1:0-3170 GCA_035297625.1 Prolixibacteraceae bacterium
TATTACCTTTATTGGCAGCATTGATGCAGGCGAATATTTGATTTTTGTATCTCAAATAACTTATTACAATGAAGCGCTTTACCATTCTTTTAAGCTGTTTATTGCTGATGATAAATAACGTTTCCATGGCTCAGGATTTTGCACCCGTTGGCGCCATGTGGCATTATACCGAGCAATTTGCTTTTCAAGGGGACATCGACTATTTAACCATTCATTCGGTAAAAGACACCACTATCCTTGGCTATTCTTGCCGAAGGCTGGATTGCAAGCCGCTTGACGGGTTACCCTCAAGAATACAATACATCCGTTTTGCCAATGACAGTCTGTTTCGTTATGTACCTGAATTTAATTCTTTTCAACTTATGGTGGCCTTTAATGCCCAAAAAGGCGATTCCTGGAAATACCTTGTTAAGGATTGGGATGAATCTATAGATACGGTTATTGTAAAAGTTAATGATGTGGAAAGGATCACCATTAACCAAAGATCCTTGAGAAAGTTATCGGTCAGGTACCAGGTTGTGAATTATGATATCAATGGCGACAGCATAAGAAGTGAGGCCTATGATTCGCAAATCATTGAAAGAATTGGGGATATCCATTATCTTTTTAATTTCCCCATTAGCGCCAGTATCGTAATCGATGGCAATTACAGCGCGGGGCTTCGCTGTTATGAGGACGCGGAGTTTGGACTGTATTCCACGGGAATTGCTGAATCCTGTACCTACCAGTATGTGTATGTTGGAATAAAAGAACCTAACAATTTGAGTGATTTGAAATTCTTCCCCAATCCAACGGATGGTTGGCTTCATATTGACTTTGGGAACCTAAAGGATAGGAGCGTGCAGGTTACAGATTTAGCCGGAAGGTGCCTGATGTCTGAAACCCTGAATGCCACTCAACAAATTGATCTTTCCGCCCTTTCCAACGGATTGTATATTGTAACTGTAATGGATAAGCAAAAGAGCATTGGACATTTTAAGGTGGTAAAAAATAGGAATAGATAATGGCCTTCATTCTGAAAGCCATGGCAATAAAAAAGGAACCCGGCAGCCCGGATTCCTTATATCAATCAATTTTGTATTTTAAAAACTAGTGACCGTCACCAATAGTGAGTATAGAGGGTGGGACTTTAAATGACTAACTATCTGGCAATAAGCGATCCGTATTGAGTAATTCAGTCCTTCAATCCTTTATTCAGTGGCTACCAGGTGAAAATCAAGCGCGAACTCATCGCTGATGGCTTTGTCTCCCAAGTCATTGAAGAAAGACTTGGATCCGTAGCGCACATCATATTTGCTGCGGTCGACCGTAAGGGTTCCCTTGTAAACGTTATCTTTTCCTTCTTTGGAAACAGTGACAGGGAAGCTTACGGGGTTGGTTTTGCCTTTAATGGTCAGGTTGCCTGTTACGGTATAATTAGTGCCTGTACCTTCCACTTTGGTAATTTCAAGCTGAGAGGTTGGATATTTCACTACCGAGAAGAAATCATCGGATTTTAGATGATTGATCAGCTTGGTATTGTATTCCGGATCGGTCAAATCGACATTTTTAATCGATTGCATATCCATCACAATCTTTCCCCCGGTTAGCTTGCCTTTATTTACTTCAACAGCGCCTTGCTGAATGTCAATGGTTCCTGTGTGCTGGCCGGTAACTTTTTTACCTGTCCATTCTACCTTGCTTTTCTGGACGTCCACTTTTTGGGTAGAGGCCATAACGGCCGAAGTTAATGTGAGGGCCAGGACAAAAATGCTTAATGATTTCATTTGAATAGATTTCATAACTGTTTAAAAATTTAATTGTTTTTATATAGTGACAAAAATAGGGGGAAGGTGATGGGTGGGAAATGGATAAATTACGGATTCCATGGTATTTTTTTCTGTTGTATGACAATTGAAGGCAAAGTTTTAGGGACAATAGAGACTTTTAGGGATAATGGGGGCAAAAGAGACAGCTTCATAAAGTTTCAAGGAACAGAAGAACTGATTACTGAACACTGAACACTTTTCTGGCAACATGCCCCTTGCCCTTAGCTTTTATTCTGTCACCCTTATTTCCATGGAAATATTCATGGCCAAACGGTAAGAGGCCATCACTCCACAGTATTTTTCTTCGGAAAGCCGGACTGCCTTTTGCAGTTTATCCATGGGAAGATCTTTTCCCTTGAACTGATAAATGATTTTCATCTGGTGATAATGCCTGGGGTGCTCTTCTGTCAGCTCTCCCTCTACCATAACATTAAAAGCTTCGGGATGGATTCTCATCTTTTTCAGGATCATCATCACATCCACTCCCGTGCAACCGGCCAGGGCTGCTAACATCAGCTTTTTGGGACGCAGACCCAGATCATCTCCTCCCCCTTCTTTGGAAGCATCTACTATTAATCGATGTCCATCCATCTCACATTCAAAGGCCAGGTTTTGTTTCCAGGCCATATCAATCACATGTTTCATGTTTTAATATTTAGTATTTCATTCTCCCCTTAGCCTCACCCTGGCTACAGGATAAGCATCCTGTAAAATCCTAAGCCCCGATTAGTTGAGTGAATCGCGCAATTTGCTTTCCAGTGACTATATATTATTGGAATTTCAATAAATACGCTATTTTTACGTTCGAAATCTATCACCAATGCATGTTATTTGTTTTTCTAATAAAAGCATACATTTGTCACCAATATTGTTTTAATTATTAACAAAACAAAATTACTTGATGAGAAGTTCAATTAGACGACCTGCTGAAGAAGATTGCGAGCTTTCGGGATTTCAGCTGTTTAAAAAGCTCACGGAAAAGGAATTCACCCAGTTAAATTATGATAAGACTTGTACCTTGTATAGTAAAGGAAGCATTATTTACAGGGAAGGAAGTCGATTAACAGGTTTTTACTGTGTAACAAGGGGTATCTTAAAAATATTTAAAACCGGTATTGACGGTAAGGAACAGATCATCCGCTTTGCCAAAAAAGGCGATATTATCGCTTACCGTTCGCTTTTAAGCCAGGAGCTGGCCTGTACCACGGCCAAGGTAATCGAAGAGGCTGTATTGTGCCATGTTCCCTACCAGACGCTGTTATACATGATTCAAAACAACTGGCAGTTTTCCCATCACATGCTTCAGATTGTCTGCAAGGAATTGCGCGAGGCCAATGATTATATCACCGATATTGCCCAAAA
>DATGYU010000039.1:0-20792 GCA_035297625.1 Prolixibacteraceae bacterium
CCAATTTAACTAGTGGATTTTCTGAAATAGAGAAACAAATCTTTGATTTAATTTCCCTTAATTCAGCTCAGCAGTCCCATCGCGTGGTTCCACTTTCTTGATAATGATTTTATCGGCCATTGAATTGTGAAGCCTTTCTTCAAGCCTGGCAATCTTCTCAAGGGCTGCTTCGTATTTATCCGCAAGGTCATTGTATTTTTTAAGTAATTCGATTACCCTGTCTTTTTCGGCCAGCAACTGGAGCATTATGCCGCGTTCGTCAACCGACATGTTACTTACAGGTGCTTCTGTTCGCTTTTCTTCCGGGGAGATTTTATTAATCTGCTTAAATTTTTCATGATAAGCATCTACAATATCACCGTAATGGTTTCGCAGGATTTCAAACTTCTCGCGGTTAAGTGGCCTTACACCGCTTTCCATTAATGAGATGTACGATTGCTTCACACCCAACAAGGCGCACAGCTCGCTTTGTCTTATTCCGTTATCCTTCCTGAAAAGCTTTAAATCAATCACTGGTACAGTATTTGTTTAGTTTGAAATATAGAGAATAAATTAGTAATATATTGCCAATATAAAACCTTTTTATTATCTTTGTATGCCGTAAATATAAGCAATAAAATAGCTTAATATTACTCTTTCCTGGTGCAAACCTAGGCAATGATGATCAAAAAAACAAATTCATTGCCTTTAAATGATGAAAAAGGATATATAATGCCTTCCTGGGTAAATATCTAATACAGGATAAATCCTGGCATCAAAAGCCCGGTAGTAGTAATTGAATTGCGGACTGAGTGTTGAAAGAAGAAAGACTTTTAATCATTTTAAAAAGAAACAGTACATGGAACCTATTACAATATATAAAAACGAGCGGTTTGGTGAAATTCGAACCATGGTTACCGACACCGGAACATCATTATTCTGCCTGAACGATGTATGCCATATTCTTGATATTGGTAATGTAGTGATGACAAAATCGACTTTAAATCCTGAAGGTATTGTTACGACCACCGGGGTCGTAAATATCCTTAAAAGGGCTGACGGTACCATTTTTGAGCGTATGGGAGAATTGTTCTTTATAACAGAAGCTAACTTGTACAAGGTAATTTTCCAGAGCCGAATGCCGGAGGCCAAAGCCTTTACCGATTGGGTCACACGGGAAGTACTCCCTTCTCTGCATAAGTCAGGAGGATACATTGTTTCAAAAGAAGATGAGACTCCTGAGATGTTGATGGAGCGTGCTCTTTTGGTAGCAAAAGAAGCTATTGATAGGCAAAAGCAAATCCTTAGGGCAAAGGATGAAGAATTGGATCGCATGAAGAGACAGCTAGAGCATCAGGCGCCCATTGTTGCCTATGCCAATGAAGTGCTGACTTCAACTTCGGCACATACAGCTACCAGTATAGGAGCTCAGTTTAACATGTCAGCAGTGATTCTTAACAGGTTACTTGTGAAAGCAGGCTTTCTTCGCAGAACCTCTACCGGCTATAGCCTTACTGCCAAATACCAGGGGCAAAATTACAGCGTGGTAGAGACTTTTAAATATGAGGGTAGTGATGGTGGTAACCGTTCTGCTTTGCATATCAAATATACCGAAAAAGGACGGTTGAAAATCTATGATATCATTCGCCGAGCCATAGATGTAGGCCTACTCAAGGAAGTAAAAGGACGTTATTTTATTAATAAAGACTGGAAACCCCAGAAAGCTGCATGACTGACAGAACCAGTCATTCAGGAATTGTAAGGCAAGCGGAATAATGTATACCGCTTGCCTTATTTCATTTTTAGGGATGAACGGTAATGTTTACTTTTCCCCATTTAACCTGCCTGTAAATAGGAAACCAGGTTTTAGTTTCGTAATGGCCAATAAATTCTATTACATGGCCGGCCGGACAATCAGGTGCTATTTTTACTATTGAACTAAGGGTAAATCCATCGGGCCATACGGAGGGCAAAACCTCATCTGCCAGTTGTTCTTCATCATTTACCACATAGGGGTCATCTGAATACAAGCGTAAGCGGTGGCCATCTTTAAACAGCATGATCTTTTCACCCGGGGCAGCCATACCATCACCATTGCCTGAGCCTTTTCCAGGATTGGTAATATCCATTAATTCCCCATTTTCTTCATTCCTGAATTGTAGTTTCATCAGACGACCATCATCCACCAAGACGTCGTTAAACGTTGTTGCTTCATAAGAAACAGGGATCATTACTGTATTCTCATTCCTCTGATTGCCACACGCTATCTTGACATTTATCCGCAGGTATTCAGGCGAACAATCAGAGGGCGCTATCTTAGTGGTGGTTATTTTAAAAGGTTTTGTATCGATCAGATATTGGCCTTTTCCAGATTGGAGTTTTTGAGTAGGGAAGGGTATGTTCACTGTTTTATCAGCACAGGAAAGGGTAACTTCAATCGTGCCTTGGGAGGCAAGAGCACCGTCTCTGTTCAGAATATGCAGCACTAATCCATCCGTTTCTTTTACCCTCAGCATTTTCTTGTTTTCATTTAACTGATAATCAATAACAGCATATCCGGCAGGCCCTTTACCCGTCAGTACACCAATCTCTGTGCCTTCTGTCAGTTCAAAATGCAATCGTCCTTCCTTGTCAGCGGGCTGTTGCTCCATATGAAACTTATTTTCAAGGGTATTGTAATTGCTGATGTGATAGATTGTATTAGGATGATATAGTGGCGCTGTAGTAATATTGGCCTTGCAGTTTTTTACAGCAGGCCCGCCCGGAAGCCATTGGGTAGTATAAAATCCAAAACCGTGGGCATCAACATTTTTCAACAAAAGATAGCCTGGTTTATCTTTATTGCTTTTAACGCTGTAATCCCATACCGAAAATTCAGGGCATAAGTCATAGTGTGTCCATTGTTCTTGCCTTGGTACAGGATGTGAAAACTGATCATTTATAAACTTTACCGCAGATTCGAATACCTTGGTTTCCCCCGGATCATCTACTTTATGCCCGCCTTTGAGTTTGTGGTACTCGTAATTTTTCATTTCACTCCAGATGGCTCCATTGTTTACTTCATCATTTAATCCCGACATCTGGCAGCTATCGCGGTTATGAAACAAAAGACCCACATCCCGAAGGTTATCAAACATGTATCTTACCTGGTATAGGGTATGATTTTCGGGAAGGCCGATAAAGAACTCCGGGCTTCCTACCATGTTTACTGCAGCTGAAAACATATCGGGATATTTGCCTGCCAGGTAAAAGGATAATATTCCTCCCATGCTGAAACCAATGATACCCCTGTGATTGCGATCTTTGAGGGTCCTGTAATTGGAGTCGATACAATCCACCAGTTCAGGCAGATAATCTTTCATCTGTATGTTGTATTTGATATCCTGGTGGTAACCTATGTTGTATGGCCTTGGCTCTGATTCATCCATGCTGCCATCCCACATCACCAGGATGACCTGGTATTTATCAACCAGACTGCCCAGTTTCTCATATTCCAGCCTTGCATTGTCGTCCTTGAAATAACGACCTCCCCAGCCATGAAAGAAATAGATGACCGGATACTTTTTTCCGGATTGCTGATAGCCTTGGGGAAGATAAATTCTATAGGTCTTCTCTTTGCCAAAAACCTTACTGCTATGGGTAATATCCTGGTAAGGGTGATTGTTTTGGCTATATAAAACAAAGGTAAGTCCAATGCATAGAAATATAAGAATAACAGCGTATTTGGATAATTGGTGAAAGGCTTTCATAAGTGTGTTTGTTGGCGTAATGGTCGATTGGTGTAAATAGGTTCAGCAAAGCGTAAAGTTATTCAACTTAAATGAAATTTTTATCTGCAGTATGACAGAAACTTTTTATCTAATCTTCCGTTTCTTTGTGAGAATATAAAACTGATATATGGATTCTGTGACAAAGAATAATTATCAACGATTGGTACAGCTGGCTGATGAAGTTTTTGCTTACAAGAACGACCCAGAGCAGTTAAATGTCAATCCTGAGGTGTTAGATAAATTGCATCAGCTTCATCCTCTCACGTTATCTGATTACAGCGATGAGAATGGGCCCGTGGTATGGCTGTTGGTGATTCCCACTACCATGGAGATAATGCATCGCTTTTTGAATAAGGAAATATCAGAAAAAGAACTGTTTGAATTGACACCCATGAATGTAAAGTACGAGGCACTTTACCTGTGTTCAGCATTGGTTCTGGAAGAATACCGCAGAAAAGGAATTACCCAACAGCTTCTTTTGGACACCATAGCAGCCATTAAAGAGGATTATCCTTTAAAATGTCTGTTTGTATGGCCTTTCACCAAAGAAGGCGATAAACTGGCAGAAAAGATAGCCCAATTAACAGGAATGCCATTGTATAAGCGATTAGATACTGGCTTCTGATAACAACAGCCAATAGCCAGTGATCAGATGCCAGTAACCAACTCTTTTATCCCTAACAACAACAGCACCTTTCAACCCTTAAGCTATCAAATCTTGATGAATATTCTGTTCTTATAAAGCCAGTAACATAAATACCACAATGAGGCCCATACAGCGGCACTGTTAATAAGATTTACGGTTAATTGGCCGGCCCATCCAAAAAGTGCATTGGTAAAGGGTATGAATATATGACTTATAAAGTTGCTTCCACCTATTTCAAAAAAGAGGTATATAAAAATGGAATTCATACCTACTATTTTAAAGGCATTCTCGCCCGTAGCAAATGATTTGCGTACATCTACCAGCCAGTAAAACAAGCATAAGGTCAGGATAGCCCATCCGCCGCTAACAAATACAAAGGATGAAGTGGCTATTTTTTTAATGATGGGGGTGATATTTAGTAGGTCCATAGCGTAGCCTATGGCCAGGGCAGCAATTCCTGCTATCAGCAAGGTCCGTATCTTCTCTTTCACAGGCTTTTGGCTCATCAGCAGTTTCCCGCACAATACACCCCACACAGTATGCGAAGTGGTGGATATCACATTCAGCGAAGCCCATTCGCTGGCCCTGTCGACCCCTTCAATCTTATTGTTGACCCAGTTGCCCAGGTTCTCAAAGTTGACCCATGGATGATTAAATCCCTCCACCGGGAAATACCGGTAAGCCAGATCCATCAATAACAAAAACACCAAGGTAAAACTAAGCTGGAAGGTAAAACTCTTATCCCTGATCAGAAAAGCCACCAGATAGGTAACTGAAAGCTGCGCCAGTACGTTCTGAAACTGCCAGACTATCTTGCCTGGGCCTATGCAATAGAGGGCCCATCCGAAAAACAGCAACAGAATAGCTCTTTTAAAGGCATGCAGTGTGATTAGCTTTTCTGAGTCTCCTTTTTTTAGGCGGTTGACCACTGCAAAAGGGATCGCTACCCCTACAATAAACATGAAGTAAGGCTGTATCAGATCCCAGAAATGCAATCCGTGCCATTCCTGATGGTGTAACTGCATGGCAAGACCATGAACAACCGGATTGTCAACTTCCAGCAGGTGGGAGTACAGGGCTGTGCTTTCTCCCGCCAAAAGAAACATGGTTAGACCTCGAAAGAAGTCAATGGAATTTACCCTTCCCGGTAAAGGAACTGCTGTACTGTCTGCCTTATTGTTCATTTAGTATTGTGGGTTTTTATTTGTATTGTTTATTCGTTGTGCTGGCTTCTGGCTATTGGCTGAAGCAGGCAGCTGACAACTAATTGCCAGTCACCCGTGCAACTACTTCATTTAATTGGGATTCCTTATCCAGGTATTTTTTTAACAGGGCTACCTGATTAAGTCCGCGTACCAGGTTATGTCCTTCATACCTTGATCCGTAATATACGTCGTTGTTCAGATAATCAGCAATAAAGCGTAATGCCTGCATATAGATCATGAATTTTCCCGAATAGACAATGGCTCGTTTCTCGGCTTCAGAAAGTACGCCTTGCATCTCACTCAGGTATCCTTTTACAATGGCCTCGAAGAACTCAACCCTAACTTCAATCTTATTGAAATCTTTTTCCTCTTCACTGACAGGTGAAAGGTAGGTGCGCATCATATCTCCCATATCGGAGATGAAATATCCGGGCATCACAGTATCCAGATCTATCACGCAAAGGCCTTTGTCATCCTTGTCGAAAAGTACATTGCTAATTTTGGTATCATGATGGGTAACCCTTAGCTTGAAATCCTTTGAACTGATAATATGTTTGAATTCGTCAACAATGGCCCTGTTTTCGATTAAAAAAACGATTCCTTCCAGGGCTTTCTCATATCGTTCACGACTGGCAGCCTTTAAGCTATCGGTAAACTGACTGAAGCGCAATGTAAGGTTGTGAAAATCAGGAATGGTTATTTTAAGTTGTGAAATGTCAATGCCAGAGAGCAGTCCTGTGAATTTTCCAAACTGACGGGCTGCCTCATAAGCCTGTACGGGTTTTTGAAGCTCATTGCGGGTAAATGATCCTGCAACATAACCAAACAGCCTGTAATAACCGCCATCTTCACTTGTAATCATGTCCTCTCCGTTAGTGGCGCTGATGGGTGAAGTAAAGAGATAATCCGGGTATTTTGCCTGAAGATAATCATCAATCAGCCTGATATTGGAAGTAATGGCCCCGGGTTGTTTAAAGACATTGTGGTTGATCTTTTGAAATACGTAGTCTTTACCCTTTGCGGTATCCTTTACAATCCAGGTAGTGTTGATCAATCCATCACCCAATGATTTTATTTCACAGTGGTTGGTATCTAATCCAAAAGCCTTTAGTAGTATGGTTGGTTCCATTAATTTTAGTTTTATTGTTGGTAATTAATTCAGTTTACTTGCTTCTGGCCCCGAGTCCTCGGGGGTCTGAAGCTTTTTATTGCTTATCCCTTTCAATATTCAGGTCGCCCTGCATCTTACAGCTGGCTACCCGTGTTAATTATTATTTCTTGTTGCCGCTAAGCAATTTCGTTGCATTATCACGATATAGTTTTTTGAGCAGGTCTTTCTGAAGGGCAAAACCATTCATGGCCCAGTGGTACGTGGATATCTCCCTGCCATAAAAATGCTCATCATTTGATTCCAGAATACGGAAGGTAAGCCTGTACATATCCTGATCCAATCCCATATCTGTTCCATAGAGCAATTTATCCTGGTATTTCATATAAAAAGCCTGCATGGCACGTGGTATGGTAGCCGATTCTGCATAACGGGCCGAGATGTCCGAATACAAATTTGGATATTGGTCCAGCATCCGCCCCAGTCGTTCAAGATCGTGATTCAGGTTGGCAAAATGACAGGCAATAAATGTTGTCTTAGGATTCTGCTTTACCACATTTTCCAGGGTTCCCATTAATGCATCAAAACCAAGGATGCCGGGCTTTGAAAGATCAATACGCCATGTTTGGGCATTCATCAGCCCATCATTGCTGGCATCCATTTTCTCATACATCCAGATGGGATCGGCCAAATGAATATTAACCGGCAATTTCAGCTCTGCGCATTTGTCAAACAAAGGTTTCAGGCGGGCATCATCAAAATGCATCCCCCCGGTTTTCCTGGCTTCCGAATAGTTGACGCCCATGCCCTTGTCGCTTAATTCACCTACTCCTTTTGCACCCATTTTATAGCAACGTTCCAGCTCCTTTACCGCTGCAGCACCATAACCGGGCAGGTCATAGCCTGAATAGTCGAGCCCGCACCATAAGTCAAAGCGATCCGGATATTTTGAATACTTCTTAACCAGTGCATCAAATTTATCCCCTGTTGCCCCTGAAAGGATAATTGTTTTTTGAATGCCGCATTCATCCATCGTTTTAACCCATCTATCGACTTCCGCTTCTGTTTGGGCATAATCGTGTGAGTGAATGTCGATCACAGGAAATACAGCCTTATTCACAGCTGTAACGGGAATTTTGTAGATGGATACAGGCCTGAAATCTTTTAGCAACAGTTGATCGGCATCCTGCGCCTTTAAACAAGTAGAACCGGTTAACAGGGCCAATGCCAGGATAAGGTGAAATTTCTTAAATGAAATTTTCATTGTTGTTTATGGTTTAATATTTTCTGCCCGCTGGCAGGTGGGAAAGTTCAAATAACAGTTATTTCCTGCGCTCTTTCCCTATTAAGGACTCTAAGGACTCTAAGGAGCTTAAGGTCACAGGGAATGATTCACCAGAAGGCTTTGCTCCCTACTCCTTAAAGTTTATAATTTTTTGATCTCTCTCACCCCTGTAGTTCCCCCGCCTTTAAGTGTTAATTCCACAGGAGCATTGGTCTTCCACGCGCCATTTGTAAAATCAGGTACATCTACAGAATTGGAACGGTTGGCTACCGATTTCTCACTCAGCGGGGCTATCGCGCTCCACAGTGCCGCATCGTAAACATTCTCGTCCAATGGCAAGCCATTGCGCAGACAATCGATCAGCCTCCAGTCCATCATGAAGTCCATACCTCCATGTCCACCAACCTTCTTGGCCATTTCACCCATTAATTTTACTATTTCAGGGGTATATTGAGCTTCCAGCTTTTTCATTTCCTCATCGTTCAGCCACTCATCGCCAACAGCAATGCGTGCCGGTTCCGGCCATTTGCTGGCATATGCTTTGGTGCCGCTGATCCTATGGATGCGTGAGTATGGTTGCGGGCTGGTCACATCATGCTGAATCATAATGGTGCGTCCATTAAAAGTCTTAACGATGGTAGTGTTCATGTTGCCACGGAATGTTTTACCCGCGAATTCATTATAGAAACTGTCGGTAGCCGCCAGTTCACTGGCCTTTTTTGCCATCTGGAAGTCGGCGGAAGACATGGAAGTTAAATATTCCATCTGGTCACCACGATTGATGTTCATTACCTGGCAGATAGGTCCAAGGCCATGGGTAGGGTAGAGGTTCCCGTTTCGCTTTTGGTTTTCTCTGAGTCTCCACATATCGGCATAGCCATCCTTTTTGAAGTTAAGCTCCAGCAAATTATGAAGGTAAGCGCCTTCCCCGTGAACAATCTCTCCGAAGAATCCCTGACGCGCCATATTTAAGGTAAGCAGTTCAAAGAAATCATAGCAACAGTTTTCAAGCATCATGCAATGTTTGCGTGTGCGTTCTGAAGTCTCCACCAGTTGCCAGCATTCATCGATGGTAGTGGCGGCAGGCACTTCGGAAGCGGCATGTTTTCCCTGTTCCATGGCATAAACTGCCATCGGGGTATGCATTGCCCATGGTGTACATATATAAACAAGATCGATATCCGGATTTTCACACACCCCTTTCCAGGCATCTTTAGTTCCTGAATAAGCTTTTGCCCTTGGTAATCCTTGCTTTTCGAGCAGCTGCTGCATCTTTTCGACACGGTCCTCAAAAATATCGCAAAGGGCAACAATCTCGGCTCCTTCAATATATGAAAGACGTTCAACAGCACCCGGGCCACGCATCCCAAGACCAATAATACCTATACGAACTTTATCCAGCCTGGGGGCTGCATAGCCTGACATATTAAACCGTTGTTTTTTTCTGTCTTTCTTTCCTTCTGAGGGATCGTTGATGATTGAGGAGGCTTGCCCTGTGAAGCCTGTTGCTAAAACTCCGGCGCTTAAGAGGGAAGTCCGAAGAAAATCTCTTCTATTTGAAGCCATACATTTATTAGTTTAGATTAGATTAGTAAAATAAATAAAAATCGTTCAATTAATATACGATTTTTATCAATCAATCTTGTGCAATGATTAGTTTAATACCTGATTCTTTTAAATAGTCAACAAAGGCGGGTTGTATCTGCTTGTCAGTCACTAATGTATGAATCTTGCTAAGCGGGGCAAAATTCATGATACCTGTTCTTTCATATTTGCTGGAATCGATCAGAACAATGTTTTCTTTGGCATTGGACATGATGATTTTGGCAATTTGTCCTTCTTCCAGGTTGGAAGTAAAAAGCCCTTCTCGGGTAATGCCATCAGCGCTTACAAAGTATTTATCGGCTCTGAAAGCCTGAAAATTCTCAACAGCATTCACTCCGACAAGCGAACATGATTTCTTACGGAAAGTGCCCCCTGGAACAATGATCTTTAAATGGTTATATTCAGATAGTTTTATGGCAATGTCCAGCGCGTTGGTAATTATCGTAAGGTTTCGTACTTTATCCAAAAGACAAACCAGCTGCATCAGGGTAGTCCCGGAGTCAACAATGATGGTATCTCCATCTTTTATCAATGACTGAGCTGCCCTGGCAATTTCTTTTTTCTGATCGAGGTTCAATACCATTCGTTTTCTGACCGACAGGTCTTTGCCCACTTTTACTGACAACATCGCGCCTCCTCTGGAACGGATCAGGAGATTTTTATTTTCCAGATACCGTAAATCCTTCCTCAAAGTAACTTCACTCACGTTAAACTGGCCTTTTAACGTTGAAATATCTACTTGTTTGTTTTTTTGAAGTTCTTCCAGAATAATTCTTCTTCTTTCAACCGTAGAAATGATTTGCTCTTTTATCATATCAAATACCATAAGGTGAACTTAAAATTCCAATTCCTTTATAAATAATAAACGAAACGAAACCAATAAATGGAAATTAAATCGTTTTGTAAATAATTAAAGTAATTGAATATTAACACTATACATAAAATGCAAGTTTCAATAATACAAATGTAATCAAATTCCAGCAATAGAACCGTATTTTACCGATTTACTAATTATACATGTCCTTCTTAAAGGCAAACTGGTAATTACACATTAGTATCAAGGTTTTTCAGGTAATGTTACAAAATATCTAAAATAGTAAACTCCTTCCTTTAAATAGTAAATCCAGTTGGACCAGGTATGGATATAAAGTACTATTGATATACTATTGTTATACTAAAATCAAGGTTTTAGTATAACAATAGTATAAATGTAGTATTTAAATACCAAATGTGATCCATCCGGGATATTACTTTGCCCTGAACTTTGATGGTATCCTATGGATTATTTATTGGAACAGATGGATGCCTCAAATACCTGCCAAGTTGAGTTTTTTAGTACATCCGGCTTAACCCATGATTCACATTTTGCATATTTTGTTTTTCCCATAAAACAAACCGCATACATTAAGTAAACGATTGATTTTACTGTAAATGAACCTTTAATTGCCATTCATACGATATCAAGCCTATCTGAAATATTATACAGAAATAGCCTCGATGAGAATTAAAGAAGAATGATTCGCGTTAAAATCAGGATAATAACTATTGTCGTTGCATTAAACTGATCCTGATGAATTATATTACCCAACAGCTTCTGATCATTCAGCCTAATGTTTGCATTACTTGTTGCATTCAGTATCTAAACAATGTAAGTTTTTAAAAACTTATCCTTGATTTTAGCTTTACCTACCGCAACACGAGGTATTCCTTCTTTCGTTTCAATCAAAATAAAACAGAACATGTTTATTCTTTATTATCGAAACGTTGTGAAACCATAAAATTATTTCTATATTTGGCATAAGATTGTGGGAGTCGGTCAATTTTTGGATATATTATTAACCTAAAATACTTACCATGAAAAATGTTTACGTTCTTTTATTAAGTCTGGTGATTTCTCTGGGCATTAACAGTACCTACGCTCAGTCTATTTCAGCATCAGGCACAGTATTCCTTCCCCAGGATTCTATAGGGTTTACCTATAGCAAGCCTTCTTTTACCTCTACCGATTGGATTGGCATCTATAAAACAGACCAAACCCCCGGAGAAGCTACTCCATCTATTACGTGGAAATATATCAAAGCTGAATCAGGTATCTTATATCTGGCCGCTCCTGATGAGCCCGGCAGCTACAAAGCGATACTCTTATGCTGTGATGGCTATGATGTAGTGGCCACGTCCGCAGAATTCAATGTTGTAGCCCCTTCATTTGAAACATCATTTCCGGTCTATGTGGCAGGGGATTCCATAGTGTTTAATTACACCAGTCCTAAATTTTCGGCTACCGATAAGATTGCTATTTATGAATCAGGGGTAAAGCCGGGTCAGGGTGTTCAGCCTCTTGATTGGAAATATATTCCAGGAGCTTCTGGAACAATATCCTTTAAAACTACTTTAACCGTAGGGCGATATGATGCCTATCTGTTGTGTTGTGATGGTAATGACACCATAGCCGGAACTTCTTTTGAGGTGATGGCTAAGGATGCCGCATTTTTGGTTTATAAAAAGCTGGAAATTGATGCAGGGTCTCCTGTAGAATTTACTTTTAATGATCCGTCATTTGCTGCAGGCGATTGGATAGCCATCTATGCAGATGGCGAGATACCCGGTAACAATTATATTACTTATGGACAGGTAGTGTCAAAATCGGGTACTGTATCATTTCCCGGAGTGCTAAATGCAGGAGCCTATTTTGCCGTTTTATTTTGTTGCAACTCTACGGCCACAGAATATGCCCGCACGGATGCATTTGTTGTGCGACCACAAACAGGGGGCTCTTATGTGAAGGCTTCTACCAGTGTTTATCCGTTTGGTACACCTATTTTTGTAAATTATAAGGATGAAAACTTTGCTGCTACTGACTGGATTGGTATATATAAAAAAGGAGTAAATCCGGGCAGTGCTGAGCCTGCTCTCAAAATGACAGCGCCAAAAGATTCCAGTACGGTGGAATTTGCTGAACTTCCAATGGGCGATTATGTGATCTATTTGTTTTGTTGTAACGGAACAAATATTAAAGCCAAATCGGAATTTAAAGTGGTGGGTTTAAATACCCCTTCAATTGTAAGCTCTGCCTTTTCATTCGGGTTAAACGAACCTATAGAATTTATTTATAATGATCCAAATTTTGAAAGCGGACAAGGCACCGACTGGATCGGTGTCTACCATCCGGATGACATACCCGCTAATGTACGTTCAATGTTATGGAGCTATCATACCAAAGCCAATGGTACGGTATCTTACAGTGTACCTTATGAACTTGGAACATGGACTGAGGAAAATCCAAATACTCCTCTTGCCCCGGGTGATTATGTAGCATATCTGTTTTGCTGCGATGCCTATACTGTATATGCAACAACCTCATTTACAATCACACAATTTCCAACAGGAACGAGTGCTAGTTTAAAAACCGGGGATATTATTAATTTATTTCCTAATCCGACAACCGGTCTTGTGAATATAAGGCTCGCTGAAGGGAGGAAGATACAGAAGATTACCATTTATAACCTAATCGGGCAAGTTAAGTATGAAGAAAGCATTTCTGGTGCTGTCAATGAGAAAGTTCTGAATATGAAACTAAACAAGGGGATTTATTTCCTTGAAGTGATGTCGGGTAATCAAAAGTCAAGTAAAAAACTAATTATACAATAAAGAGTAATTACATCTGATAAAGGCTTGTTCCATTTCAAGGAAAACAGTCTTTATCAGATGTTTACTTTTGTATGAAATCAAACATTAAAGAATATTAACATGGCTAAATTAATGATCAAACAGGTATTATTGGGATTGCTATTTTCCCTGGCAGTGATTTTCTCGTATGCGCAAACACAAGGTAAAGCATTAGGTAAACAACAGGGCGGCAAGGAGGAATGGCGGCAGCTGTTCAATGGCAAAGACCTTACCGGATGGAAACATGTAGGACCTGGCTCCATGTCTGTGGAAGATGGTATGATCAGGGGGCATGGCGGGATGGGACTGCTGTACTGGACGAAAGAGAAATTTGGCAATTGCGTGATTCATGTGGAATTCAAAATGGAAAAGGAAAACAGTAATTCAGGCGTCTTTATCCGCATTCCCATTGAACCTTATGAAGAATGGATGCCTGTATTTTATGGTTATGAAGTGCAGATAGACAATAAACCGGAACTCTCGGACGAAGATGATTACCATTATACCGGGATGCTTTATTCGCTTACAAAACCATTGGCCAAGCCTGGTAAACCGGGGCCCGAATGGAACACCATGGACATCACACTGGATGGTCTTCGTACCATTGTATACGTGAATGATGTAAAGGTGATGGAATTTAAAGAAGGAGACCCTGTACCTGAACGTAAATTTGACTTTGAACCCTACAGAGGACCTCGCCCTGAATACGGATACATAGGCCTTCAAAACCATGGGGATAAGGATGTGGTATTCTTTAGAAAAGTAGCTGTTAAGCCACTTAAAAAAGGAGTAAAATCATCCAAATAGTAGAAAATCTGGCAGCTGGCTACTGGCAAGAAACGCTTTGTTGAAAGTATATAAATTCAATAGCAGCATGGTTTTGCCCCCGAGAACCCGGGGCCAGTAACTAGTAGCAAGTAGCCATTTGTCAATAGCCAGAAACACTTTTGCTTATATTTTAAAATCATCAAGTTGACAAGCCATCAGATGCTGGCAACTTGCGTTAACAACATAAACAGAACCAATGAAGACGAATCGTTTAAATCCTATTTCCCGAAGGAAATTTGTTGGTATGACCGCAACAGGAGCTGCCGCTATCACGATACTTCCCAGCTATACCATTAGCGGGCTAGGACATGTACCTCCAAGCGACAAACTTTATATTGCTGCTGTCGGGTGCGGGGGAGAAGGTGCTTCCGACATACAGGCATTGATGAAAACCCCCAAAAAGAATGCAGTCATTTCTCATCTGTGTGATGTGGATGACCGCATGGCTGCTGATCGCCGTAAAGAATATCCAAAAGCACCCTTCTACCATGACTGGCGGGAAATGTTTGAAAAGGAGAGCAAGAATTTTGATGCTGTGACGGTTGCTATTCCTGATCACAACCATGCCATCGTTGGCTTGAGTGCCATGCAGTTGAAAAAACACCTTTATCTTCAGAAACCATTGACCCATGATATATATGAAGCCCGTATTCTAACCGAGGCTTCTAAAAAGTATCAGGTAGTTACCCAAATGGGCGATCAGGGGGCATCCAGTGAAGGAATGCGGACCTTGCGCGAGTGGATAGAAGCAGGCATATTGGGCGATATTGAAAAAGTATACTGCTGGACCGACAGGCCTGTTTGGCCACAAGGTATTCCCTGGCCCAAAACAAAGGCTGCAGTGCCAAAAGAACTGAACTGGGACCTGTGGTTAGGTACAGCCCGGCAAACGGATTATATCGAGAATCTGGTGCCTTTTAACTGGCGCGGATGGTGGGAATTTGGTACCGGTGCATTGGGAGATATGGGATGCCATATCATAGGCCCTCCTTTCAAATTGCTTGAGCTGGGATATCCGACAGAAGTGTCAGGAAGTGCCAGCACTTTGTATGATGGCATTTTCTCTGAAGCGATCTATCCGGAAAGCGGACCTGTATCAAGTTCCATAAAGTTTAAATACAAACTGAAGAACGGTAAGGATCTGGACCTTTACTGGATGGATGGGGGAATTACTCCTGAACGTCCTGACGAACTCAAGGGTGAAGGCAATATGAATAATATCCTGGGGGACTATACCAACCTGAATGATTTTGAAGGCAGTACTCTTTTTGTTGGTTCCAAGGCAAAAGCCGCCTGCGGATGGGGAGGAAGGAGCCCTGTACTGCTGCCTCTTTCTTTAAATAAGGACATCAATGTTCCAAAGAAATATCCACGCGTGGAAGGGGATATGGATGGCCATTACTGGCAGTGGATTGATGCCTGCATTGCAGGTTACGGAAAAATGGAGGTCGATTCTCCTTTTGAAGGCTATGCCGGCCCATTGACAGAAACAGTACTGATGGGCAATTTGATACTTCGCAGCTTTAATATCCGAGAAAAGGTAAAACGGATGGATCCTGTATATGGAGAAATGGAAGGATTTGTCTTCCCGGGAAGATATATCAATTTCCAATGGGATGGACCTAATATGAGGATTACCAATTTTGAACAGGCCAACCAATTTGTTAAACGCGAATACCGTAAAGGCTGGGGAGAATTGAAAATATAAGGGATATTGGCTGCTGGCTACTGGCTACTGGCAAAATGCTAGCAGCTAGTAGCCAGCAGCATAAATTAACATCCAATGCAAAATAATAGCAGCAAGCATTTATGGAAATCGAACTGTGTGAATCCTACGAAGCGTTAAGTTTAAAGGCGAGTGAAGTAGTCCTTAATGAATTGGAAAAGAAAAGAGATTTATTGCTGTGCACAGCTACAGGGAATAGTCCTACAGGTACCTATCGGCTTTTAGGAGAGAAATTCAAATTGCATCCCGAGCTCTTTGATCAGTTACATGTTGTCAAATTAGATGAATGGGGAGGTATCCCCCATATGCATCCGGGGACTTGTGAATCGTATCTTCAAGGCCATCTGATCCGTCCACTGGAAATAAATCAAAGCAGATATACAGGTTTTAAAAGTGATGCTGAAAATCCGGCAATGGAATGTCAAGCTATCCAGGATTATCTCAATAGGAAAGGACCGATAGACCTGTGTATTTTAGGCCTGGGAATCAACGGGCACCTGGCTTTTAACGAGCCTTCAGACGATTTGCAGGCACATTGCCATATTGCCAGGCTAACATCCGCATCAATGAAGCATTCGATGGCTTCGGAGATGCAGGTTAAACCCACCTATGGACTGACCTTAGGGATAGCCGACATATTACAGTCGAAAAAGATTTTAATGCTGATTACCGGTAATGAGAAAAGAAAGATCGTAGATAAGTTTTTATCAGAAAAAATAACTACCTTGTTACCAGCCTCCTTTTTATGGTTACATCCCAATGTGGTGTGCCTCATTGAGAAGGATACGATGGAATAGATCGATTATAGACCTGTAAAATGAAGACGAATGAAACGAAATAGATTCGTAGTATTACTTATTCTGATTATTTGGTTTGTAATATCATTTATAACCAACATCCTGGGGCCAGTGATGCCCGTTCTGATAGATAACTTTAGGCTTAGCCTTACCCTGGGAGCATTTCTTCCCTTTTCATTCTTCCTGGCCTATGGGGTAATGTCAATACCTGCCGGTATGATGATCGAGCAGTATGGTGAAAAAAAATCCATGCTGACAGCATTTGGCCTTACCTTTATCGGATCCTTCCTTTTTGCATTATTTCCTGTATACAGTATGGCAATCGTCTCACTTTTCATCATTGGAATAGGCATGGCCATGCTTCAGGTAATCATTAATCCACTGATGCGTGAAGCTGGTGGAGAAGAACATTTTGCCTATAACTCTGCACTGGCGCAACTGATCTTTGGCGCAGCTTCCTTTATCAGTCCTTTTGTTTTTACCTACCTGATGCTACATATGAACAGGGTGGAAGACCATAATTTTTTAATAGATACGCTTCGAAGGGTCACCCCAAAAGAACTTCCATGGAGCTCACTGTACTGGATATTTTCAACAATAATCATCTTAATGATTGTTATTATCAGCCTTATAAGATTTCCTAAAGTAGAATTGAAAGAAGAGGAACGAACCGGGGCATTTCACAGTTATATGGAACTGTTCAGAAAGAAACAGGTAATCTTGTATTTTCTGGGCATCATGGCATATGTCGGCACGGAACAAGGGCTGGCCAACTGGATGAGTAAGTTCCTGTACACTTATCACGGTTATAATCCCGAGGTAGAGGGAGCATCCGCCATTGCCTGGTTCTGGGGGCTGATGTCGGTGGGGTGCCTGATAGGCCTTCTTATCCTGAAGCTGATAGATTCAAAGCTGGTATTAAAAGTTGTGACCCTGTTGTCCATGCTGACCGTTGTGCTAGCACTGACAGGATCAGCTTCAATGGCCTTAATGGCTTTTCCTGTCGCAGGCTTTTTCTTGTCGGTGATGTATTCCATTATCTTTTCATTGGCACTTAATTCGGAGGAAAAACATCATGGGGCCTTTTCAGGCATTTTATGTTCAGGCATATTTGGCGGAGCACTCGTTCCTTTGATCATTGGCTGGATAGGAGATCAGATAGGCTTGCGCTATGCCATGTTTTTTCTGTTTGTCACCCTTGGCTATATTCTGGCCATACCTTATTGGGCACAGCCGCTGGTAGATAATAAGACAATAAAACTAAAGGAGCTATTTACACGCAAATCGCTCAGGGTAAGTACTAATAAATAAATATCATATATGAAACTGATAGGCGTTGATCTGGGAGGTACCAATATTACGGCAGTATTAATTGAAGAGGCCAGAGTGCTTAAACAATATACCTGTGAAACTCCATTTGATCAGAGTAAGGAAACAGTAGTTGATGCCATCGCCGGGGCTATTACTGAAGTCTTTGATGATAAGATAACCGGCATTGGAATTGGCGTACCGGGACTTGTAGACCTGCAAAACAATGTAGTGCTTGATGTAGTAAATATACCATCATGGGATGTGGTTCCCTTAAAACAATTACTGGAAGAGCGTTTCCATAAGCCTGTGTATGTGAACAATGATGCCAATTGCTTTGCGCTGGGTGAAAAATACTATGGAAAGGGAAAAGAATACCGGAATTTTGTAGGGATGACTATTGGTACCGGACTTGGGGCAGGCATTGTTATCAACAACCACCTTTATCCGGGCAGCTTTTGCGGGGCAGGGGAGTTTGGAACCATTTACTATTTGGACAAGACCATTGAAGCATACGCCAGCGGGCAGTTCTTTAAAGATCAAAATCTCTCGGGTAAAGTTCTTGCCCGGCAAGCGGCGTCGGGAGATGTTGAGGCGTTAAAGTTATTTCATGAATTAGGAAAACACATTGGACGGGCCATTGCCAATGTCCTTTATGCCCTTGCTCCTGAAGCCATCATTTTGGGAGGTTCAGTAAGCCAATCCTATGTATATTTTGAAAGTGGCATGAGAGAAGTGCTTGAAAATGAGTTTCCTTATCAGAGACTTTACCAATCCTTGAAAATTGAGATATCAGAACTGGACAATAGTGCCGGATTAGGAGCATCATCGTTAGTTCTCGATGCATTGCTGCAATCCTGATAACAGTAACAACTAACCATTTGAACCGATCTGATGAAACAACAATTACAAGCTTTTATTTTATCAATAACACTCTTTGCTTCAGCGAATGCACAGGTTAAGCCAGGACAAATAGATCCTGCCAAAGTGCCCGTGCCTCAAGGACATTATCAAACAGAATATACTTTTGACAAGCCCTCAGATCCGGCAGCCTGGGGTAAGATACCAAAAGGGTTGCATGTTGGCTTTGGTTCAACAGATGAATCGTATCTGAGAAGTGAAGTGCCCTCGATAAATGAAAAGTCATTAGCCTTGGAGGCAACAGGCTGGCGTGGTGAAAGACTTAATGCCCAGGTGTTGGTGTGGTCCCCGGACACTATTGAACAAATCCGTTTTATAGTAAGCGATCTGATCAATGCCAATGGTAAAAAAATCGGAAAGGATAATGTGAAATTAAATATGGTGAGGTACGTAGTATCTAACCGGGCCTATAATGCTTCCAATTTTGATTGCGGGGTATCCAACGACTCAGCTTATTTAATGCCTGACCGCTTTGAAGCCTTTGATCGTTTTGATTTACCGGGGAATTCTGTGAGACCTGTATGGATATCCTTTGAAATACCCGCCAATGCAGAGCCCAATAATTATAATGGAACCATTGAAGTTAACTCCCTTAAAGGAAAAGTGGTACTTAACGTTAGCTTAAAAGTACAAAGACAAGATCTTCCTAAACCGCACGATTGGAAATACCGCCTTGACCTGTGGCAAAACCCCTGGGTGGTGGCCTGGTATTATCACGTAGTGCCATGGTCTGACGAACACAAGATGCTGCTTAAAAAGCACCTGAAACTATATGCTGATTTGGGAGGAAAGTATATTACTACCTATGCGGTACATTCACCCTGGTCAGATAATTCCTATGTGCTTGAAGGGGCTATGATTGATTGGCTCAAAATGACAAATGGTAAATGGAAATTCGACTATTCCATCTTCGACCAGTATGTTGATTTAGCTATGGAAGCGGGTGTTGATGAGGCAATTACTATTTATACGCCGGTGCCCTGGGGTTATCGGTTCAGGTACAAGGATGAGAAGTCGGGCAATTATCAGTATACGGAATGGGCGCCTTCATCTCCTGAATTTAAAGCAGTTTGGAATGTTTTCCTGGACGATCTTAAAGCACACCTTACCCAAAAAGGCTGGTTTAAGAAAGTATACCTGGGTATCAATGAAAATCCAATGGATGTTACCCTTGCCGCTATTAAGGTATTAAAGGATCATTCAAAAGAATGGAAAATAACCTATGCCGGCGACTGGCATCCGGAGCTAACAGCCTTGCTGGATGATTATTCACCGGTTATTTCCAGTGAGCCCTCCCTTAAGGATATCAAAGATCGTTCTGCAAAAGGGCAAACTACCACCTTTTACGTATGTTGTACTCCTCCAAAGCCCAATAATTTTGTTTTCTCGCCCCCGGCAGAAGGGCGATATATCAGTTGGTATGCCGCAGCATGCGGATATGACGGGTTCCTGAGATGGGCCTATGATGCATGGCCTGCTGACCCTTTGAGGGATGCAAGACACACCCTTTGGCCTTCGGGCGATTGCTTTTTGGTCTATCCTGGTGGAACAAGCTGTATTCGTTACGAAAAGTTAAGGGAAGGTATTGTCGACTATGAAAAGATTCGTATGCTCAGAGAACAGGCTTCTAACTCAACTAATGAAAAGGTGAAAAACTTGCTTAAAGCATTGGATGCCCATCTTGCTTCACTGGCAAATGAGAGAGATTATAAAAAACGCGATTACAGCAAGGAAACTGTAAAGATGGCGATAGCTAAAGGTAATCAACTAATAAGTGATTTAAGTGAAGAGTTAGGCCATTAATGAGAAAAAAGATTAGCATGAGAAACCAGATGATGGTCCTGTTGATGATGTTATGGATAGGAGTTAACGGTCAGAACAATTCAGGCAAGGTAGTTTGCACTGAATATGAGGAATACCTGCTTACACACCAATTGGTAGTGGCAGG
>DATGYU010000040.1:0-2999 GCA_035297625.1 Prolixibacteraceae bacterium
GGTACTGACGGGGTAGGTAACCTGACAGAAGATTATACCAAAGCTGATGGAACCAAAGTGGCAAAAGGTTTAGATTATAGCAAGGTGGTCAACAACAATATGCTGACGCTAAGAATACAGGCTAAGTTCTAAAAGAGTTTAAAGTTTAAAGTTCCAGGTTCCAAGTGGAGCAGCGCAAATTGTAAATCGTCTAATCGTAAATAAAAAAGATAATGAAAACACTTAATATGAAAAAATTCGCAGTAGTGGTCCTGGTAATGGCCCTGGCAGGATTGGCTTTTACGCCGGCTCCTGAAAGAATTACAGTAAAAGGTTCGGACACAATGGTGATCCTGGCTCAGAAATGGGCAGAAGTATACATGAAAGAAAATCAGGGAGCCGCCATTCAGGTGACCGGTGGCGGATCAGGAACCGGCATTTCGGCATTGATTAACGGGGCTACCGATATCGCCAATGCCAGCCGAAAGATGAAACGCTCGGAAATGGACAAGCTCAAATCAAGGTACAACACCCTAGGCGTTGAAATCGCCTGTGCCAAGGACGGCATCACCATTTACCTTCATCCTTCCAATAAGGTAAAAGAACTGACCATTGACCAGTTAGGCAAGATTTTCCGTGGAGAGATTACCAACTGGAAAGAAGTGGGGGGTGATGATAAGGCCATCAAATTGTATGGCCGTGAAAACAGCTCAGGAACTTATGTCTTTTTCCAGGAAAACGTGGTAAAGGGTGATTATGCTTCCAGCACACAAACCCTGCCCGGCACAGCCGCTGTGGTGAATGCAGTGAAAAAAGACCCCAATGGCATTGGATACGGAGGTGCAGCTTATGCGGAAGGCATTGAAATATGCAAGGTAAAAAAAGATGCCAACAGCCCTGCTTATCAGGCCAGTGCAGAAACTATCGCCAAGAATCAGTATCCCATTTCCCGCTACCTCTACATGTATGTAAAAAGCAAACCAACGGGTGAGTTAAAGAAATACATCGACTGGGTCTTAAGTCCTGAAGGACAGAAACTGGTTGTAGAAGCAGGTTATTTCCCTGTGAAATAATTACATAGAGCAATTTTAAGCACAGCATTACAGGCGAATTACTCTTTTTAAGGGTGGTTCGCTTGATTCATAGGATGATTTAGGGGATAAGCAAACAGATATGACTAAAAAAACCAATAAGATAAAAAATACCGGTTCTTCAGAATCCCACCTGATTGATATTACCAGAAGGAAATTCAGGTGGAGTGATTTTATTGCTGAAAAGGTGATCAAGGGAGTTGCCTTTTTATCAATTGCCATTATCATTTTGATATTTGTTTTTGTATTCCGTGAATCCCTGCCCATTTTTGCCTCCCAAAAGGCCTCTGCGGCTATGGAAGCTTCAGCTTCATCCACTGATGTTCAGGAAACTTACGGAGCGGTGGCAGATCCGCCTCAGGAACCTCAAGTGCAGGAAACTTATGGTGAGGTGGTCGATCAGCCGGCAGAGCAGGAAACTCAGCAGACTTATGGAGAAGTGGTAGACAGTACTTCCAATGCATCGGCGCAAGAGGACAGCTATTCGGTAAGTTCTGGCAGTGGCTACGATGCCAACCAGACGGCCCTAAAGTCACTGGCAGGCAAAGACTGGATTCCGGTATCCGAAAAACCACGCTACGGCTTGCTACCCCTTATTATAGGTACCTTTAAAATTACTATTATCTCTCTATTATTTGCCGCCCCGCTAGCCATTCTAGCCGCTTTGTACACCGCCTCTTTTGCCAGTAAGCGCATGAAGGAGATCATTAAGCCCACCATTGAAATGCTAGCAGGCTTTCCTTCTGTAGTTATTGGCTTTTTTGCCCTGATGGTACTGGCCACCTTTTTGCAGAATGTGTTTCACTATGATACCCGTCTAAATTCTTTTGTAGGAGGTATTGCCATGGGCATTGCCGCCATCCCCATCATTTTTACAATCACCGAAGACGCCCTTACGGCAGTTCCCAAATCCTATTATGAAGCCAGCCTTGCTTTGGGTGCATCCAAATGGCAGACCGCCTTTTTTGTGATTCTGCCTGCGGCCACCCCAGGTATTTTTGCAGCCATTCTACTGGGTATAGGACGTGTTTTCGGGGAAACGATGATTGCCCTGATGGCAACCGGAAATGCCGCCCAGATGGGTTTAAATCCCTTTGAATCGGTACGTACCCTTGCCGCCACCATTGGAGCGGAAATGGCCGAGGTGGTTTTTGGCGATACCCATTACAATGTGCTGTTTCTGATCGGCTCGCTGCTGTTCATCTTTACCTTTATTCTGAATGCAATAGCAGAGTTTTATGTGAAAGGAAAATTAATGAAAAGAATACAGGGAAAATGATCAAGAACTTTAAAGACAATATCAAAGGCATCCTGATTGAGGGCCTAACGCTTTCCTCTGCCATTGTGATCATCGCCATCGTGGTGGTAATGATTACTGTAATAGTTATGGGAGGCAAAGACCAGATCACCTGGGAATTTCTGACCAGCTTCCCAACGGACGGGATGACCAAGGGGGGTATCTTTCCGGCCATTTATGGCACAGCCCTGCTGGTGATTATCATGTCGGTGGCAGCCGTTCCGTTTGGTACCATTACAGCCATTTACCTCACAGAGTATGCAAGTGAAAACTCCATCATTGCCAAGACCATCCGCTTTGCCGTGCGCACCCTGGCCGTGATCCCTTCCATTATCTACGGATTGTTCGGACTGGGCTTTTTCATTAAGTTTGTAGGAACCTCCATGGATAATGCCTTTTTGGGAGGACAGCTCAAATGGGGCCAGCCCAACATCCTGTGGGCCAGCCTTACCATGGCACTGTTAACACTTCCGGTAGTTATTGTCTCGGTGGAAGAAGCCTTAAAGACAGTTCCCCGTGATCTTCGTGCTGCCAGCCTTGCCCTTGGGGCCACCAAATGGCAGACCATCTGGAAGGTCGTTATCCCGGGATCCATTTCAGGCATTATGACAGGCACCATTTTGGCCGTTAGC
>DATGYU010000041.1:0-7388 GCA_035297625.1 Prolixibacteraceae bacterium
ACATTACCCAAAAGAATGCACCAGTTTTACGCCCCGAGAAAGAGCTGAAAGGTTTTCAAAAGGTATTCCTGAAAGCCGGAGAATCAAAAACGGCCACTATCAGTTTCAAGGTAAGCGATATGGCTTATTATGACGACAAGACCAGCAACTGGAAAACAGATGCTGGGGAATATGAAATAAGCCTGGGAACTTCTTCCAGGGATATCAAATACATCTCTCCTGTTGTGGTAAAATAAATCAATCCGATATCAACCTGTTGATAGGCTGGCCTGTAAGGGCCGGCCTTTTTATTTTCCAAAGAAATGTAAAACATTGAATAACGGCTCCAATTGATATCTGACAGAGTGGTATTGGAGAGGGATCCTATTTGGTATATAAATACTATTGATATACTATTGTTATACTAAAATGCACCATTTAGTATGTGAATAGTATATCAATAGTATTTATACACTGGATCAGGTCCCTCTTTGGTTCAACTTTGACAGGTACTTTTTCTGTGCCAGGTGGACTTATCTATTTGCTGTTCTGTTTGGGAAATATATATAACTTCGGGCCTTCTAAAAAAAGAAACTCAATGGTGATGTATTTTGGGGAAATTGCGGCATTGCTGACAGCCGTTTTCTGGACAATAACCAGCATGTCGTTTGAATCAGCGGGGAAAAAAGTGGGTTCTCTTTCCGTCAACCTTATTCGGTTGGTAGTGGCTTTCTTGATCTACGGAGTTGTAAATTATTTTCGTAGGGGGTTGTTTTTCCCCACGGATGTCGGATTGGAAAGCTGGATGTGGCTGTCGTTGTCAGGGCTGATCGGCTTTGTTCTGGGCGATTTATTGCTGTTCCAGGCCTACGTCATTGTCGGGGCCCGCATTTCGATGCTGATTATGGCCCTTGCACCTCCCATCACTGCTTTTGTGGGCTGGATCATTTTGGGCGAAGTACTCAGTGCCAGCAACTGGGTGGGCATGTTTGTAACTTTGACAGGTATTGCCATAGTCATTCTTAAACGCGAGGCAAAAGATCCGGAGACGGATAAAAGAGGAAAAATTACCACCAATTATAACTTAAAAGGACTGCTTCTTGCCTTTGGCGGGGCTATCGGGCAAGGCGTTGGACTGGTGATGAGTAAAAAAGGAATGGGCCAGTATGATGCTTTTGCAGCTTCCCACATTAGGGTGATTACCGGCATGATTGGCTTTGCCATTATTATCCTTTTATCCAAACGCTATGGCAATGTGTGGAAAGCGGTGCAGCACAAGCCTGCCATGAAAAGAATTGCCCTGGGCTCCATGTTTGGCCCTTTTCTGGGGGTGTCGTTTTCACTACTGGCCATTCAGCATACCCAGGCCGGAATTGCAGCGACCATCATGGCCATTGTGCCGGTGCTGATCATTCCCCCGGCGATATTTCTGTTTAAGGAAAAGGTAAACTGGAAAGAAATTGTAGGAGCTGTGATTACGGTAGCAGGAGTGGCCTTATTTTTCTTATGATACAAAGTATTTTCTACTTCAATAGTAAAACACAGACAAATAGATCATATGGATTCATTTGAAGAAATAAAAATATCGAATAAGGAATAAGAAAGTATTGTTGTTCAAAGCGGTACTTTCTTATTTCTTATTTCTTATTCGATATTTTACATTTCCTCTTCAGGCGTCTAGGGGTCTATGTATTCAATCGCTTCCCTTACTGTTTGGTCTTTACAGGATTCTCTGATTCATCATAGAATTGCTTTTGCAGGTTAGGCACCATCTGGTCTTTCTTAACGGCCTGAATCATCTTTACCAGCTGGTCGACTGTAGAATTAATGAGCAATTCACCAGCTTCAGGACTGGCTTTGGTACCATCGCCCCCGTAATGGTTGGGAAAGCGGGCATACCACCAAATGCCGGTATACACATAGGGCAGATTTCTCAACCGTTCCTGGTCCATACCCGACTGCTGGCCGGCACGTTCCAGGTGGACTACCTCAGGTACGATGGCTTTAATGACCGATGACTCGCTGTTTCCGGCATGGGCATCCAGCGGGTCATGCATGGTAAGGGCTTCCGCTTTTTTTATCACCTCCGGGTCATCCGTTGGCTGAAACCAGTAAAGGCTGTAGGGGCGGCGCTCATGCAGCTGGGCCATTCCAAAGAAATTTAAAAAGGCATTGTTGCCTCCATGACCATTGACAATGATGATCTTTTCAAAACCATTGCGGGCCAGCTCATCCAATGTCTCCTGCAAAGCTTTCCATATCAGCTCAGGACTGTAGGCAATGGTACCGGGCTGATGCCTGGCTTCATTGATCTGACTGAAATAATACCACGGAAAGACAACCGTATACTCTTTGGCGGCAGCCCTGAGGGCAAACTCACGGGCGGTATAAAGATCGGTTCCAAGAGGAAGATGAGGACCGTGCTTTTCGAACACCCCGATAGGCAGGATACAGGTCTTTGCTGATTTTTCGACCGCCTTGACATAATCGGGAGCGGTAAGTTCTTCCAGGCGATAAGGAAGTTCCTGGGCCTTCAGGGACACTATGGCAATAAGGCAAAACAGGATAGTGACAATTTGTTTCATAGTAAAGTGGATTAGTTGTTTGGTATAAAGTTAACAAAATTCCATGCTACATATGAATTCTGTTAATATTTTTGGTAATCCACCCTAAATGTCGACTTGGCAAAGGCTGAGACAAAAAGAAAGGAGAAGGGACCAGCAACCGGTTTTCACCGACCAATCCTATCAACTGTAACATTTCCAAAGATATTCTTCTCTATATATAAATAGCTTGAAGATAAGCATCAAAAACACAAAAGGGATGATCCTTAGCGATCATCCCTTCCGGATTCGGGTAACTTAATATTACCATTGTCAGTATTAGGGAAATTAATTCCCTTACTTTTTCAGGCCATTAAACTTCTGCGGATTGACATACATTTCTTTGCCAAAACGTTTAAGCTGCTGGCTGTCGTATATTTTTCTCAAACCCATTTTGGCTGATTTCAAAGTCTGGCTGGTAACGGTGATTCCCTGCATATCATCCAGCGCCACTTTGAGCAGCGTTTCATTAGGATCGCCAAAGGGCATCAGGTGAGCAAAATCTTCTTCCGCCTTGATATCCGGTACCAATCCATCGACAAAGTCTGACACTCCTTTTGAGTTGGCATATTTTACCACAATAGGCTGCATCGCCCAGGAACTGATGGCCTTTCCGGTGCTGTCCTCATCTTTGATGGTGATAGAACCTGTATATTTCCCCACGGTATTGATACCTATCACTTTAACATCCATATAGGCCCTAAGCCCATTGATTAGCAATTCGCTGGCAGAGGCGGTATTATCCGAAACGATAAAGTATATCTTCTGTAGGTTTAACGAATTGATAGGAACAGTAGGATGAGCACTGGTAGGTTCAATATTAGTGACAAAATTATCTTTTAAAGCACTAGTGCCATATTTATCCTCCAGGTATTTTTGCAGTTCATCATTGTACTGGGCAACGGCAAATACTTTCGATTGGTCAGTGCTGTAGATCATGCTGGCCAGATAAATGGCTGTTTGAACAGAACCTCCCCCGTTATACCTTAAATCGAGTACCAGCTGATTGATATTGGCCGCTTTAAATTTTCCAAAGACGTCATTTAACTGGTTGTCAAAATCGGCATTGAATCCATTGTATACCAGGTAACCGACCTTTTGATTATTAAAGGTAAAGACCGTATCCATGTGAATAGGATCTTCCTGCATTTGGACAGCAGTCATGGTGTAAGCTTTGTCAATCGGGGTTAACCTGCTGTTGTTTATCGTGGCAAAGGATATTTTGTAAGTGGGAGTGTTGAAGAGTAAATCGTTATAATTACTTACGGTAAGCTTCTTATCGTTTATCTTAACAAATATGTCGCCGCGTTTCATTCCTGCTTTCTCTGCGGGGGAACCTTTATATACGTACCGGACAAACCCAAAAAGGGTATCCGATTGCGCGATTCTGCCCAGCATAAAATCGTAACCCATTGTTTCGGAAATGCCGCTGATCCAGTCGTCGATCTGTTTAGAATTGTCTACCAGAAATGACCACTTATCCACTTTTCCAGGCTGGTATAACAGACTTTTAAATAAAGCCTGAGGATCGGTATAATTATTCAGAAAAGCATTTACGCTATCCGCTTTATTGTATTTGGTGTCAGATAATGCGGGCACCTGTTTATTCCACAGGTAATAATCATGCAGGCTGCTGTATATAAAGTTGTTTACCTCGCTTGCCTGAGGTATGACCTTAGGAACAACGGTATCTTCCTCTTTTTTACATGCTGAAAAAAGAATTCCTGTAATCAATATAAGAGGGAGAATGTTTAAAATGATTTTGTTTTTCATTATATCTCTGATTATTGTTGATAGATTCGAAAAATTATAAAAATGCTAAAGTAAATAATAAATAGCAAAAGAAATAAACAATCCAGTTACTATTAAGATTATGAAATTTGTAATTAAAATTCTGCGGTGCTTTCTATTGCCAAGACTAATGGCATAGATCATCTTTATCAGGTTATTGCTGTTGGTGGCATTTATAATGGCGAGAACGACAGTGGATATTTCAATGCCTGTTTTATGCTGAAGCAGGTTCAGCAAAAATGGATCAATGTCGGTCACTCCTACAATAAAAGCAAGACTGGTAACCCCAGTATTGCCATATTCTTTCAGAACGAATTCAGTAATGACCGCAAATACAACAAATAATAAGCCAAAAATGGCCGCAGTTCTAAATTCCAATGGATTTTTATTGGACGCCTCATTTTCTATATCCTGATTGCCGGAATCTTCAGTTATTTTTTTTGGTATACTAAATTTAGTTAGCACTAAACATACTATAAACAAAACGGTAAAGGGTATGGCCAGGTGAGAAGCCACCGGCATGTTAAAGAGAAAAGCCAATAAAAGAATGCGCAGATACATCATTCCATTGGCAATCATGATAGCAGAGATTGTCTGGACTCCTGCAATCCCTTCTTTTGCCTGACGTGATAGAATGATCGTCGTGGCAGTGCTGCTGTATAATCCACCCAACAAACCAGTTATAAAAATCCCCGAGTGTGGAAAAACAAACTTCTTCAATAAATAACTGGCATATGAAATACCAGACACCACGACTATAGCCAGCCACAGATGGTAAGGAGAGACAGGTATTTGTTCTGATATATTTTTATTGGGAAGAAGCGGAAGTACCACCCCGGCAAGGGTGATAAAGATTGCCAAAATGATAAATTCCTCTTCCGAAGCCTTTTTAGAGAAGGTGATAAAATGGCTTTTCAGTTCAGTGATCAGCAACAGGGAAACGATAAATGATAAGATCAGCCAGGTAGGCTGAGTAAATACCATGACAGGGATACAGTAAGTCAGTAAAGCCAGGATAGTGCTGGTCATGCCATATTTGCCGGTCTTGACGATTCTTTGAAAATACTGAATGCCCAACAGAGCCCCGATCAGTATAAAGCCTGCCAGGAAAGGGATAAAGGCATGAGGATCGGCAAGGAACAACACATAACCCAGAAGGCCTATAAAAGTATAGGTGCGGTCGGTTCCAAAGAGCAGTTCATCATCTTCATCCATGTGATGCCTTCTTTGCTCCAGCCCTATCAGCAAAGAAAATACAAGCACAAGAATAAACTTTACAAATTCTTCAGGAATATAATCCGTGATTTCCATAGTATCAGCCTGAAAAACAAAGATAAACTAAAACTGCCTAAAAATGAACAGCTAAAGAGAGCAGAATGTTGCATTTTGAGGGTTGTGAAAGGAAGGTTTGCAGCACCCGGGAAAAACTTTAGTTAATTTATTCGATAAATACTGGCAGGTAATGTTTGAATATGCCAAACAAACTATTACTTTTGTGCCCGAAATCGGCTCGTAGCTCAGTTGGTAGAGCAGCTGACTCTTAATCAGCGGGCCCAGGGTTCGAATCCCTGCGAGCCGACCGAAATCAAAAGGGTTGTGAATGTAAAAGTTCACAGCCCTTTTTTATTGGATACAATTCAAGTTTCATCCCGAGTACTCGGGACAAATTCCAAGTTTCAAGAAACGGAAGAATTGGCTACTGAACACAGAATAAGGGGCACTTCATTTAATTGGTATTATCGGGGATAAAACACTGGTTTCAAAAGTTATTAACTGGGAACGAAAACTTAATCTCCGGATGATGAAGAATCTACATGATCATATGAAAATTCCGTACGCTCTTTTATTGCAGGACTAAGTTTGCTTTTTAATTATAGATATACTCCATTTTTCATTTGAATTGATCACAATAAATGCTATCTTACACTATTATTTTTAGCACCCTATTAAACCAGACATATGAAGCATTTATTTATTATTTTATTCGCATTGCTGATTGGTACAGGAATTATCTTTTCTATGAGCACACAGGCTCAAACAGGCGTAGGAGTAAAACCTCCCAAAGGAGCAGTTATGTATTTTGACGGAACTTCCAAAATGCTGCATCAGAATTGGGAGTACTGGCAGGGACCAAGGTTTTCGGCACAGATGCCCATTAAGTGGGAAATAGTAAAAGACCCCGTTGACGGCGGTACAGCTGTAAGCAGTAATGATCCGGCTGCTGCAGGTGGTAAATACGGGTCCGCAGATATTGTCACCAAGCAAAAGTTTAAGGATTTCAGGCTTCATGTTGAGTTTCTGGTAGCAAAACCTGGTGGCAACAGCGGGGTTTATCTTCAAAACAGGTATGAGATACAGATTCTGGATGGGGATTCAACAGCGCATGGATTGGCCGCAGTGATAAATGATGCGGCAGCACCTTATTCAGCCTATAACGGAACAGGGAAATGGAATGCCTACGATATTGTTTTCAGGGCCGCACGCTTTACAGATGGTAAACTGACAGAAAAGCCATTGGTCACCATGTATTTCAATGGAAAAAAGGTACATACCAACCAGCAGATCATCCAGGTGTATGGAGGCCCCAATTCAGGCATTGACGGTGGCAATGAGGGTGGAAAAGGCATTACAGATACCCCAGGCGGCATTAAATTGCAGGCAGAAGGCCATGAAGTGCTCTTTAGAAATATATGGGTCAAAGAACTGGATTTAAAAAAGGCAGATACGGATATTAAGTTTTAGGCTTTGTATTGAACAAATAGAAATATTACTTGTTGATAAAGCTGAAAAACAGAGCAATGAGCAGAAGGTGATAAAGACAGATTTATCTTTTTATTAACAATCATCACAAAATAGATACTTTTGTTTTCATTTTAAAAAATAATATACATCTTTGTAATCAAATCAAAGAACAAATGACAGGTTTTAATAACATTTCCCTACTAGGTCTCATTCTCGGTATTCTAATTTGGATGCGCGATTGAGAATGGTATGGGTAAAACTATAAAAGCTTAA
>DATGYU010000042.1:0-10286 GCA_035297625.1 Prolixibacteraceae bacterium
TGGGTAATCCTGCATCCGCTGCATGCCAGAAGGGTCGGTTTGAATCGTTGGCAATGAAATAGCCTTCCGGGGAAAGCCGCTTGTTTAGATTGCCTGCACGTTTACGCGCCTCGTCACGGTAGATGGTTTTGCCCGTTGCAATCCAAAGTTCGGTAGCTCCCATCAGGGCGCAATAATCATCAATCACATTGTCCTTGCCATCATCGGCATATTTGAGGCTGAACTTTTGTACATGGGCAAATCCGCGTTCTGCCGCCGCCAGGTATTGTTGTGAAGTAAAATCCCCGTCCTTTTTCCATTGTGAAATGCGTGCGAGAGCAGCTATTGCCATTCCTGCTCCTTCCCGCCAGGCACACTGGTAATCAGAAGTGGTTTTACTATCAGCCAGCAACCCGACAACCCGTCGTGCTTTGGGATCTTTGTTGAAATAACTGAAAACGGTCATGTAGAAATAACCCTCCGGCGAAAGGGAACGCATGATGTAATCGGCTCCGTAGAGCGCTTCATTGGTTAGCGACTCCCTGGCTCCTACCTGTGCCAACAGATCGGGCACCCGTTCAGTGGTGTTGATCATCGACCATGTCACCATGGGAATTTGCTGAGGCGACATGAAATTGGCATAGGCCAGATGAGAGAAATATTTGCTGATATCGCCCGATGCATCACACCATCCGCCATGAAGGTCTACTCTTTGATCACTTCCATAGAGCAAAAGTGCCTTGTCTGCTTCCAGCTCCTGGGGCGAATTGGCCCTTTGATGATAAAAGAAATTCACGATAGCGGGAAGTACGATTTTACCCAGCGCATTCTCTTCAAGTTTGAAATCATAGGATTCATAATCTTTGTCCGGATACCTGACTACAATTTTATAATAACCCGATTGCCCAAAGGAAGAGAAATCAATTCGACTATACCAGCGGTCGGTATGCCAATTGGTCACTTGTTCCGATTTTCCAACTTTACCCGAGTAAACCGGTTGGTTGGTTAAGGCATTGACTACCTGGAAGTCAGTATTTTCAGGCAAAGACTTGCTGCTTTTAACCATGGCAGTTTTCGGACCATTCAGATTATAGGCCACCTGGTTGGCCAATATTGTAATATCCTGAGCAAGCGATTGATCCAGGTCTTTTTGTTCCTTGTTTTTATCTTTCGACGCTGCCCACAGGATGGCATCACGCATCAGGATGGCAAAATTCGGATCAGCGCAAATGCTCACATCGTGTCCTATGCCGATGTACAACGCACGGTCGTATCGAGGATTGGTCCATATTATGGGGTGATCTCCCATTGGCTTGACCGGCTGAAAGGAAGTCTCATCCGCAGTTGCCAGCACATGGACATTATTACGCGGACTATGGTCAAATTCATACCACTCATCACGGATAGAGAAGGATGAAGGTAGATTTTTTGTTACCGGATGACCATGGTCTTCTACCAATACATTGCCATTTTGAATGGCCGGATGGGGCCTGTAAATGACATCGCCCATCAAGGACTCGAACCATTGCCAGTAGGGTGTTTGCGGTACAAGAAACTCTTTCCCGGTTAGGCCGGCGGCATGAAGCCCGATCCAGCCTTTTCCCCTTGAAATAAAATGTTGAAGGGCTACCTGCTGGTCCTGTATCAGATCAAAGGGTGCAAGGTGCAATTGAATGAAAACCTGGTAATTGGAAAGGTTGCTTTCATTAATCAGTTTTGCATCGCGGGTAAAATCCACTTCAAAATGGTTGGCTGCAGCCAGCTTTTCAAAAAATGGTTTAGCTGCAGCAATCATGGGATCATGGTCCGGATCATCTGAAGCTGCCACAAGCACTTTTATCATTTGATCCTGTGCTAAAATTGAAGTATTCAATCCAAGGGTGAATAGGCTTAGCATCAAAAGAAGGTTCTGAAAGAAAGGTTTATTTCTTTTCATATGGGTTGGTTAGTGTTTGATTGTATTTATCGTTATATCTCTCTGCATCAACGGTTTCGATCTGTATTGTTCCTGTTTTGCTATTGAAAATGGCACGCTGTCCGGGCTTTAATTCTCCCAAAAATCCCGGGGTGTTGCCATCGTTAACCGACAGTCTTACTTTTCCTGTAACCAGCACTACTTCGGCGGTTTGGTCAGAATGGCTGATGACATTTAACGTGGTGCCGAGAACGGTAATGTCCAGATGCCCCGCGTGAATAACAAAGGGGCATTTTTTATTCCCGGTCACTTTAAAAAAAGCTTCCCCGATGAGCCTGACTTCCCTTTTCTTCCCGGAGAAAAGATAGGGAAACTGAAGATTTGATCCTGCATTAAGCCAAACCCTTGTGCTGTCAGGAAGATAAAATTGAGAGGTCATTTCCTGGTTGGTAGTGATGGTTTGCCACAGAGCCTGGTGGTTTTTTTCATTCAGCTGCCGGTGGGTAATTTCCCGGTAAGCCATAAAAATCAATAATGGCAATAAAACGATGGCTGCAAAACGCTGAAAGTAAAACATCCACCTGATGGGCTTAGCTTGGGGCAAACGGGAATGAACTGCCTTTAATGCACTAAAGGAATTGTACTTCTCCATTTCATCAAGCATTAACACCGATCGCCAGGCAGCAGAGGCTACCTGGAATATTTTTTCATTTTCAGAGGATTCCTGTCTCCATTGATCAACCAATTCCCGCTCTTTTTCAGAGAGTTCATCTGAAAAATAGCCTGGAAATAAATCTTCAATGTCTTTAAAATGCTTGTTCATCTTTTACAATTCATCATGAATATCGGGCAATCCTATTGCCTCCTCTATTCATAAGACGGATAAGCGGAGAAATACACATAATCCAAATCAATAATTTCCGATCAAATACATAAGATTGTGTTCAATGATTCATGATAAGAAAGCTTTGCATAGGGAAAAATAGAAATACAATGTCTGAGTTTCTCCCGGGCAAAAACCTATGCCCTCACAATTTTTGCTGTCTTCTAAATAGTGGTCTTTCCTGTTATCAATTTTAATATCATTCAGTATAAATAACTTCCAGAATAACATTTTACATCCCTTTGCGAAGCCCTGTTCATTATTACTTTCTGTAAGGTTTCTGTAAGGTTTCTGTAACCTTTCTGTAATAAAAGTTACAGAAAGGTTACGTAAACCCTATGAATGGGTTACAGATAATGGCAATCTTCTCCATCCGGATGAAATAACAATGCCAATTCAAAACCTTTAGGGTCTGAAAAATTGTTTTTTCAGGAAGAATAATTAGGGGGAGGATCAGGCAGGCAGGTAATCGGCCAGTTCCATGCGGATAATTTTTAAGGCGATACTGATTTGCAACTCAACGGTACGTTTGGAAATATTCAGCTTTTCTGAAATGACCTGGTTGGATAGTCCCTTTACCCGGTTCATCTCATAAATTTCACGGCAGCGGGGAGTAAGCTTTTCAATGCTTCGCTGAATGGCAGCCCGCAATTCTGATTCGACAAACATAAATTCAGCAGAATGGTCAATTTCATTGCTGTGGGAAAGGAAATAATTGATATAGCGTTCGCGCACCATGCTGTGCCTTTGGGAATCAAGGCATCGGTTTTTAATGGCTGTAAAAAGGTAAGCTTTTAAGGAAGTGTTCACCTGGAGCCGGGAGGCTTCGCTCCAAAGGGAAACAAAAAAATCCTGCACCAAATCCTCTGTTGCCTCACGGTCATTTAAAAAGCGCATGGCAAAAGCACATAATCCTGAGTAATAATAGTTAAAAACAAAATCGAAGATAGCTTTATCCTGTTTTCGTAAGCCCTCTATGAGAATGTTTTCGTTCATCAGCAGATTCGGTTGGTTGGCTGCAAAACTAACAATAAATACAAGCAATAAGCAAACTTTCAGCAGCTGCTTATCAATGATGCTTATTATTTTGCAATGAAGCCTTTGAGATGGATCATTTATTCATCTCAAAGGCTTCCTGTTTTGCAGGTCGGGAAGGAAAGATAGAATTTAATTTTTCTGTTTGTCGGGGGCAATCAGAAGATAAAAAGAAGACCATCAATTGTAAGAATTATTCCATTACATGGAGGTTTAATTCCTTTTGCTGACAGTAAGTTTTTATTTCATTAATGGTATTCTGATCAGGAAAAGAAAGATTTGCCCAATCGCCTGTTCCCTTACCCATCCAAAGTATTTCCTCTTTTGAAGGAATTTTATCCAGCAGCATCTTAAGGGAGTCTTTGCCTGTGACGGCGATTTTATTGGTTATGACTTCATCGTAGGTCTTCGACCTGTTAGTACCCATCAGAATGGAATAGATAAAATCATTTCCTTTGGGCCAGCTGTATAATTCCCATCCTTTCATGGAACGGGTAAAAGTGATGGTGTCAAGTTTGCTGTTTTTCTTGACCAGCAAGGTTACAATAAGACTTTCCGGGTTGTTATCCCTGCCATAGATTGGGTAAGGCACGGCATTTATCACCTGGATGGTAAACCCATCGGGTTGTTTATTCTGATCCTTTACAACCGAATGCACTTCAAAGGTGCTTTTAGTGCTGTTGGCGGTAAATTCCCCTTTCACCACTACTTCTCCCTGCCAGATACATTCTACTCCTTTGGGGCAGCGTGAATCCTGTATGTCTGTGATCAAAAGAGTATATTTTCCATCCGAAGAAGTGGACAGTTCATCCTTTCTAAAGGTGGATTCCTTGCCAAGGGTAAAGGTTTTGTCCAGTATAATTTCCTCACAGCTGATGGCTGTGAAAAGAAAAAGAATCATTAAATATTTTATTGCAGCGATTGTCTTCATAGCATTGTATTTTTATTTACCCATTAGACGCAAATCAGGCGGTTTGGGTTGCGTGAAGCAATTATCAACTCCGCTTGTAAAAAGCTAAATAATTAACAACAAAACTTCGCTGCTGCAAGTCTTTAGTGAATGTCTTATGTGATAGTCCTGATTATTTATAGAATTTTTATCAGTGAAATGCTGTATACAAACCTAATCGCAATCCATCCCAGCCTGTTTTGGCAAGCCTGGCCTGGGTGTCCACCATTTCATAATTGCTTTTAAAATCATACAAATAACCACCTGACAATCCAATGTCAAAATACTGATACCGATAAAATAGGTTCAATCCAAGCTCTGCCTGGAATACGTTGGCTATAAAATCTGCATTGTTTTCCTGGATATTACTGCCAAATTGAGTGTATTCAAGTGTCTTCAGTTTGGAATAGGAATAGTATATGTTGTTGTATTCATCGATATGAAATTTTTTATGGGAAAATTTTAAGCGTACCGTAGCGCCGGGAGATAATAATGACACCTTTTGGTCGAATCTGTATTCCCCGGAATAATCCTTTACATTAATCCTTGAACCGGTGGAAGAAACGACACCCACCAATCCAAATGAAAATAAGGAATTAAGGTCTGATATTAGAGCCATTTTGTAATAAACAAAGGGCGGAAAGTTATTGGTAAGTTTTGCCTTGAAGGGTAAACTTTCCATAATTGAATTATTTACACCTTTTAAACCTTCCATGGAATAAGTACCAATGCCGGGATTAAATTCAATTTTTAGGTCTTGTGAAAAAAGGGCGCAAGGCAAACAGCATATAAGGAAAATCTGGATGAGTTTTATCATTCTGCTAATAATTTAAATGGAGCTTATACCCGCCGTTTAAAAATGTTGAAAATACGAACAAAGTGTGGTTTGAGAAGTAATAAAAATTCTCATAGTAGGTATCATCATAATCATAAGTGTAAACTGTTGATTTTATCTTCCCGGTATTGATATCAACGATATTGACCGTATTCATCTCCGGAGGGACTGCAACAGCTTCTAAACTGTTAAAATCCACACAGTAAACATTCATTGCATTAACCGGTACCTGGAAAAGGGTATTTAATCCACTCAAGGCTTTAGTGATGAGATTATTATTTTCAAAATAGATAAAGTTCTGCTGGTTGATCGGGTCAAAGTCAAAGTATTGTCCGTTTGCCACAAATAGCTGCGTTAAACTGCTATTTTCGATCTTATATAAGTAAGTGGTATATTTTGTCCCGTTTGAAGTGGTGTTAAAGGCAACGTAATCAGCATTGGGCGATATTTTTATAAAAAAACCGCTGTTTGGATAGTTGACCTGAAACTTGTTTAATAATTTATTGTGGATAAAGTCATAGATCAACAGGCCATTGTTAAAATAAACTCCAATTCCATTGTTAGAGACAGAAAACTTATAGAAAATGTTTAAAGGATCCATCAAACGTCCGCTAATGTCTTTTTGGGTCACTGTATTTAAAACAGACATGTCTTCGGCATTGTAGAGGATGAATTTCTCCTCAGAATAGACCAATAAGTATTTCCCGTTTGGAGATGCTCTTACCAAAGACCAGGGATTGAAGGGAAATTGCTCTTCAGTGGCTGTTTTGCAGTTGTATTTACAGATGAAATTAAGTTTTTGATAATAGCAATAATCACCTAAGGGAGTTGCAATCTCACGTTGCATATTGGGGGAAATGGAATCTCCCAGAAGTACTGATTTTGTAGAACTGGACCTTTTCCAATATTCATATTCTGGCTTTGGGCGAAACCAGGTTTTTGGAACAGGCATTATATGGAACTTTGTTTCAATACCAAATTTACTCTTCTCATAAAGATACTCAAGGCCGGATGAACTGTTGACGGTGGCAATTTTATTGTACCCTGATTTATTTGTAAAAGTTTCATAGATATCATATTCCTTGATGTTATTGAAATACTTGCTCTGATCCCATTTGATTAGAAATTTACCCTCACTGCTGGTCGTTGCCCAGGCTTGGGGTAATTTATCTTCAAAGTAAGAAGAAACAGGTGACTGCATATTTTCTTTGGCTACCACCTGAATGAGGTAATAGACCTTGTAACCAACAAAGGAAGGATCGAAACAGGAGGTTGTGTTCACATCTTTTATAATAGCGATCGTATCTAATATTTGCCGATACTCATTGCAATGATAAATCTGGTATTCTTTAAACCCAATTCCATGATATTTGGTCCATTGAATTTTTAATGAACCTTCCATGGGAGTAAATTTAGAGACCTTTGAACTGATCTGATCTACACTTTTTGCTGCTATCACCCATGTTTTAGAAAATACAAATCCTTCAGCCCCGGCCTGGTCAGCGATGCTTCCTGTTCCTGACCGCTTAAAAAAATCAATTTTCAAATGATGCGTACCACTTGCCTCATTATTCAGATAAAAGTAAAATTCCCCATAATTGGAGTAGATGGTCGAATGCAGGCTTTCGTCCAGATACACCTTTGCTGATTTTAGTAATGTATCGTTTGAAGTGAAAGTTATTCGAGAGTAGACTGAGGGTAAAATAAATACAGTATCTGAATTTATATTTAGATCAACTTTCAGGGAAGGGTTTTCGCTCAGTGGTTTAACAGATTCAAAGTTTTCTCCATCCGGGTTATAGAGACAGGAGGTCAAAACCAGGGAAATCAATATAAGTAAAATCTTGTAAGAAGGATTTATTGGCATGGTTTCAATTATCAGGTCTTGTTGATTTGAATGGATAAAAATAGTATTAAATTTAGATCTGTTATATATGTTTGATATTTACTTTGAGAGTCCACCCAACTTATTATAACAGTTATTACAGAACCCTTTGGCCATTTCTTACTTTGCTGTAAAATGGAGAAATGGGAAGTCAAGACAGACAATTTCAACTTAAACCGGTATCAAATTTTAACCAGGCATATTTTGTATGAACTTATGAATTAGCTTTGTATCCGAAATAGAAATCATCATTTTAAAGAATATACGTGAAGATTGGGAATATAGAATTGGGAGAGATGCCGCTGTTCCTGGCGCCGATGGAAGATGTGACGTATAAATCATTCAGGTACATGTGCAAAAAATATGGTGCCGATGTGATGTACACCGAATTTGTGTCCTCCGAGGCGCTGATACGTGATATTGAAAAGACCAAGCAGAAGATGACCCTGTTTGATTTTGACCGCCCGGTAGCCATCCAGATTTATGGCCATGACATTGATTCCATGGTAAGGGCTGCGCGGGTGGCCGAAGAATCACAGCCTGATTTTATCGATATCAATTATGGCTGCCCGATGAAAAAGATCATCCGCCATGGAGCTGGCGCCGGCATGCTCCTTGACCCTGATAAGATGCAGCGGATGACTGCGGCCATTGTGAAAGCGGTTAAAATCCCCGTAACTGCCAAAACCCGCCTGGGTTGGGATGAAAACAACAAGATCATTGTCGATGTGGCTGAACGACTCCAGGATGCCGGGGTAGCCGCTTTGGCCATTCATGGACGTACGCGCAGCCAACTGTATACCGGTGAGGCCGACTGGACCCTGATTGGCGAGGTGAAAAACAATCCGCGCATGCACATCCCCATCATTGGAAATGGCGATATCAATGGTCCTGAAAAAGCAAAAGCCTTTTTGAATCTGACAGGAGTTGATGCCCTGATGATTGGCCGCGGCTCTATTGGCAGGCCCTGGATATTTAGTGAAGTGAAACATTACCTTGAAACCGGAGAACTGCTCCCGGCACCAACAGTAGCAGAGGTAGTACAAAATGTGCGTGATCAGCTAAACATGTCCATTGACTGGAAAGATAATGTTAGAAGCGGCATCTTGATGATGCGCCGCCATTTTGCAAAATATTTCCCATCCCTGCCTAATTTCCGTGAACACCGCATCCGCCTTTTGCAGGCCGATACCATTGAGACAGTCAATGAATGCATGGCCCTCATTGAAAAAGATTATGGGCACTTGAGGGTAGACTACTCGAATATCAGCTTAAAGTAAGAGTTTAATGTTTAAAGTTTAAAGGGCCAGGCTAATGGGCCTGCTTTAAGGTCCTCAAAGTCATTAAGGTCCTTAAAGTCCCTGGTTGAATGATTAAACTAAAAGCCACAACTTTAAACTTTAAACCTGAAACTTTAAACACTTTTGGCCCGATAAGTGTCTATTAGAGAAAGTTATTGCCATGAAAAAGACACGAGTTCTAAATTTAGGAACCAACCTATATAAACTGTTTTCTGATGAGGCCAGTTCAAAAACTTATCGGCAGCATTACTCCGACGCCTCCTTTTGGGATAAAATAAAAGGCTATGCAAAGGCTGCCGGGATGAAGGTAGTCTACGCTGCCTTGTTGCTCCAGTATATGATGAAATCAAACGAGGTGCCCCTTAAGACAAAGCTAATCATATCGGCCGCTTTGGGTTATTTTATCCTTCCGGTAGATGTTATTCCAGACTTTGCCCCCATGTTGGGGTTTGCCGACGACCTGGGGGTGCTATTGCTGGTTTTAAAGCATATGGCCTCCAACGTCACTCCTGAAATCAAAAGCCAGGCACGCGAGCATCTTCACAAATGGTTTGGTGAAACCGACAGTGAACAGTTGGATGATCTGGAACGGAAGATTGCCAGGGGATAGGCTTTTCTGGTTGCTGGCTATTGGCTGCTGCCAAAAAAAATGCTTTGTTCAGCATTATTGTATGATGATCGCTAAGATCCAGTTGCCAAAAGCCAACCGCCAGCTGCTTGAAACAATTACTATATTCTTCTCATCAAAGAACCTTACATATGATCTTCTTGTTGTAACTTTAATAGAGGAATAAGCTGCTTTTTTAGACAGGGTGTCATATGCAAGGGGGGAATTAAAGCGGTCTCCTGCCATTGAACAATGTTACCGAACATGAACAGGAAAATGCTTCTCCTGCTGTGCAGCCTTATGTGCTTTCAGATGCTTTGGGCACAGAACAGGAACAACTTACATACCATCTCCCGCCGCGAAGGACTGTCAAACGGCGCGGTAAATGCCATTGTTAAAGATGCTGAAGGCTACATGTGGTTTGGCACCTGGAATGGGCTCAACAGATACGATGGCAGTACTATGGTTACCTATATCCCGGGAAGCAGTAATAATGCCATCCATAACCATGTAGTCCGGGAGATTTATCCTTCCCGTAATGGTCAGTTGTGGATGCTTACCAACAAGGGAATTGCTTTATACGATAATGAAAATGATTGCTTTTACCCTTTTTTCAACGATGAATACGGGCAAATCAATTATGAGAACGACATCTCGCTGTGCCATTCCGATCAGTATGGAACAAAAGTAGCGGTCTACGGTCGTGGCATATTTCGTTTTGACAGCATTGCCCGTCACTTTGTGGCTATTCCCTTTGATGCGTCTTCTCAAAAGGCTTCGGAAAAGGTAAAAAGGCTTCATGCCATTGCCAATCAGTTCTATTGTCTGACCGACAGCAACCTTCTGTTCAGGCTGGCTGAAAACAGCCTCAATCCCCTTATTCAACTGCCGATAGAT
>DATGYU010000043.1:0-9526 GCA_035297625.1 Prolixibacteraceae bacterium
GTAAGCTGTGTTTCATCGACCATGAAGATATTCTCGGCAGCGAGCTCCTGCCATATATTGCGGTATATCTCCTGGGCTTTCTGCTGGTGACGGATCACCGTTTCCTGTATTTTATCGTACAGTTCGGCGGCGGTGTAATCCCCCAAAAGGGTTTCATCATCTTTGCCATACTCCAGCATACGGCGCACAGCGGCCACTCTTACCCTGAAGAATTCATCCAGGTTATTGGAAAAAATGCCTAAAAAACGTATTCTTTCAAATAAGGGTACCGTGGCATCCTCAGCTTCCTGCAACACCCTTTCATTAAAGGAGAGCCAACTGATTTCCCTGTTGTTGTATGTACCCGATACCCCCATCCGCTTTCTTATTAGGTAAGCAATTTTAGCCCTTTTTGTATGGCTTCCTCAAAGATAGGCAAATTCACGATTTCCTTTAATGGCAATATTCTTTCTTTGGGAGCCAACGATTCATCCTGAAGAAACAATTCAAACCAGCCAACGTTCAGCCACTGGTTCATTTTATAGCCTACTTTTGAAAACTCTGCACATTTGGTGTATCCTGCGTGCTCATGAAAGGCCACACTCGATTCGTTGGGCATGGTAATGATGGCCAGCAAATTGGCCACCCCCTGGTAGCGCACCATCTCGTTGAGGGTGGTATACAGGGCATGGCCTATTTTTTTACGATAGAAATCAGGATGAATGTAAACAGATACTTCCTTGGTCCAGCGGTAGGATGCCCGGCTTCGATATCCCGAGGCATAGGCATAACCGGCAATGCGCCCGTCGATCTCACATACCAAAAAAGGCAGCTCTTCCATGATGTCCTGCATGCGTTTCCAAAAGGAAGCCTCATCGGGTACGGTCTCTTCAAAAGTAACGGTGGTGTCTAAAATAAAAGGAATATAAATTTCAAGAATTCCCTTCACGTCTCTCTCCTCTGCCAGTCTAATTATTGGGTTCATTATAAAAGTTTAAAGTTTCAAATTCCAAGTTTCAAGTTATCCTTAGCTATGGCCTAAGGTCTTTAAAGCCCTTAAAGCCCAGTGGAGGACTGAATACCGATCACTGAACACTGATCACTCATCCCCATATTCCATCAAATAGGCCTTGATAAATCCATTAATGTCGCCATCCATCACTGCCTGCACGTTCCCCGATTCAAAGCCGGTGCGTACATCTTTTACCAGCTTGTAGGGCTGCATGGTGTAGGAGCGGATCTGTGAGCCCCATTCAATCTTTTTCTTGGTGGCATTGATCAGCTGTTCCGCTTCCCGGCGTTTGCGAAGCTCCAGTTCATACAACTGCGATTTAAGCAACTTCAGGGCGTTTTCCTTGTTGCCCAGCTGAGAGCGGCTTTCGGTATTTTCGATGCTGATGCCTGTTGGGGCATGTCTCAGCCTTACTCCGGTTTCCACTTTATTAACGTTCTGTCCTCCGGCTCCTCCCGAACGGAAGGTCTCCCAGGTAATGTCTGCCGGATTGATCTCTACTTCGATGGTATCGTCTATGGAAGGGGATACAAATACGGAGGCAAAAGAGGTCATTCGTTTATTTTGGGCATTGAAAGGAGACAGGCGCACCAGACGGTGAACTCCATTTTCGCTCTTCAGGTAGCCATAGGCATAGTCGCCTTCAAATTCCAGGGTACAGCTTTTCACACCCACCTCATCGCCTTCATGAAAATCAAGGGTTTTTACCGAATAGCCCTGCTTCTCTCCGTAACGGATATACATGCGCATGAGCATATCGGCCCAGTCGTTGCTTTCCGTTCCTCCGGCCCCTGCATTGATACGCAAAATGGCCCCCAACTTATCCTCCTCTTTACGAAGCATATTTTTTGTTTCCAGCGATTCGATCAAACTGAGCGTTTCGTTAAAGTGCTGCTCAATGTCTTCTTCGGTGGCCTCGTCGGCTTCATAAAAATCATACAGCACCAAAAGATCCTCTACATGACGGTCTATTTCTGAAAACCCATCGGTCCATACTTTGATGGAACGGATAACCTTCATTTGCGCTTCCGCGTCTTTTGGATTGTTCCAAAAGGCCGGATCCTGTGTTTTTAATTCTTCTTCTTTTAATTGGATCAATTTCTGATCGTAGTCAAAGATGCCTCCTTAACGCATCCCGGCGATCAATAAGACCTTTAACCTGTTCCTTTAATATCATATTTAGATTATAGATTATTACAAAAGTAAGAAATGAAATTGGATTATTTCCAATTATCAATTTCCCCATATTACGTTACTATCGGCCATTGAAACACACTGCATGTTATAGGAGCCGCCATTTGGTTCATACATATAGGCAAATAAACGAACGGTATAAGTCTTGCCATCCTCGGGGACATAATTCTGAGCCCATCCCCCGCGGGTTGACCTGATGGCAAAAGAGGGTGAGGAAACATTCCTTAGCGGCTGACTGGCAAAGACGGTCTTTGACCCGTCAAGAATGTTAATGGCATAGCTGGTAGCCCCGTTTAACAACTGCCACTTTATTTCAAGCTGTTGGGTGGCTTTATTGAACTCGCATTTTTCAAAAGTAGGTATGGGTAAAACCGCATCCAGCAAGATATTCTCAAACACCTGCTGGACCCCGTTCTCGAAGGTGGCTGTAAAGGTATAGGTGCCTGCCGCCGGTTTGGTAGTACTGTATGCATTCTCAGGCGTTTCATAGCCAAAAGTGCCATTCATGGCTTTTAAGGTATAGGTCTTTGGCGGGTTGGCAGAACTGACCGCACTTACACTTGAAAAAGTGCTGAAGGTATAGGCATAAAGAGAAAGACCATATACGGTCTCAGCTCCCGACTTTTTGGCCACTACCAGCACATCTCCCACCCCTGTTGCCTGTTCCTCTTTATTACAGGAAGTTGCCAATACAACTGCCAGTAAAATCATAAAAATTCTTAGTTGTTTCATTGGTTATTTGTTTCTGTAGTTATTACTGATGAAAAATGATAGACGCTCCTTCCTTTTAAAAGGTTGTCGATGCGCAAAGATATTTATTTGTCCTTCAATAAAACCCGAAGGAATAGGGTTTTATTGCCATGGGGATGAAAGAAGCCGACCTCTGAATAATTTATAATGATTAATCTTTGCGCCAATGGTTTGACATTCGGATTTATCGTTTATCTTTGCGCCACAATTTTAATAACTGTTTATCATTTAAATTTAAGCAAAATGCCAGCAAAAATCAGATTGCAGCGACATGGTCGCAAACGGTATGCTTACTATCACATTGTGATAGCTGATAGCAGGGCACCACGGGATGGTAGTAATATTGAAAGGATTGGATCTTATAATCCAAATACGAATCCTGCTACTATCGATCTCGACTTTGACAAAGCTGTTAACTGGCTTCAAAAAGGTGCTCAACCTACCGACACAGTAAGAGCTATTTTATCTTACAAGGGAGTAATGTACAAAAAACACCTGTTGGGTGGAGTGTCAAAAGGCGCTTTCTCTGCTGAAGAGGCTGAAACAAAATTCAATGCCTGGATGACAGAAAAAGAAAAGAAAGTACAGGCCAAGAAAGAAGGTTTATTAAATTCAAGCGAAGCTTCTCGTAAAGCTCAGTTTGAACTGGAAGCTAAAAAGAATGCAGAAAGAGCCAACGCTATTGCTAAACGCAATGCTGAAGCTGCCGCTGCTGCCAAAGCTGCTTCTGCTCCGGCTCCTGCCGAAGAAGCCGCTCCTGCTGAAGAAGCTGCTCCTGAAGAAACGGAAGGATAATCTTCGAACAGGCCCTGTTTTATCCCTAAGTTTAAAACAGACAACTTATAAAAGCGATAGAGAAATCTGTCGCTTTTTTTTATTTTTACATCCATGGAAACAATATCAAAAACTAATTGTGTTAAAATAGGCTATGTGCATAAACCACACGGCATAAACGGAGAAGTGGTTATCCGCTTTCAGGAAGAATACTATGAAACCCTGGAAGAATACCCTACCCTGCTGCTGGAAATCGACAGCCTGCTCGTGCCGTTCTTTATTGCTGAAGAAGGCCTGAGGTTTAAATCATCCGAATCGGTTATCACCCAACTCGAATGGGTTGACTCCGACAAGAAGGCGAAAGATCTTTGCGGCTACTCGGTTTATGTCGATAAAATGGATGTGCTTGAAATGGAAGATGAGATGAGCCCCCATGCCCTGGTAGGATTTTTATTATTAGGAGAAGACATGGGACCCATTGGCACTATCCTGGAAGTTCATGATTATTCGGGCAACCTTTTGCTGACAGTTAACTACCAGGGAAAAGAAGTCCTGGTCCCCTTGAACGAAGAGCTGATAGTAAATATCGATGAGGATAAGCATGAAATAGAACTTCGCATCGCGGAAGGACTGCTGGACCTGGATGAGGAGTAACCAAGCATGAGACATGGAAGTAATCGGTAGGCAGTGGTCAGTACCAGGGCATTGAATGATTTACAATTAGACGATTTACAATTTACCCAAGGCACGCGGTAACCTGGAATTTGGAACTTTAAACCATTCCTACCTTTAAATTTTAAACTTTAATCTCTTTATTACCATACGATTTACTGTGCACACCGGCTCTTGGAATTTGGAATTTGAAACTTGGAACTCAATTTATTTCCTCTTTTTGCAACTTCCCCAATAATTTGGCGTCTTTATAACCGTTACTAAGCAACACAAACATTCATTTTATACATTGATCATGAAAACAATCTTTGCAACCGCATTCTTATTATTTTCCTTTATTCTGACAGGTTTGACTGTTAGTGCTGATGAGCAAACCCGTAAAGTGGAACCTTTTACTGAAATTTCCCTTCGTATTGGGGCCAATGTCCATGTAGAACAAGGGGATAAGCAAAACCTGGAAATTGTAGCCAAGGCCTCCACCCTGGAACAAATCATTACCGAGGTAAATGAAGGAAAACTGATCATCCGTTTTCCCAACAAAAGTTTGTTCTGGAATGACTTCCGCCCGGGGGAGATTACCATCTACATTACCACTCCCCAAATCAACGCGCTGAACGTTTCAGGCTCAGGCGATATCATTGCGGAAGATGGAATTAAAACTAAGGCATTGGATTTGTCAGTTAGCGGCAGCGGAAATATCAACATCTCGGATTTATCGGCTCAACAGGTAAAAACAGCAATCTCCGGTTCAGGAGATATCACCCTTGCCGGCAAAACAACTGCCGAAGATTTGAGTGTGGCCATTTCGGGCAGCGGTAATTTCAAGGGCATGGATTACAGTGCTCAGGATGTGTCCATAAAACTAATCGGGTCGGGTAATGTGGACATCGAAGCTAAAAACAATCTCTATATCCGCCTGGCTGGTTCGGGAAATGTTACCTATAAGGGAAACCCGGCAGTCGACCAATCTACTACAGGCTCGGGTTCTGTGAAAAAGGTCAATTAATCCCAGCATTAATTGAATGATTCCTGTTAATCCTCTCCATCTTTTATGAGAGGAAAACTTAATAAAAAATCCTGCCTGGTTTTCTATGGCCTGGCAGGATTTTTTATTGGTTATCCTTCCTCTTTCCCGCTTATATTAATGTCAGCAGCCGGCATCTTCAAAGCGTGACAATTTCTTACGGTTTCATTTCCTTCTGCCAATGGCCTGTTCTCAAAACCCGCCAATAGACCTGAGGATTGGTGCTTTCTGAAAGTACGGCAGCAACCTCCACATTGGAATAGGAGCATTCTTAATATTCTGCCAGTTCATAGTTCGTACTGCGGCCTCCTTGTTGTTCCTGCCGTAGAATTCCCTTTTCCATTAAATCCTTTATGTCGCGTAAAGCCGTGTCATGAGAGCATTTGGCTATTTTTGCCCATTTGGATGATTTTAATTTTCCCTCAAATCCATCCAACAGTTTATTTAAAATCAATCGTTGCCGCTCGTTTAATGGAGTGTTTTCATGTATTTTCCAAAACTCTGCTTTACGCAGAATTTTTTTCAAGCTGGCTTCTGTTTCTAATAAAGCGTTTTTCAGGCAATTCAAAAACCAGTCTAACCACTCCGTAATATCTCCGCTGCTGTGCTGAACTTTTTGCAATACCTCATAATATCGTTTCCGTTCTGCAAGTATTTGGCTTGACATGCTGTAAAACCTTTCGGAGCTGTTTTCAGAACGTGCAATCAACAAATCTGAAATTGCCCTTGCCATCCTGCCATTGCCATCATCAAAAGGGTGAATGATGATAAACCAAAAATGGGCAATGGCTGCTTTTAGGACAGGGTCTGTCTTATGACTATTGTTCAACCAGAGGAGAAACTTATCCATTTCTGTTTTTACCAATTGGGGGGCAACTGCCTGATAATGTATTTTTTCTTTGCCCATAGGCCCTGAAATTACCTGCATTTCTCCAGTGCGGTATCTTGCCACTTCAATTTTATACATTCCGCTATATCCTGTAGGAAATAAGGCGGCATGCCACCCGAATAATCTTTCTTCTGTCAATGGCTGCAGATAATTCTGGGTAGCATCCAGCATCATTTCCACCACGCCCTCCACGTTTCTGTCTGAAACGGTTAATCCGGCTATATTAATTCCCAAACGTCTGGCAATAGATGAACGAACCTGCTCATAGTTAAGATTTTCACCTTCTATTTCAGAAGATTTTACAACATCAAGGGTAAGGGTGGTAAGTGTAGCCTCTTCTTTTGCAGAAAATCCCAATGCATTCATCTGTCCTGATATTTTTCCCTGCAAATGGCGAACCTCCCCAAACAGGGCATTAATAGCCGTATCATCCCAGGTAAAACGGGTCCAGTCCTTGTATTGATAAATGTATTTGGGCATGGTCTGTCAATTATCTTGCGGCAAATATACACATTATTCACCGCAAATGTGCGAAGAATAAATCATTTATTCGCCGCACATTCATGCCAATGAGTTCTGATGAATGCCTGCTAAACTTTTATCCCATTAACAGATGACCATTTATTCAATGCCCTGCTGATAGATTCAATCTCCTTTAAGATTCCGAATCATTCCAACAGTTACCTCAATCAGCGGATGCAATAAACTGTACCTTTTGCATTTTCCTGGAGTAGGCTATCATCTCGAAGCCTTCCACAAAAAGGCAAATCTTAAAACCAACCACCGTGGAATCACCGCTTATGCCATCATAGTGAAACACATTTAGCTGTTTTTTATCAAGTTTCCTTATCGGATTCACCACAAACCTGTCATCATTAAAAAAATCATTCATTCGTATCTTAATATACTGAAGGTCTGCCTTATGCAAGCTGTCTGCCACCTGGCTATTTAGTGTTTGGGCAATAAAATTTTTTCCTCTCTTCGGATCTGTTACATACAAGTACCAAGGTCTGCCATAATCGTAAAATGAAGATCCAGAGAATCTTCTCTCATAGATTATATCACCAGAAAAACCGATGATTTGAAATGACATAGAGTCCTCCAAATTCTTACAATTGTATATCAGCTTGAAAGTATCCTCTTTGTCCTGTCGGGAAAACGGATGTTTTTTGATAATTTCGCATTGATTGGCTCCATTTTCATTGTTGAATAAGGATACCGCCCCTTTTAATTCTGGATTTACTCCGGCGATTAGATTATACTGTATGACAATTAAGACGATAATCGTCAGAACTAAGGTGATGATCTTTTTCATAAATATTGAAAGTTACCAAATAATCAACCAAGGCCAGTGCCATAAACATTGTCACTGTTTGTCAATTAGCAATAATTACAACAATGATTTCTTATAAATAATACACCCGCTTGCTAATTGTCATACGCTTTACTGTTTAACAATCCATTCATAAACCGGATCCCGGCCTTCTTTAAAATCGGCAAAGCTTTGTTCTATTATCTGGTCCGGCACAATAGATTTTAAGTTGTTTTCAGTCGTTTTAAAATAATTGGTGGAATATGCCAATGAAACACCGGAAGAAGGAAGTTTCAGAAATTTTATTTCACCCAGATGATTTGGTTTTCCTGAAGTTTCTTCTCCCACTAAAATGGCATTTGTCTTTTTCTTAAAATCCATGGCATTAATGATGGCCGAAGAAAATGTCTCTCGGCCTGTAATGACATAGAGTTTTCCCTTTTTATTTGCCTTTTCAACAGCAGATAACCTTTTAATTAATTCAGTCCCCAGGGCTGAATTACCCCCGCCATTAAAACGGATATCAAAGATAATTTTATCAAAATTGTTCCTTGAAATAGTATTAATTAGGGTATCTGAAAATTCATTAAATGAGGGTAGTTGCTGAACATCTCCGCGAAAAGCCGGAGGAGGGTTCTCCCTGCTGTAGCATTTATTATACTGTATGTAATATACATTTTCCTTTTTTTGAATGCTTTGCCAGAAGAACGCCCTTTCATTTTGATAACACAAAGGTATTGGATCAGGAATAACTCTCATTAAATTATTTCTTTCTGTTTTTTCCGGATGAATGATAGTATTTATGATTTCACCATTGCTTTCAAGTTGCAGTTGAACCGAATCAGACGAGGAAAAACCAAAGCATTCCAATACCTGCAGCACAGGAATCATTTTGGGAATCGTTTTTTTAACCGTTGCCTGGTTGTCGATGGTGGTAAGCGTACTCAATGAATCAACCACCTGTTGAATGGGAAAATCATTTATTTTTAAAAGCTTCGAACCTAAAATGGCTTCATTGTCTTTTGTGGTAAACTGTACCCATATTCCATCACTGAACCACATCAGTCCTAATGGCAGAAGCTTATTGGGATCCAGAAATGAATTCAATGCTAATGAAGTATGCAAATCACCAAGAGAAGCAATGAGCTGTTGTAATTTAATAGCCACCTCAAAATTCGATAGTTGATTTTGTTGTTTGGCGATTTGATCAAGACCTTTTAAAAAGTCCTGCTCAGTTTTAACCATGTACAGATTATAATGGTTTTTAGGTAATTCATCTTTAATAAAGTTGATATCCGAATTCCAGTCAACGACTTTATTCTCCTGTGAAATTGCAACATTCCAAAACATCAGGAAAATGATTAAAAGTGAATTTCTCATAGCTGTCTGAAAAATATTAGGTTTAATATTATTGAAAAAATATCTGCTGTATATTATCCACGGTAGCTATTTACTAATTGAGCGCAAGGATTACCAACTTCCAAAATCCTATCAATAGTAAATTATTGTTTCAAAGCTATTATTTAAAAATATTTCCTCCAAAGCTTTTTTACAAAATATTTACCTTGTTCATCTGGACCATTTCCCCCTCTTTGCTCTCTGGCTGTTTGATATTTCCCTTTTGGTACAGCGTTGATCCGTTCTATTAAAGATTACAACCCTATGCCTGACAAACGTACATTCCAAATTCCCTTCTTTTCCACTTGCTCAATACCTGCTCAATATTTGCTCAATACCCTCTCTTGAGCTTATGGGTACATACTGGGTACATACTAGGTACATACTGGGTTCAGCAACCCCTAATGTACCTAGTATGTACCCATTAGCTACCCAGTATGTCTTGACCGGGTATTGAGCGAATATTGAGTGGATATTGAGCAGGTGGAAATGCCTGGCGAAAGCAGCAGGATGCAATTAACC
>DATGYU010000044.1:0-4451 GCA_035297625.1 Prolixibacteraceae bacterium
GGGGCCCTGAACCCGCAGGTAAAGGCAGAGGAAGGCCTGATCAGATTTACCTGGCAGAACAATGCCGACAACATGCAGGTGATGGACACCGACCGGGTGCTTCTGCTGGCTTATCATCCAGCACGGCAAAAAGCAGTGTACCTTATTGATGGTAACGCCCGCGACAGTGGTTTCCAGGAGTTGCCAATCCCTTCCCACTTCAAAGGAGAGGAACTGCATTGCTACATGGCCTTCCGGAACATGGAAAAAACATCGGCCTCCAATAGCCAGTGGCTGGGGAGCATTGTGGCTGTTTAATTTGGCTGCATTCTGTCCGTTGGTTAAAACCAACGGCAAAGAATTTTGCCCTGAACATCTGTACCGCCTATTCAAAGCAGTATCCTTTGCCGTTGGCTTTAGCCAACGGACAGATAGGTTTCCTATAACCTGTTCTCCAGTATTTCCTTTATTTCTGCCGGTCCGATATCTGCTTTTTCGCCTATCTTGTAGCCACGCCTTTTAAATCGGGAACAAATGGTTTCAATGGTTTCAGCCGGTACTTTGTAATCGGGTAGCCTGGTGGGTATGCCTACAGATTCAAAGAAGTCAATGGTCTTTAGAATGGTAAGATCAATTCTTTCATCGGCGCTTCCTTCCTTGATTCCCCAAACACGTTCACCCAGTTGCAGTATTTTATCCCTTTTGAGCTTGCGTTTAATATTCATTACCCCGGGCAGAACGATGGCCAACGTGCGTGCATGATCAATTCCATGATAAGCGGTTAGTTCGTGGCCAATCATATGGGTAGCCCAGTCCTGGGGAACACCGACGCCTATCAGTCCGTTTAAGGCCATGGTGGCACTCCACATGAAATTGGCGGCAGCTTCGTAATCCGTGCGGTTAGCCATTACCTTAGGGCCTTCTTCCACCAGGGTAATCAGGATGCTTTCGGCAAACCGGTCCTGAATAGGTGAGTTGACAGGAAAAGTAAGGTACTGCTCAATGACATGCACAAAGGCATCCACAATACCGTTGGCCACCTGCTGATCGGGCAGTGAGAAGATCACCTCAGGATCTAAAACTGAGAATACAGGCATCACCAGCAGCGATGCAAAGGATAGCTTTTCAGCGGTTTCAACTCTGGTAACTACCGAGTTGCCGTTCATCTCTGATCCTGTGGCAGGAAGGGTAAGTACAGCCCCTATTGGAACAGCCTTCTCCACAGGTGCATGTCTGGAGAGAATTTCCCAGGGATCGCGTTTCTCATAATAAGCAGCCGCGGCGATAAACTTGGTACCGTCAAGCACCGATCCTCCTCCCACGGAAAGCAGAAAGGTAATCCCCTCATTTCTGACTATTTCCACTGCCCTCATCAGGGTTTCATAATGAGGATTTGGTTCTATGCCGCCAAATTCAACTACTTCTAACCCTTTAATCGAAGCTTTTACCTGTTCATATACCCCGTTTTTAAATATACTGCCGCCCCCGTAGGTTAACAGCACCTTTGAACCTTTTGGTATATTTTGTCCCACTTTGCTGATTTCACCTTTCCCAAAGATGATCTTCACCGGATTTTGATATTCAAAATTATACATGATAGGATGTTTTAATGTATTTTACAAGTTATAAAATTACCTATTATTATCAAATTAGGCCTTAATCCCATGTTAATAAATTTTTAGGATTACATTTGTATAAAAAAATAATACAATGAATAATTCGGAATATGACCCCGCCGTGCAGGATCACTATTATGAGCGTTATACCAATTACTCGGATCAGCAGATAAAGGAAATCCTGAAAAATCGTCATGATTATCAGCAACCAGCCGTTACTGCCGCTATAAAAGTTGCCATAGAACGTGAAATAATACATTCCGAACAGGACTTGATAGCTCCTGGATACCAAATAATTACTGCCCATAAAAAGACCGCTTTCCCGGAAGTATCCAATGCCTACCAGTATCAAAAAATTGTAAAGAGCATCTTCCGGGTCTTGTTCTTTGTCTCTTTCATACCCATTATCTTTGGTATCCTAAAATATGCCGAAGGGCAACTTACCATGACTTACCTTGGCGTTGGAATAGGCTTGCTTTGGTTTGCACTCACATATGCCCTGAAGAAAACACAGAAACTGATCATCATTTTTATCCAGATTCTATTTCTAATCCCATTATCTGTCTTCCTGGGAATAAGGCTAATCCAGCAGGAAATATTCCGTGTTACTGACATGATGGTGCTGGTAATAATGACTGCCCTCATCGTTTATTTTCTGCTCTACCTGCGAAGGCTTATTCAAACAGCGCCTGAAGAGCTAAAGGGTGAGTAGAATGGATTAATCCTTTATTTTCATATTTCACCTATATAAAACGGTCATTCGTCGATATTAAAATAAATAATTGCTTCGGGTTGTTTAGTTTTGAACTGTAATCAATTAAAAATAAAGGTATGTTTATTCTTCGGTTGACAAGTTTAATTTTTGCACTGGGCCTACTGGTAAGCAAACTGTTTGCTGCTGATATCGCCCCGGTACAGTCCCAATGGGATGATACAGATACCCGGACTTATAAAGTTCAGCCATTTACCAGCATCAACCTTGAAGGAGGTTTTAAGGTGATACTGGAACAGGGGTCGCAACCTGGCTTACGCATTAAAACCGATGAAGAAAATTTTCAGTACATCAAGGTTCAGTCTGACTCGGAAACCTTAAACCTGAAGATCACCAAAAAACATTTCAACTTTGATGAACTGGTATTGTATATTACCTTTAAAGATCTTGAGAGGATTGATATACAAGGTGGAATCAGCCTGGAAACCAAAGGCTATGTCGACCTGAAGGATTTTTACCTTCATGTGTCGGGAGGGGCGGATATTGAAATGAACATGAAAGCCAATAAGGTAAGGTTAATCGGTGAAGGAGGCGTTAAAATCGAATTTGACGGTATTGCCGATGAATTGGATGCCAGCATCTCTGGTGCAGGTTATCTGAATGCCAATGACTTCAAAACCAAACGCACGGATTGTAGGATAGAGGGCGCCTGTGCTGCCTGCGTTCATGCCACAGAAACCCTGAACGCCTCCATTTCCGGGGTAGGCAAAATTACTTACAAGGGCAATCCCCAGGTTTATAAAAAAGTAGAAGGTTTAGGTTTAGTTTCAAGTGATTAGGTAAGAAAAAAGAACTTATGGGTAAAGGCTATCTTTTATAGATGGCCTTTTTTTGTGTTTAAACTTAGGCAAGCCTGTATCAGATTGCCAACAAATTGAGACCAACTATGCTTATTAAGTACTATTTATATACTATTGTCATACTAATATCTGAGTTTTAGTATAACAATAGTATATAAATAGTATTTAAAATCCATAGTTGGTCCATACCGGTTCAAGGGAAGATATGACCTGGACTAATTTTCTTCCTTGTTTTTATCCAAAACTTAAAAGTGTTTAATATTTTCTTGTATAAGTATAAACAAAATACTTTTTAGTCTGTTATTATTACAAATCTTAATTTCTGAAACATACCGCTATGAAAGTAAATGGATTCGTAAAAACTGAAACAGCCAAGCCACGCTATAACGGCCATCCCATGCCACAGATTAATAATGGGCATGATATGATAGGAGATAACCACGTTGCCACTTCTTTGGATACTCCACTGCGCGAAGATGCCTTCCTGCTGAGTGATGAACAGAAGATGCTTCTTATCGAAGATAAATTCAGGGATATCATGAATATCCTTGGCCTGGATTTACAGGATGACAGTTTGAATGGTACTCCTCACCGGGTGGCTAAAATGTTTGTCCAGGAGATATTCTCAGGATTAAACCCAGCCAATAAACCTAAAATATCGGTCTTCGAGAACAAGTTTAAATACGGGGAAATGCTTGTTGAAAAGAATATCAATGTAAATTCAACCTGTGAGCATCATTTTTTGCCGATTACAGGTAAAGCGCATGTCGCCTATATTTCCAGTGGTGAGGTGATCGGATTGTCGAAGATCAACCGTGTGGTCGATTATTTTGCACGCCGTCCACAGGTGCAGGAACGGCTGACGGTACAGATTTCCAATGAGCTGAAGCGCATTCTTAAAACCGAAGATGTAGCAGTCATCATTGAGGCCAAACATCTATGTGTATCTTCGCGTGGCATACAGGATGAAAGCAGTTCAACAATTACTGCCGATTATGGAGGCTTGTTCAAAGATCCGCATCGCAGGGACGAATTCCTGAAGTATGTAAACATGGATAAGTGATTTTCGATAGGCGATTTTATGTATCTAAGTATTCTTGTTGATATTCAGCTTTCCCCGGATTAAAATCACGGGACTACAAGATGGACCTAACCTGAAGGCCCTTATCGTCTGATGGCTTGGTAATGCGCCCATTCGGAGCGTGCAGAGCCGTCAGGCTGGGTAGATGTTATAGGAGGGTGTCCAATAAGATAAAAAATACTTTTAAACACAAAGCCACTAAG
>DATGYU010000045.1:0-9261 GCA_035297625.1 Prolixibacteraceae bacterium
ATCTGAAAATAAACACAGTGACACGGAGACACAGAAAAAAAGAATAAAACAATTAAAAAAAACAGACTTTTATATCACTGTGTCGCCGTGTCGCCTTGTTCCTATTTTATTTATTCCTCTTTCAGGCCCTCACTATTTTAATATTTAAGAAATTAGAACAATAAAGGCTAATGATTATTTTGGAAACAAAAAATCCGAATCGTTACTGACCCGGATTTTTTGATAGCTCATTTATTATTGAATTCCGAAGGCGCTTTTAATCCTGTCGACATAGTCCAGTTTTTCCCAGGTAAACAGCTCAACATAGATCTCGATTTTGCCATTATAAGGCGATTCAAAGACCTTGCTGATGGTCTGGGGCTGACGTCCCATGTGGCCATAAGCAGCTGTTTCACGGTAAATCGGGTTGCGCAGTTTAAGTCTTTCTTCAATAGCTGCAGGACGAAGGTCAAACAGGTGTTGAATTTTATCGGCAATCAAAGAATCGGTAAGTCCTTCCAGCGCCGTACCTTTTGTTTCCACATAAACGCCCACAGGTTTGGCCACCCCTATGGCATAAGATACCTGTACCAGCATTTCACGGGCCACACCGGCAGCTACCATATTTTTGGCAATATGTCGGGCAGCGTAAGCGGCAGAACGGTCAACCTTGGATGGGTCTTTCCCGGAGAAAGCGCCACCACCATGGGCACCACGTCCACCATAAGTGTCGACAATGATTTTACGGCCGGTAAGACCGGTATCTCCATGAGGGCCACCAATCACAAACTTTCCGGTTGGATTGACATGATAAATGATACTGTCGTCAAACAGTTGCTGAACACGTTCAGGCAATTTGGCTTTAACGCGTGGAATCAGTATTTCAATCACATCCTTTTTGATCTTGGCAAGCATCGGCTCATCGGCATCAAAATCGTCATGCTGGGTAGAAACCACAATGGTATGAACCCTTTTTGGGGTGTTGTCGTCATTGTATTCAATGGTAACCTGAGATTTTGAATCCGGACGGAGATAAGTCATCACCTTTTGCTCACGACGAATAACGGCAAGTTCCAGCAAGATCGAATGGGAAAGTTCCAGGGGAAGAGGCATGTAATTGTCAGTTTCCGAACAGGCAAAACCGAACATCATTCCCTGGTCGCCGGCACCCTGATCCATTTTATCTAACTTTTCAACCCCGCGGTTGATATCAGGACTTTGCTCATGAATGGCACTGAACACCCCGCAGGAATCACCGTCAAAACGATATTCCGCCTTGGTATATCCAATTTGGTTGATCACCTTACGGGCAGTTTCCTGTACATCGACATAGGTTTTGGATTTTACCTCGCCGGCCAATACAACCTGACCGGTGGTAACAAGAGTTTCAATGGCCACTTTTGAGTTGGTATCAAAGGCCAAAAATTCATCTAAAAGGGCATCTGATATCTGATCGGATACTTTGTCAGGATGGCCTTCTGAAACGGATTCACTAGTGAAAAAATAACTCATAACAGATCAATTTTTATTGCAGTGAGAATAAATCCAATCCTCAGTGACAATAGATTAAACAAAAAATGTTGTGGAATAATTGATCGAAAAGCAAGATATCTGTCGGATCGTTTTAGCATTTTTTTCCGTGGTTGCAATCAGTACAAATTTATCCACATAACAGGTGCAAATATAGCATTTTTTTTAAGACAAGGATGTCTTTAAATAAAAAATATTTAAAGAATAAGATGACCTCCATCATTTAAAAAAGGTTCTAAGGGACTTTTGGGACATCGGGGACATCTACCAACTAAACGACTGCTGTCACTTTTATTGATATAAATTCTCTCCCGCAGCTGTTTGGGGAGAGAAGACACCCTGATCAAATGTATCGCAATCACAAAATCGTTGATCCTTATTATTTTTTATTTGTGTTCATAATTTTCATTTGTGATGATTTGTGTTCCGCTTTCCCTATTTCCTGGTCAGTTCCTGGAAGACATTCTCCAGGCTTTGCTGCTGTTCTTTCAGGGTGAGTAAAACGAGATGATTGGTAACGGCAAAATTAAACAGTAAAGGTCGCATATCATTATCCCCTGCGCATTCCGTTAAAAAGCTTGCCTTACCGGTTTGCTCCAGGCGAAGCAGTCCAGGCAGACTTTGCAATGCCGACAGATCGGGCATCTGGTCAAATTCAACCAGCACGGTTTGTTTACGGGCAATCTCTCCCCCTTTCAGCTGATCGATTGAACCGTCGGCAACAAGGGTTCCTTTATTAATAATGAGCACCCGGGTGCATACGGCTTCTACTTCCTGCATGATATGGGTGGAAAGCATCACTGTTTTATTTCGGGAGATCTGACGGATCAACTGACGGATTTCTTCCAGCTGATTGGGGTCCAGCCCGGTGGTAGGCTCATCAAGAATCAAAACGGCAGGGTCATGAATCAGCGCCTGGGCCAGTCCTACCCTTTGGCGGTATCCTTTGGAAAGGGCTCCAATCTTTTTATGCTGCTCTGCCTGCAAGCCGGTCAGTTCCACCATTTGCATCACCTTTTCCTTCTTATTGGAAAGATGATAAAACCCCGCTACCATTTCAAGATATTCCCTCACATACAAATCCGTGTAAAGGGGATTATTTTCCGGAAGGTAGCCTATTTGTGAGCGGATCCCTATATTTTTTGTCTCTACCTTCTCGCCGTTAATTTCTACCACCCCTCCATCTGCCGACAAGTAGCCGGTAATGATCTTCATCATGGTTGATTTCCCTGCCCCATTTGGCCCCAGAAAGCCTACCAGTTCACCTGTTCCAATTTCAAAGGAAACCTCATCGAGCACTTTCTGTGCGCCGTAAAATTTATTGATCTGCGATACCCTGATGGTCATCTGTTTGTATGTGATTAAGTTTGCTGGCACTGGCAACTGGCTTTTGGCATAAATGCTCTTATCAAATTTCATTGCCATGAATCGAAGCATTTTTTGCCAGAAGCCAGTAGCCAGCAGCCTAATTTTCATGATGCACGTCTTATATGACTGGCATCTTTCTCAATTTAGTTCAACAAAAATAAAGATTATTAACGATTCAATGTTTATATTTCTTATTCTTTATCGCATTTCGGCTTTTGTATCTATTAACTTTAAATTAACTTTGTGCCTCATGAATGGGGGATAAAATGAAGGACCAGAACTTTAATTACATCGAAGATTTGACAAGATACCAGCGTCAAAAAACATCGCTGGTAAACATAGGAACTGTCGCACTGGGTGAAGGAAATCCAATCAGGATTCAATCAATGACCGATACCGACACCAGTGATACTGAGGCTACTGTGGAGCAGATTATCCGTATTATTAAATGCGGGGCAGACCTTGTACGCGTTACAGTTCGCGGGGTAAATGATGCTGAAAACCTTAAGAACATCAAAGCTGAACTTTTGGCCAGGGGTTACGAAAATCCATTGGTGGCGGACATCCATTTCAACCCTCACCTGGCAGAAATTGCTGCCCGGCATGTATCCAAAATACGCATTAACCCTGGAAACTTTTACGATAAAAGGGCCGTCTTTGAAAACAAGATCTACACTGACGAGGAATACAAACATGAACTTCAAAAGATAGAAGAACAGTTTATCCCTTTCCTGAATCTTTTGAAACAACACAATACCGCTCTGCGCATTGGGGCCAATCAAGGATCGCTTTCTGACCGGATCATGAGCCGATATGGCGACACCCCTTCCGGCATTGTGGAATCGGTAATGGAATTTCTGCGCATCTGCAAGAAACAGGATTTTGCCAACGTGGTCATTTCCATCAAGTCGAGCAACACGCGTACGATGATTTATGCCGTTCGGCTGCTGAACTACAAGATGCGCCTTGAGGACATGAATTATCCGCTTCATTTAGGGGTTACCGAAGCGGGTGAAGGAGAAGACGGGCGTATTAAATCGGCAGTAGGCATTGGTGCTTTGCTGGCTGACGGCATTGGCGACACCATCCGGGTATCGCTCACCGAAGCTCCCGAGAATGAAATTGCCGTTGCCCGTAAGCTGATCAACCATATTGAATTCTACAAAGGACATAAACCTATCAAGGCGCCTTTGTTTGCCCAGATCAACCCGTTTGAATATGAACGCCGCTCGGTTCGTCCGGTGCTGCGTATGGGCGGGAAAAACGTGCCTATTGTGATGGCCGACCTTCGCGGACGATCCCTCTCGGAGATTCTTCCCTTGAGAGGCAAGCAGATTCCCGAATATTTCCTTAACAACAACGAGGTGCTGGACCTGGAAGGAAACATCTACCCCATCCTTACCCTTGAAGAGTACCTGTTTGGAGGTTCTCACTGGGGACAAACCAAGTTTATCCGCACCAACAAGGAAGAGTTTGACCGTTTCATGAACGAAAATCCTGAAATCATCACCAAGCTCAAACAGACCCGTAAGACTATCCTTATTTTGGAAAGCTTCAACAGGAATCCTTTTGCCGAGTTGCGTGCTTTCTTTATGACTTTGGAATCACATATTTGGAAAGTACCCGTAGTGATCTTCAGGAAATACAACGAACGTTACCTTGAAAACCTCCAGATCAAAGCCTCCGCCGACCTTGGCGGCCTTTTGATCGACGGTTATGGCGATGGCATTTGTATCACCAATGAACTGGAACAGATCACCTTTACCGACCTTAAAGACTTGAGTTTCTCGATTCTTCAGGCCAGTCGTATGCGACTGACAAAGACTGAATTTATCTCCTGCCCCGGTTGTGGCCGTACCCTGTTCGACCTTCACGAGACGACCCTGCAGGTGAAAGCTCATTTTAACCATTTGGATCATCTTAAAATTGGGGTGATGGGATGCGTGGTAAACGGGCCGGGCGAAATGGGAGATGTCGATTATGGCTTTGTGGGTGCCGGCCCAGGAAATGTCAACCTGTACAAACAACAAAAGCTGATTAAAAAGCATATTCCTTTTGAAAACGCGGTGGAAGAACTAGAGGCCCTGATCCGTGAAAACGGCGACTGGAAAGATCCCGAGGTCTAAAGACGAAACATAGGAATGCGGATCCAGCGGATTGAGCGGATTTTAACGGATCAAATGGAATTCAAGGATATTTCTTCTTACTAAAAGCTTTTAGTATTGTTAATTATCCATTTGTCAATTACAGCCTAAGTACTATTATTTTGCCTAAAATATTCCGGGTCAATAAAAAACATTGAAAATTAATCCGCTTTCATCCGCTCAATCCGCTGGATCCGCGTTCCTATTCTTTAATTATTTTTTATTCCTTACGCTTAAATTGATATGCGAAATTTGATTACTTTCGCCGAAACTTTTTAATCATGAAGGTAAACATATTGGGAGGATCGAATTCTGTTTTTAACCAGTACATGGCCGAAATCAGAGATGAAGTAATTCAGAAAGATCCAATGCGGTTTAGAAGAAATCTTCAGCGTTTGGGCGAGATATTTGCCTACGAAATCAGTAAAGGAATGGATTACAAAACTACCGAGGTAAAGACTCCGCTTGGAATCGCCAAGGTAGAAACCTTTGTTCAGCATCCGGTATTAGCCACTATTCTTCGTGCCGGACTACCCCTTCAGCAAGGCTTGCACAATATTTTTGATCACGCCGAGAATGCATTCATTTCGGCCTACCGGAAATATGATGAAAAGGGTGAATTTCACATCGAGTTTGAATACCTGGCCTCTCCTTCTCTGAATGACAAGGATGTGATCCTTTCGGATCCCATGCTGGCCTCGGGAGCCTCGATGGAAATCGGCTATCAGGCTTTACTGAAAAAAGGCAATCCAAAGAATGTTCACCTGGTGGTGGTAATTGCCAGTGCACAGGGATTGGAATATATCAAAAAACACATCACTGCCGAAAACGTGACCCTTTGGATTGGAGCGGTAGACCCGGAAATGACCCCCATGTCGTATATCGTACCCGGGCTGGGCGATGCCGGCGATTTGGCTTACGGCGCAAAGATCGATTCGCATTAGGTAATAGTCAATATAGAAAGAGATTTAAGTTTAAGGTTTAAAGTTTAAAGCGATCGTAGCTTTTCACATTAAACCTTAAATTTTGTACTATTCTTTCCCTAAACCCATCAGCAGCGGTTAGACTGTGCTGATAAAAAACCTCCCTTCCATTGATATTAGGCTATCAATGAAAATCTGCTTTTCCCTCGATGTCATCAATTTTTAGGATCAATCAGAAATGCTGCGGATAAAATAAATAAGGAATATTGAATATGAAATAACAAATGTAAAAGTATGGCCTGGCCCTGGGATACTTCCTTATTTCTTATTCCTTGTTTTTTATTCCTTGTCTTTTCTTTATTGATTTAATTGCCCAACCTTTCCGCTCGATCCGTTTTTCATATGAAATAAGCTATCCCAAAAGGTGCCTAAGGCCCAGGAATCCCTTTCCGTTGGAATATTTAAAATGGACCAGGCACAAACCCTGACGGACCACTAATGTCGCGTTATTGGGATGGCAGAAATTTCCTTCTTCCGATACTTTTGAGATACCTATCTGATAGGTATCAGAAAATGGCAAACAAAGGAGAGTCCCTCAGGAAGGGTAACCCTCTTCTGTTATAATAATAAAAAGTGCTTTTTACTGAAAGTATTTCTGGAATCACCTGGCCATAGTGGCTGCTACAAATCTTTTACCCTTTCCACCCTTAACTCATCCTTGCATGCTTCCAGCAGCTGATGAATGCTTTTATGAAGTACGGGATGAATCATATCGGGGACTAATTCATCCAAAGGCACCAGCACAAATTTTCGTTCCTGGATTCGAGGATGCGGAATAACAAGTTCGGGCATTTCAATGATCTTATCATCGTAAAAAAGAATGTCAATGTCGATGACCCTTGAATCATACTGATTGATTTTACGTATTCTTCCCATTTGATGTTCTATGTCCATGGTCATTTCCAGCACTTTACGCGCTGGAATATCTACCTCAAGTTCCAGTACCTGGTTCCAGAACAGATCATTGGATTCAAAACCCCATGGCTCTGTTTCATAAATGGCTGAGCGGCCCGTTATTTTACCTACCCTTTCACCCAGCGAAGAGGTTGCCTGGGCAAATACCTGCTGCTTATCCCCTATATTTCCACCCAGTAACAAATAAACCTTTGACATAGTGCTAAAAAAAGTGTAACAAAAACATTAATTTCGTACAAATCTATCGTACAATTTCGAAATAAATAACTCATATACGAAATCACATGAAACAATTTTTAAAATTCACCCTGGCCTCCATTGTCGGAGTGATGATTGCCGGTCTGTTGCTGTTTTTTATTTTTGTAGGTATCATCTCGGCCATGATTTCTGCTTCTGACCAGCCTGCCAGCATTTCGGCCAACAGTCTGCTGATGCTTAAGTTCGACTATGAAATAGTTGACCGTGCACAGAATAGCCCATTGGATGGCCTGGCAATCGGGCTGTTTGAAGGCAACAGGGCCGTGGGCTTGAATCAAATTTTGGCCTGTATCAAAAAAGCAAAGACCGATGATAACATCAAAGGGATTTATCTGAATCCAAAAGATATTTATGCCGGAATGGCTTCTGTGGAAGAAATACGCGCTGCACTGAAAGATTTCAAGACTTCAGGAAAATTCATATATGCTTATGGCGAATATCTTTCTCAAAAAGCCTACTACCTGGTATCTGTGGCAGATTCGGTGATGATGAATCCCCAAGGGATGGTTGATTTCAAGGGACTGGGCGGAGAACGCAGCTTTTACAAAAAAGGACTTGAAAAACTGGGTGTGGAAATGCAGATCGTTCGTCATGGAAAATTCAAAGCCGCTGTCGAGCCTTTCCTGTTGGATAAGATGAGTGATGAAAACCGGTTACAGACAGAGACCTATTTAAATACCATATGGAATGAAATGCTTACTGACATTTCAGAATCCAGAAAAATGAGCAAAGAGCAGCTAAACGGCGTTGCTGACCAGGTGGCCTCGTTCCGTAAGGCAGATTTTGCCAAGAAGAATAACCTTGTTGACAAGCTGAAATACAAGGATCAGGTGATTGATGACCTGAAAAAACTGACCGGCACAGCTCAAAAAGACGACTTGAATGCGGTTGAGATTCATAAATATGACAAGGTTCCGGAGCAACGGGATCAAAAAGGACTGGCCCGTAAAAAGATTGCCGTGATCTACGCTTCGGGAGCCATTGATGCCAACATTTCGGGTGATGGCATTGACTCAGATGAGCTTTCACGTGCTATTCGTGAGGCGCGCAGGGATTCATCGGTAAAGGCCATCGTGCTTCGTATCAACTCTCCCGGTGGAAGTGCCTACGGATCGGAAGTTATTTGGCGTGAAGTAAAACTTGCTTCCGAGACCAAACCTGTGGTAGCTTCGATGGGTGATGTTGCCGCTTCTGGAGGTTATTATATTGCCTGTGCTGCCGATACCATTATTGCCGACCGCACCACCATTACCGGCTCCATTGGTATTTTTGGAATGATTCCCAACTTCCATAACCTGATGAACGAAAAATTGGGAATTACCCAGGATATGGTAACGACCAATGCCCATTCGGATATGATTTCGCTCACTCGTCCCATGACAGCTTTTGAGCGTGATTTGATGCAGCAAACCATCGAGGAAGGATACGACACATTTATTGGCAGGGTAGCAGATGGACGGAAAATGGAAAAAACGGCTGTGGATGAGATTGGCCAGGGAAGAGTGTGGGCCGCTCCCAATGCCAAGGACATTAAGCTGGTCGATGGCTTTGGCGGATTGAATGATGCCATCGCGATGGCCAAGCGAATGGCTCATCTGGACAATTACCGTCTTTTGAATCTTCCCAAGCAAAAAGATCCGTTTGAAGAATTGATGAAAGGATTTTCGGCTTCGGCAAAGGCAAGCATCCTGAAAAGTGAGCTGGGTGATAATTACAAATACTATCAGCAGCTGCGCAATGTGATGTCGCAAAACGGCATCATGGCAAGGATGGAATACGATATTGATATACATTAAAATAATAAGAAATAAGGAATAAAAAATAAGGAATAAGAAAGGCAATGCGACCACTTTCTTATTCCTTATTCGATATTAATTTTAGATTTGATACTAATAGTCTCACTCAAAGTGAGACTATTAGTATCAGCGTATCAGCGTTGCATAATTTCTTTGGGAAACTTATCGGCTATCAGTTTTAAATTGATGCCATGTTCCAGATAGGCTTTTAGTCCATCCAGAACGGTTGTAAAACCTCCGGTGGAGTCTATGATATGCTTTAGCAGCTTATCACCAGTTTCATGGTAT
>DATGYU010000046.1:0-9930 GCA_035297625.1 Prolixibacteraceae bacterium
TTAAGCTATTTGAATAAGCTTTTTATAGAAATTTGAAAAAATAATCAACCTACAGGTCTTTATTTGTTAAGCTATTTACCCTTAGAAAGTTATGAGAGCCAAGCGGGTCAGGCGGCTTTTAGCCGCTTTTCTTTTTTTCCAGGCAATGAGAGATTTCATCCTCCTGTTTTTACATCAACATGGACCATCCGGTAAATTATCCCGCATCCCTGCCTGATAAATTTTCCACAAACTCAATACACCCTCAATATCCGCTCAATACCAACTCAAGAGCTTACGGGTACATTACGGGTAGATTACGGGTACATTACAGGTTCCAAAACCCCTAATGTACCCCTAATGTACCCATTATCTACCCCAAAGCTCTTGACCAGGTATTGAGCGGATATTGAGGGTGTATTGAGCATTGGGTAATACTTGCCAAAAATAGTTGGACACAACTAAAAGCCGCAGTTCTCTCCTTCATCCGGTTGAAAATGCTTAATTTTGACACTATAAACCCAACAGGATGAGATAGGATAGGGTAGCAGGCCGGCCTGTTATTAAAAACTTTTCAGGATGAAAATTGCAGTATTGGCCCCAATCGCATGGCGTACGCCCCCTCAGAAATATGGCCCCTGGGAGCAGGTCTGTTCCAATATCGCGGAAGGACTGGTTGAAAGGGGAGTGGAGGTAACCCTATTCGCCACCGGCAATTCCCGGACAAAAGGCAAACTTGAGTATGTTTCCCCAACTGCTTATTGTGAAGATCCCACCATCATTCCCAAGGTTTGGGAATGTCTGCACATCAGCCTGGTGATGGAGCGCTCGGCAGAGTTCGACGTGATACACAATAACTTTGATTTTCTGCCCCTTACCTATTCCCGGTTGATTAAAACCCCGTTGCTGACTACGATTCATGGATTTTCATCTCCCGGCATTTTGCCCGTTTACAAGAAATACAACGTGAGCAATTACTATGTCTCCATCAGCGATTCAGACCGCAGCCGGGAACTGGATTATATGGCCACGGTTTACAACGGCATCAATACCCGCGATTTTACTTTTAATGATAAACCGGATGATTACCTTTTGTATTTTGGACGAATTCATCCTGAAAAGGGAACGTTTGAATCCATTCAGATTGCACGCCAGGCAGGACGTAAACTAATTATTTCAGGACTTATACAGGATGAGGCCTATTTTCAAAATAAAATTAAACCTTTGATTAATGACAAGGATATTGTCTATGTGGGCAATTCCGGTCCCAAAGAACGCAACGAACTGCTGGGAAATGCCTTTGCTCTTTTGCATCCCATAAGTTTTGAAGAACCTTTTGGACTGAGTGTGGCAGAGGCCATGATTTGCGGAACCCCTGTCATTGCTTTTCACCGTGGCTCCATGCCCGAGCTGATAGAAGAGGGCAAAACCGGCTTTTTGATTGCAGACATTGATCAGGCCGTAAAGGCCTTGGAAAAATTGGGTACCCTTGACCGCAGCTACGTGAGCCGCTATGCCATTTCAAAATTCTCAAGGGAAAAGATGGTGGATCATTACATGGAGATCTATCAGAAGATCATTTCGCTAAAGGGATAGAAAAATGAGATATGTGATAGATAAATGGTCATTTGTCATTTATTATATTTACTTTTAGAATTATCATTTCTTGCACCTTTGCAGCCACGTAATCCAATAATTGGCTGCCATGAAACAATGATTTTAAACCGCTTGTTATGAGGGTATTGATAATTCTTCTGATCTGTATCAGCAGCCTTACCGTATATAGCCAGAGCATAGAAGTATTTGGCGGGGCCAACAGAAATATGTTTTACGGAAAAAAAGATGCAAACTACAGTTATTTCACCGCGGATTATCATCCAGGCAATGGATTTACAGCCGGAATAGGATTAGACAGCATTCATATCAAGCGATTCAGGGTGCGATTCACCCTGGAATACGATCAATATAACGGTCGTTTTAATGCAGAGAGCAATTCAGGAAAAGCTATTTACCAGAAAACAATAGGAGAGATTGATAAGTCGGTAATTTCGCTGGGGTTTTTTCCTTTGAATTATACAAGTAGGTATAATGTTGATCTAAATTTTGGAGCAGAGGTCTCAGGTCTTTTAAATGAATCCGTTTCAGGAACAAGATTTTATTCCTCTATGTTACATGAAGGGCTTGTGACCAATGATTTGGCTGATTATTATGACCGTTACAGTTCGCCTGTAAATTATGGGTTAAAAGGCAGGATTGCATACCAACTTGCTCTTTCGGGAATAGTTCTTATCCCGCAATATTCTTTCTATTACGGGTTGTCAGGTGAATTAAAGGAGTTTCCCGAAGCCACCAGGTCGATGCGTCATTATTTCTGCTTAGGGGTCAAAAGGAAATAGAATTTATAAAAGTATACTATCCACCTAAATATTTGAATGACATGTTAGCGGCATTAGGACGACAGCTCAGAAAACCATCGGGGTTCTTTGGAAAGATTGTTTCCAGGATGATGAATGCCCGCAACCGAAAATTCTACCAAAGGATAATCAGTGATCTGGATATTCAATCAGGAGACCGTATTTACGAGATCGGCTATGGCCCCGGCCTTGGCATTGAAATGATTGCTCAAAGCCGGAATGACTGTACCATCTCGGGTATCGATTTTTCGGAATTGATGGTCCGATCTGCCACCAAAAGGAATAAAAGGTTCATCGATGCCGGAAGGGTGGATTTGAAATATGGAGATTTACTAACTGCCGACACCGCCAAGGAGCGCTATGATAAGATCTTTTGCGTGAATGTCATTTATTTCTGGAATGACTTGAAAAGCGTATTTAGTAAGATTTATTCCATGCTTGGCGAGAGGGGGGCATTCTGTATTTTTATGACTGCAGCCGAGGATATGGAAACAGGCTTTGCCGTAGATTTCAAGAAATATTCGATGGATGAGGTTGAAAAAGCCTTAAAGGAGGCCGGGTTTAAGGGAGTGGAATATGCTCTGGATCATGGCTATTTCATAAAAGCACAAAAATAAAAGGCTTTATAATGCTTGGGGACCCAAGGGACTTGTGGGATTACTATGCGAATCATGAGGTTTGAGGTGCCAGTGCTTTTTTACTTTCTTATTTCTTGTTTTTTATTCCTTATTGGATATTTCTTTTCTGTTAAAAATTAAAATAAGAAATATCCAATAAGAAATAAGGAATAAGAAAGTATAAGGCAGTTTCCACTTATGTTATTCATCCTTTTCTTTTTGCTCCAGCGCCTTCTTTAACGGGCAGCCTGTTTGCAAGGCCATTCCCTGGCGGTAGCGCATAAGCACAGATTCCGATTGCTGGGCCAGGGTGCGTCTTACGGCACTTCTTTCGCCTTTAATCCTTGCAATGGAAAGATGGTCATAAGCGGTTGTCTGGTGGCGCATCCAGGCAATAACGGCCAGCTGGGCTCTTTTTTCAATAGGGATCATTTGGGTGCGGGCCACGGTTCCGCTTCCTACCGGGATGGCATGGGCCGTTACCGCTACAGCCAGCTGATGCTCCATTTCCTTATAGGAGGGATGAAAGCCGAGGAAATCCTTGATGGCCTGTAAAAACTCATCCTGGTATTGCGTCTGTTTCTTTTCACGGTAACCGGCAGCGTAGGATAATTTCTTTTGATACTGATCGCTTTGACGCGTTTGCTGCATTTCTTTGACCGCATTCTCGATGGTGGCTTTTGGGGCCCAAATGCCCAAAGACATGGTGCGGCGCCCTTTTTTGATCTCCACCCTCCAGTATTGGCCTTTGGAGGTCACTTTACGGGTAACGCCGGCATCGCCTGCCGGCAAATAAGTCCAGCCGGAAGGAGGGGTAAGTGGTTCTCCTTTTTCGCCTGTCAGCTTGCCTTCAGCACCCGGTTTTACGATACGTATTTGCTCCATTGCATGCATTTAAAAACTGTAAAAGTAATGGAAATATGGGCATCCAAAGAAGCTATAGGTAGCACAAGAATGCATTTTTAAGAATAAATACGGTTGTTTGCTATAATATTATTATATTTGATAAAAATTAACCAATCATTCATTTAACTACACTTTGTCATGAAAACCAAACTGATAGCCCTGATTGTTTACTTCCTAATTGTATCTGTGCAACTTGTGGAAGCCAAGCCAAAAGCCTTGCTAAGACTTAACCTTGAAAAGGGCGATACTTATCAAATGACCCTTACTTCGGACAATAACATTGACCAGCAGATGATGGGCCAGCAGATGAAAATACTTCAGAAGATGGAAATGGTCAGCTCCTATAAAGTGCTGGATAAGCTGGCTGATAACAGTTATGTGATTGAATATTCGTTTGTGAAGATGAAAATGGATATGGATGTCAACGGGCAAAAGGTGACCATTGATTCAGAAAGCACAGGAGAGGATGTCGTCTCAAAGACTATTAAAGATGTCACCTCGCTGAAATTAAAGTTTACAATGAATTCTATGGGTAAGATACAGACGGTTGAAGGAATTGATGAATACAAACAAAGAATTGGAAATAACCCTCAATTGGTACAAGCCCTGACGATGCTGAGCGATGAGAATAACTTCAAGTCCAACTTTGAGCAATACTTTGGTTTTTACCCGGAGAATGAAATAGAGCCAGGCAGCAAGTGGGATTACTCAATCAAGATGCCAGCCATGATGAATATGGACATGCTGATGCATTTTAACGTGACTGATATTCAAAAGGACCTGGTAGTATTGGACACCAATTCGGATATCAACATGGATTCTCCTATGGAACAGAACGGTATGAAGATACAGCTGAAGATGACAGGAACCCAGTCGGGTACTATGAAAATAGACCGTAAAAGTGGGTTGGCTGGAACATCAGATTTGAATCAGAAATTTGATATGAACATGAAGATGAAAAATCCTCAGTCAGGAGAAGATATGGAAATACCCATGCAGATGAATGCGGTAACAAAGATAAGTACAGTAAAGATCTGATCTATAAGCTTAACATCTAAAATTAATAAACCCTTTAGCCGGTACTCCAGCTACAGGGTTTATTGTTTGAAGGACTAAAGGAGGTTGCAAGGAAAAAGTGGGACTATGGGGACTGTCGGGGACTCAAGGGACCATCCATTAGACTTCACTAAATCGCATTATCGTAGCCTCTCATCTTCTCATCTTCCCTTTTTCGTTTTCCGGTCTCCGTTCTCCTTGCCTTTATTAAAACACGGCCTGTACAATCTTCCGGGTATTGTCCGACACCCCGTAGGTGTAAATATGCAGGCTGGGCACCTTGTGGGCAATCAGATCCCTGGACTGGTAGATGGCCCATTCGGTTCCCACCTGTTTGGCCTCATCATCATTTTTGCATTTGATCAATGCTGTGGCCAGCTCTTTGGGAATATCGATGCTAAACAGCTTGGGCAGGACTGTCAGTTGATTCTTTAAGTTGATGGGTTTAATACCCGGGATGATGGGTACCTGTATGCCAACGGCCCGGCAGCGGTCCACAAAATCATAGTATTTCTGGTTGTCAAAAAACATCTGGGTAACGATATAATCCGCCCCGGCATCCACCTTTTGCTTCAGGTACATCAGGTCGATATCCATGTTGGGCGCTTCAAAGTGCTTCTCGGGATAGCCGGCTACCCCGATGCAGAAGTCCATGGCAGCGGTGTTCTTAAGATCTGTTTCCAGGTATTTGCCCGAGCGCAGGTTGACAATCTGTTCGACCAGTTCATTGGCGTTGGCATGACCATTGGGATCGGGCCGAAAGACATGTTCTCCCTTGTTGCCGTCGCCACGAAGGGCCAGTACATTTTTGATGCCCATAAAGTTAAGGTCAATCAGCACATGCTCTGTTTCACTTTTGGAAAAGCCTCCGCACAGGATATGCGGTATCACAGGGATGCCGTATTTGTACTGGATGTTGGCCGCTATGGCCACTGTGCCGGGGCGCTTGCGCACAATGCGTTTTTCGATGTGCCCGTCGGGCAGTTCGATAAACATCATCTCATCGCGGTGTGTGGTGATGTTGATATACTTTGGGTTGAAATCCAACAGGGTTTCAATGGTATTGTAGATCTTGCTGGAATCGTTCCCTTTCAGCGGGGGAAGAAGCTCGAATGAAAAGATGGTGCTTTCACTCTGATTGATAATGTCGATTACTTTCATTGGTTTTTTATTCGAAATCAAAATCACATGGCTACAAACATAACATTCATGCCTAAAAAGAAAACTTAAAAGTGATTTTTGTTTTATTTTAACAGATATAATTGATTATCTCTTAACCTGAAGGGTTAAATCTTAAACACGAATAGGATTGAGCAATAAAAACGATTTTTTACAATGTTGTTTATGCGATTTCTAAGCCAGTCCTTTTTACCAAATCAATTAATGGTGAATTTTCTTTACTATAAAATCGTCTCCCACTTACCAGATAAGGTTCAATGCGTGAGTTAACCTTTTTTGTCAGATTCCATATTTTACCGGTAAGATAATCATCGGTATCATTATCAGTGACAATCATTAAATCAATATCACTTTCATTGGTTGCTGTATTATTCAAGTAACTCCCATATAGATATGCTTTATCTACTGAAATACCTTCAGCTCTTAATAAGAAAATGTATCTTTTTAATAGTTCTATAACTTCAGCTTTAGCCATAGGAACAAGTCTTTGGTTTTACTTAGATATTGATTTACTATGTTTTGGTCCGGTATAACAGGATTGTAATCAGGATAACGCCCTTGAAGATAATCGACCGGTTTTTGTATATCAATCATTGATCTGGCCATTTATAAATATCCAAATTTACAAAAAACATTTATGGTTACCTATTAAATTAATTTCAGGCAATGAGATAATCAATATGAATTAAGCATATCTAATTAATATATGCTTCTACATCCCCTTGTAATTTAGGTTCGAAGGCATAAACTGTTCAATGGTTTCCACACTGACCCCTTTACGGCGGGCATAGTCTTCCACCTGGTCTTTTCCCACCTTTTCCACGCCAAAGTACCTTGATTGGGGGTGGGCAAAGTATTGTCCGCTCACCGAGGCAGTGGGGTACATGGCAAAATGTTCCGTTAAGTTGATGCCTACCTCCTGGGCCTTGAGCATTTGGAACAGGATGCCTTTTTCATGATGCTCCGGACAGGCCGGGTAACCCGGAGCTGGACGGATGCCCTGGTAGTCGACATGGAACAGCTGGTCCAGGGTCAGGTTCTCGTGGGGGGCATATCCCCAGTATTCTTTACGCACCTTTAAATGCAATACTTCAGCAAAGGCTTCTGCCAGACGGTCGGCAAGGGCCTCGAGCATAATGGCGCTGTAATCGTCATTGTCATCGCGGAATTGCTTCATCCATTTTTCTATGCCAATACCGGCAGTAACGGCAAAGGCGCCAAAGTAGTCTGCCCTGCCGCTTTCCACAGGGGCTACAAAGTCTGAAAGGCATAAGTTAGGTGAGCTGTCTTTCTTTTCTTCCTGCTGGCGCAAATGGTGAAAACGGCCCGTTTCCCTGGTGCGTGTTTCATCTTCATACACGATGATGTCATCACCTTTCACATTGGAGGGCCAAAGGCTAAACACCCCGTTGGCCTGCACCATCTTCTTTTCGATCATCATATCGAGCATGCGGTTGGCATCGGCATACAGCTTGCGCGCTTCCTCTCCCTGGGCTTCATCATTAAGTATTTCGGGGAATTTGCCTTTCAGCTCCCATACAAAGAAAAAGAAGGTCCAGTCGATATATTTTCTAAGCTCTTCCAGGGGGTAATCGATCAGTTGCTGAACGCCTGTAAATTGAGGCTTGTAGATGGGGGCGCTTTGCCAGTCAATCTTGGGCTTATTATTCCTTGCCTGTTCCAGGGTGAGGTATTTTTTGGCCTTTTTCTGGCCATGCAATTCACGGATGGACTGGTATTCCTTATGCAGTTCATCAACAAACTGCTCATTTGCGGATACCAGGTTTGAGGCCACCCCCACGGCCCTGGAAGCATCTTTTACATGAACCACCGGGTGCTTGTACTTGGGAGCAATCTTAACAGCCGTATGGATCTTTGAAGTGGTGGCTCCTCCAATTAACAGGGGTATGTGAAGGTTGCGCCTTTCCATCTCGGCGGCCACCTCTGACATGATTTCCAGCGAAGGGGTGATCAGTCCGCTTAGGCCAATGATGTCCACATTTTCGCTAACGGCCGTATCCAGTATCTTATCCGTGGGCACCATCACCCCCAGATCGATCACATTGTAATTGTTGCAGCCAAGCACTACCCCTACGATATTCTTTCCGATATCATGAACATCGCCCTTGACGGTAGCCATCAGTACTTTTTTGCGGTTATCCGTTGTGTCCAGCTTATCCTTATCCGCCTCAATATAAGGCAGCAGATAGGCTACAGCCTTTTTCATCACCCTTGCCGATTTGATTACCTGGGGCAGGAACATTTTACCGGCTCCAAACAGGTCGCCCACCACATTCATGCCCACCATTAATGGTCCTTCAATAATATTCAGGGTGGGCTGGTACAGTGGAAGCGCCTCTTCCATGTCCTGCTCGATATAATCGGGAAGGCCTTTTACCAATGCATGTTCAATTCTTTTCTCCAGGGGCAGCATACGCCACTCATCCTTACGTTCTTCCTTGGCATCCTGCTCCTTAAGAGTCAGGGCAAATTCGAGCAATTCTTCCGTAGCCGTGGGTTTTTTATTCAGGACAAGGTTTTCTACCTTTTCAAGGAAATCTTTTGGTATTTCATCATAGATCTGCAGCATTCCGGGGTTGACGATCCCCATGTCCAATCCGGCGCGGATGGCATGGAATAAAAACACGGAATGGATGGCTTCCCTTACCTGGTCATTGCCCCTGAAGGAAAAGGAGACATTGCTGATCCCCCCGCTGGTTTTGGCATAAGGCAGGTGGTGCTTGATCCACCGTACCGATTCTATGAAATCCACCGCGTAGTTGTTGTGCTCCTCGATACCGGTACCAATGGTCAGTACGTTGGTGTCAAAGATGATGTCCTGGGGTGGGAAGTGCAGCTCGTTGACAAGAATTTTGTAGGCGCGCTGCGCTATCTCTATGCGCCTTTGCAGTGAATCGGCCTGTCCTTTCTCATCAAAAGCCATCACCACCACGGCCGCCCCGTATCTTTTTAGCTTTGATGCCTGTTCCCTGAACACCTCTTCGCCTTCTTTCATGCTGATGGAGTTAACGATGGCTTTTCCCTGAAGGCATTTTAATCCCGCTTCAATCACTTCCCACTTGGAGGAGTCGATCATTACAGGCAGGCGTGCAATGTCAGGTTCGGCCATCAGAAGGTTTAAAAAGGTGACCATTTCCTTTTTGGCATCCAGCATGGCATCGTCCATGTTCACATCAATCACCTGGGCTCCTTCCTCTACCTGAGCGCGGGCAATGGCCAGGGCCTCTTCATATTTTTCTTCCCGGATCAGGCGGGCAAACTTACGCGAACCGGCTACATTGCACCGCTCCCCGATGTTTACAAAGTTGGTATCCTCGGTAATGGTTACCGGTTCCAGACCGCTTAGCCTTGTATTGTTGTCTTTTTTATGCGGATGGTGAGGCTTGGCCTTGGCCGCTTTCAGGGCCAGCTCTCGGATATGCTCGGGAGTGGTGCCACAGCAGCCTCCTACGATGTTTACAAATTTATTGTCCAGATAGTCTCCCACCAGGTGGGCCATTTCGGCAGGTGACTCATCATATTCTCCAAACTGGTTAGGCAGTCCGGCATTGGGGTATGCGCTTACAAAAAAGGGCGCCTTGCGGGATAACTCTTCCAGGTAAGGTCGCAGTTCTTTGGCACCCAGTGAGCAGTTCAGTCCTATGCTTAAAAGATCGATATGCGATACCGAAGTTAGAAATGCTTCTACCGTTTGGCCCGAGAGGGTACGGCCACTGGCATCGGTGATGGTGCCCGATACCATGACCGGCAGGCGCATT
>DATGYU010000047.1:0-7552 GCA_035297625.1 Prolixibacteraceae bacterium
CAAACGCGATATTGACTTTTTTATCTGTGATATAAACGGTCCGGGACAACAGATCGTAGTCGAGGAATTTTATGAGAACCTGGGTCTTTACCAAATCCCTTACGGGCGCAATAAACTGGATGTGGAGATTCCAAAAGAGCAAAGGCTCATCCCTCACACAACAGGGGTTAAGATGATGCTCGATTTGCTGCACCGAAGCCGCATGCAGTTCCCGGGTATGGCCATGGGCTTTATCCAGCGCTTACTGGATGAATCCATCAAACATTCCAACGGACGGCTTATCGGCGGAAGGCCTTTGATCACCTATGACCAGGTTCAGCAAAGGCTTGGAAAATTGCAGGCAGCCTATACCATTTGCTCTGCCATGTGTGCCAATAGCAGCGCCAAAGCAGGCATAGAAAATGATCTGTCGCAGATAGGCTTTGAAGCCAACTCCGTAAAAAGCGTGGTTACCGACCTGATGCAGGAAGCTGCTCAGTCAGCTACTCAACTGGTAGGTGCACAAGCCTACAAATTAAATCATATAGCAGGGCGTAGTATTGTAGACAGCCGACCTTTCCAGATTTTTGAAGGATCCAACGATATCCTGTATGCCCAGATTGCCGAAAGCCTGGTGAAGATGATGAAAAAGTCGAAAGAGAATAACCTCTATCAATTCCTTAAGTCTTTTGAACTGACTTCAAAAGCGGCTTTATCCCTGAAAGAAATACTTGAATTCAACCTTAACCTTGAAATGTCTCAGCGTAAGATTGTTGAATTGGGGCAGATACTTGGAAGAATTGTATCTTTTAACATGGTCGTTCAGCTGGGTGAAAACGGGTATAGAAGTGATTTAATTTCCAATGCCCTTCATTTTCTCAAACAGGAAATATTCACCCTTTTTGAAACGTATCATTTTAGCAATCAAACCACTGTTGTGGAAGATTACGCCGAAGAAAGCAACTGGATGAGTTATATTCCCACAGCCAACGACTAAAAAGATCGATCATTTTTATATTTTTGCGCTTTCATACACCGGAAGAAAAGGTCAGGGTATATTATCCTGATGCCGGTGGAATACGAATTTTGAGATGAAATTTTATTCTTACGTGTTGTACTCCCCCTCAGCAGGGGCATTTTATTACGGCTATTTTGATGATTTGGAAAAGGTAGTTGAAATGCACAATTCAGATCAAATACCGGTTACCAAAGGCCGTGGTCCATGGGTGCTCCTTTATTCCGAAAATTTTGATACCCGAATAAGAGCCATCCGCCAGATGAGCTTTTACCGGTCAGTCAAGGGACAGCGCTTTTTAAAGAATATGCTCAATTTCTGATTGATAATCAATGGTGAAAAAAATAGTTTTAATGAAGCTACGCTCAAGAACTTTATTAATTTTGAAAGAAAAAAAATTAAATATTTATACCATGAAAAAAATCATTCTGGCCGCTATCACTCTTGCCATGCTTACAAGCAGTTGTAAAGTATTCAAGTCGTCAAAGAAAAGCCAAGCCGCTACAAAAACAGAAACTTCAGCTCCTGAAACAAAAGTATTCTCGGTACCGGCTCCTTCTACCGATGCACGCCCCAACCCTCCATCGGATACCATGTATGAACCCAATGACAAACCTGCCAATGGAACCGCAGCAACAGGAAAACCAGTATCTGTACGCAGTGAAAACTTCACCCTTACCGCTGAAGATCAGGCTGCTTACGGAAACAAAAAATACTTTGTGATCGTTGGAAGCTTCAGCAGCAATGAAAATGCATCCCGTTTCAAACAGGAACTGGGACAGCAAGGCTTTAAACCCATTGTTTTGCACAGCGAAACAGGCTACTACAGAGTTTGCGTTGATAGCTTTAATGATGAAGCCGCTGCCCGTAGCCGCGTTCAAAATATCAGGACTCAGTATCCTAAAATGGCCGATAGCTGGTTGCTGATCAGAAAATAAACTTCAAACGTTTAAAAGAAACTTTTAAGGGATGCCACTTTTGGCATCCCTTTTTTTATGGCCGATGAGGTAGAATAAAAGTAGCAATTACCAATCATTCAGAACAGGCATTAAAACTTTAGCAATATGGAAAACTTTCCCTTTTTCTGTAACCTATTAGATAATCATCTGTAACCTTTCTGTATCTGTGATTACAGAAAGGTTACAGAAAGGTTACAGAAACCTTAGAGAAAGCATAAATATTCCAAAATTTACTGACAGAATATTTCCTTCCTTTTAACAATGCGCTGAAGACAGAAAAGTGGAGACGGGTAACAAAAAACAAAATTCTGAAAGGCATTTTAGAGGCTGAAAAAATTTATCAAAGAAAAACAACAATCCTTGCAATTGCCTTTTCAGCAACAGGCAGTAACTTTTCATGGATGGATATCCATGGACAATTATGGTTGATGGCTAAAGGATTGTCCTTACAGATAAAAAAATCAAAAATGGGTTACAGGTCACGGGGTGGATACAGGACAAAAAACCGGGAAGTATGTCAGTTTAAAGTTTTAGACTGAATGTTACCGCAAAAATTTTGACAGGTTATAAATCATAAAACTCCGTCACAAATTCGTTGTGCATTTTACCCAAGGCACACTACAACTTGAATCTTAAAGCTTTAAACCTTAAACTTTTATTTCAGTGAAGGTACCAACCTTAGTCGTTCGGCGGCAAGTTCCAGTGTTTCATTGTTCTTGGCAAAACAGATGCGCACCATTTTCATTTTGTTCTTCTCATGAAGAAAGGCGGAAACAGGGATCACGCCCACCCCGTAATCAGTGGCAAGGCGGAAGGTAAAGTCAGCATCTGACTCATCCGTAATGGCCGAATAATCCAGTATTTCAAAGTAACTTCCCTGGGAAGGGATCACTTTAAACAAACTTCCTCCTAATAATCGGTTGAAGTAATTACGCTTGCCCTGGTACAGTTCGGTAATGTCTTTCTTGGAATCATCAGTTCTTAAGTATTCAGACAGGGCGTACTGAAGCGGGGTGTTTACATTGGAGATCTGGAATTGCTGAATCCTGCGGAATTCGTTCATAAATTTTTCAGGGGCCATAACATAGGCCAGTCCCCATCCATTAATGTTGAATAAAGGACCAAAGGAAGAGACAACGAAACTGCGTTCGGCAAGTTTCTCAAATTTTGCCACACTTTGGTGGGTGCTGTTATCAAATATGATCGATTCGAACACCTCATCGCTGAGTACCACGATATTGGTACCGATGATCAGTCGCTGTAATTGTATAAGGTCGGATTCCGCTAAAACTGACCCGCTGGGATTATGGGGGGTATTGATGATGATCATCCTGGTTTTGGAGGTAATCATCTTACGCACTTCTTCCCAGTCGATATGAAAATCAGGCAATTTAAGGGCCACATAAATGGGCCGTCCCCCGGCACTGGCAATTGCAGGGGCATAGGAATCATAGGCAGGTTCAAAGAGGATAACCTCATCCTCTTCCTTGATGACAGAATTAATGGCCGTCATTATAGCCTGCACATGACCGGCAGTAATCGTAATTTCAGTATCAGGGTTATAGGTATGCTGATACAGCCCGGTTACCCGTTCAGAAATGGCTTCACGCAATTCGACAATACCTTCATTGGGAGCATAATTGTTGTAACCTGAGCGAATGTAGGTCGCCGCCAATTCTGCCAGTTTTTCTGGGCAGGGAAAATCAGTCCGTCCCATCGACAGATCGATGGCACCGGTTTCAGTTATAAGTTTATTAACAGCGGAGAATATACTATTTCCCTTGACAATTGGTAATTTCGATTGCAACATTTTGAATAACGATTGGTGTACAAAGTTAAAAAAATATGCTATTCTCTTGCGTATCCTGTAAGTAAGGATTTAAATATACTAAATTTATTTATTAAACAAATCATTTGAGCACTTCTTTCAGCACAGATAATGAACGAATTTCACCTAAATTATCAAAATGGACCCGGTAATATTCCAGTAACATATCCAGCAGCAGACGCCGGTCGTTGTGATTGTAATTTAAGGCATGAAGCGATGCCTGGTCGATAGTAAACAGCTTAGCAAAGATCGATGTTAAATGTTTGTCGGCAAATTGCCCGTGCAGCGGTTCGTGGGATACAAACTGCGCCTTTTGAAGATCAAAAAAATTACTGATCATAGCATTGTCGCTACTGGGATAAATACCCAAAAACCGGGTAAGCTTGAAAAGAAACCAGATATGAAAATTGCTGATCCCCTGATCGGTCAAATCAAAATAGCTTAATGAATTGAAAATAAAATCAAACAGTTCTCTATTGGGTTCTTCTTCCTTTAAACATTTGTAAAGAACCTCGGCCAAAAACATCACCTCGGAAGTTTTGCGAATATCAAATGGGATGGTAGAAAAAGGATTGGAAATACGTACATCTTTCAAGCGGTGAATTTCACGCCCCGCATGGTAATAAATCTCCAGATCCAACAGGTACAACGGCTGAAATGCAACGGTTTTGGCTATTGATTTTTTACCGCGTGCACCGTTTACCATGAAAGACTGACGTCCGTAGGCTTCGGTATAGATGACCGCAATAATACTTGTTTCAGAGTATTTTATGGAACGCAGAAAGATGCCCCTTGTTTGTTCGAGCACTGGAATGAGGATTTAATGAATAAATAAAAGTTTGGTGACCTTGGTGGTCTCACCAGTAGCATCATTCAAAAATACCAGGTACACGCCCGTTTTACAGCGATTCCCGTTTAATGTTTTCCCATCCCATATGGCCTGCCCTCCCAAAGAAGTGGTCTTAAATACCAGGTTTCCGCTGATATCGGTAATTTTAACATCGGTATTTTCCAAAAGACCTTTGACAACAATGGGCCCGTTATAAGTTTCCCTGACAGGATTTGGATACACGTACACGTCATTATAATTATCAGTACCCTGGGTGGCCTCACCCATGTAGGAGATTAATCCCGAGCCGGTGGCAATAAATACTTCGCCTGACTTTTGATTAATGGCTATATCTGTGATATCATTCGCCGGCAGCGGGCTGTTTTCAGTAGTAAAATGCTGAAGTTCTTTTGTACCGTCCTCTGAAACCAAAAATACTCCGGAATGTTTGGTTCCTATCCATTTACGGTTAGCACCATCAATGGTAATCGCCGTGATGCTTTCTTTTTCAAGCAGGGGGTGATATAGCTGATCATTTTGATCCGAGGCCGGCCGGGTAGCATACATGACGCTGTTTTCCCAGACTGCCGCCGGGTTGGTAAAAACAGCTACTCCGGCATTGGTCCCCACCCAAAGTTCCCCGTTCTTATCTTCAGCAATGGCACCGGCATCACTCATCTCGGTAGTTTGCTCTACTTTTCCGTTGGAAAAGTAAGCAGTTATTTTTTGTTCTTTCACCACATCATTGTTGCTGTTAAGCACATACATGGATTGTCCCCGACCTGTAATGACCCATTTGTCATCGTTTTGGGTAACCACCACTTTATAGACATAAGGGTTATTGGCGGCGCCTTTCAATTCAAAAGATTTCCATTGTCCATCGGTTTGAAATACAGAAAGGATGTTACCTACCCCTGAATTGGTTACCCACAGGTTTCCTTTTGAATCAAAGGCCATTCCCCCGATGCGCACATAAGGAGCCTGGGCATCGTTAGGCAGCTGAGTTTGCAGGCTGCTATTAAAATTATCGTAGCGTTTCTCAAACTTGCCTTGTTTAAATTCAAGGACTCCCCCGCCCCATGAGGCTGCAAAAACATGATCCGCATCTTTGGGATCTACTGCCACGGTTACAATATCACTAAAACCATTGGATACAGGAAAGTTATTTTTATCAAACACCGACCAGTTGCCATTACGGTTAAGCTGAAATTGTGCCTTTGAATACAGGTTACCCCAGGCATTGTCTCGGCCACCGCTAGCGATCCACAGATCATTGCCTTTCATTGTCAATGAAAAGATTTGATTGTCGACAGGTCCTGCAGGTACTATTCTTTCAACTTCAGAACCCATTTTTATTAACCCGTTGTCAGTATCAGCAATCCAGAGTACATTCTGAGAATCCAGCACTGCGCTTTTAGGGGCATAAGAGGGTAATTCAACCCCAGCTACCGAATATTTATAGATTCGTTTAACCAGTTCCAGGTTTTCATTGTAAAGAAACAGGTTCTCGCGATCGGCAATTACGATATAATTATCTTTGATTGTAATATCATTAACATAGGCTACCTCTGGCAAAACCCTTGACCAGGCCCCCTGGCTGAATTGATAAACTTCGTCCTGGTTATACTGATCAGAGGCGTAGCTGGCAATTACCTTTCCCTGGAACGCTTCTATTTTGCTGAATTTGCTGTCGGCATGGGGGATGGTAGTTTGCTTTACCCAGTTGTTGTAATTCTGAAGGTTGGGCGAGGAAATAAATGCCTTGTAAATACCTGTGGTTGTTGCCGCGTAGAAATACGTGCCGTCGGAGGCCATATCCTGAACATTGACATAAGCACCTTCCTGGCCGATAAAGTAAGTATCCTTAATTTCTTTTCTTTTTAAGTTGACAACAACAATTCCAAAACCGCAGGACAAATATGCATTGTCGCCCTCGAATAATACATTATTAATTGTTTTATCCGCTGGTATTTGCTTGCGTTTAATATCCGACAAGTTGAATATTTCACTGCCAATGAGTAAATCAATGTTGGCATTCTGGTAGGTTATCACCAAGACATCATTTTCCTTGTTATAGGCCAACCGCTGAACACCGGCATCCGACAGGCCATTGATTGCCGAGATTTTCCGGATACTGTTGTCAGCCTTGTTGTAGGAAAACAGGCCGCCTTCTGTAACGCAATAAATCTTATCTCCTGTATCTACTACACTTTTGGCATGAGCATATGACTGATAATCGGTCCATTGGCCAAGACGTGTTTGTGAAAAACCACACAGCAGGCTGAATGTACACAACAGGAAAGTCAATAAGATTTTATTTTTTATCATCCTGAGTTAATTGCATTAAATACTCAACTAATTTTTGAACCGCTCTTCCCCGATGACTGATTTTATTCTTTTCTGCTAAAGACATTTCTGCAAAGGATAAGTTCGATTCCTCGGGCTGAAATATGGGATCATATCCAAAACCAGTGGTTCCGCGTCTTTCTCTCAGAATATGTCCTTCCACGATTCCTTCAAATTGGGTCTCACGGCCCTCAATGACAAGGGAAATAACAGTTCTAAAACGTGCTTTCCTATTATTTATTATAGATAACTTATCTAAAACAAGATCTATGTTGTCCTCTGATTTTTTTGCCTCTCCTGCATAACGTGCAGAGTATACCCCGGGTTCTCCGTTCAGGGCCTCTATTTCCAGTCCCGTATCATCGGCAAAACAGTTTACCCCGTATTTATTGTAGACAAAAAAGGATTTTTGAGCAGCATTTCCCTCCAGCGTAGGCTGGTCTTCAGGAATATCTTCATCGCATCCGATATCATTCAAACTCAGCAGTTCAATCGAACCATTCAGCAGATGACTAATCTCATGCAGCTTGTGCTGGTTGTTGGTGGCAAAAACAAGTTTCATATTAAAATAGTCCGTGTATCTGTGCATCCACGCG
>DATGYU010000048.1:0-15983 GCA_035297625.1 Prolixibacteraceae bacterium
GATGATAATGAAACACTTCAGAAAGCTGCCTGTCGATATAATAAACCACCCCGGCATCCGTGGCACCGGGCGACTGGTCCTTTGGAATGATCTGTTCACACAGGGCTATTACGCAGTTGGCCTCATCGGGAGTAAAAAAATAATAGCCGCCCTTTACCTTCAGGCACGAAGGAAAAAGCAGCACACTGCCAAAAGCCAGGCTGGCGGTCCTGATAAAATCACGACGATTAGGCTTTGTCATCATATCTTGGTTGTTAGCTGTCAGTTTTAATGTTTGAAAGATACAAATTCCTTTGACATTCTTACAACAATGTGTGGCAAGGAATTAAAAATAGGAGTTGAATCCTAAAAAAATACCCAATTAGGAATAAGAAATAAGAAATAAGAAAGTGAAGAATGCTAACGGGCGTTTCTTATTCCTTATTTCTTTTGAAAGGATTATTCACATTCTTGGTTGATCATTGCCTGGACTACTGTCTTCTATGGTTGATACGTTGCCTGGCGGCAGTAATTATCTACCTTTTCCAGGTAATTTTGTTTTTCTTCCGAAGATAAAAAAGCGGCATTGAATGAATTTTTAACCAATTGAATAATTTGATTTTGAGTAAGATTCAATGCTTTTGCCATGGCCAGGTAATTCTCATTGATATAACCTCCAAAATAGGCCGGGTCATCTGAATTGACAGTTACCATCATCCCTTTTTCGAGCATTTCCTTTAAGGGATGATTTGAAATATCTTTCACCACTTTTAGTTTGAAATTAGACAACGGGCATACGGTCAGCGGCATTTGCCGTGCAACCAGTTCGTTTACCAATAAAGGATCTTCCAGTGAGCGGTTGCCATGATCGATGCGCGAAACCTTCAACAGATTGATGGCTTCCCACACATATCCGGGCGGCCCTTCCTCTCCGGCATGGGCCACGGTGAGCAATCCTTCCTGACGGGCCTTTTCAAAAACACGCTTAAATTTGGATGGAGGGTGCCCTTTTTCCGATGAATCCAGTCCAATAGCAGTGATCCAACGTTTGTATGGAAGTGCCTGCTGTAAAGTTTCAAAAGCGGACTCCTCATCCAGGTGACGCAATATAGATACTATCAGTCGATAGCTGATTCCTAGGGTTCTTTCACCCTCTTCCAGCGCACGGTGAATGCCTGTAATGACCCTGTCAAAGGGAATTCCCCGCAGGGTATGGGCCTGGGGGTCGAAAAACAGCTCGGTATGAAGTACATTTTGGGAATGTATTTTTTGAAGATATGAATAGGTCAGATCATAAAAGTCCTGCTCCTGGAGCAACACATTGGTCCCGCTGTAGTAAATGTCTAAAAACTCCTGCAAATTATTAAACCGGTAAGCCGATTTCAACTCCTCCACTGTGTGGTATTTCAGGGAGACATTATTGCGGCGGGCGATTTCAAACATCAATTCTGGTTCAAAGGTGCCTTCAATATGCAGGTGAAGTTCCGCTTTGGGAATTCCGGCAATAAACTTATCCATTGTCACTTCCATCCTTGGAAAAATGTTTAGGTTGAATATTTCTTATTTCCTTAACAGCCTTCCGAAATTATTGTTCTTAGCCTGTTTGAAGGTAAAAGTAACCCTTTCGGCTCATATTGCCAAGCCGGTTAAAAGGCTAACAATTGACGGGTTAAGTTTTCTATTGGCAAAACCTCTATATTTGCGCCTTCAAAAAAACAGGAGACCATGATTTCAGTTGACGGATTAACAGTGGAGTTTGCAGGCTCGGCCCTCTTTTCGGATATCTCGTTTGTGATTAACGACAAGGACCGTATTGCCCTGATGGGAAAGAACGGGGCCGGTAAATCAACCCTTCTAAAAGTAATTGCAGGAGCCCGTACGGCTACCAAGGGAAGGGTTTCTGCCCCCAAGGATGCCGTGATTGCTTATCTTCCGCAGCATCTTTTAACTGAAGACAACCGCACGGTGTTTGAAGAAGCCGCCCAGGCATTTTCGCGCATCAAGGAAATGGAAAAGGAAATTGCTTCGATGAACGAAGAACTTTCTACCCGCACCGACTATGAATCAGATTACTATGCCGATCTGATTGAACGTGTTTCCACCTTAAGCGAGAAATACTACTCGATCGAAGAAATCAATTTTGATGCTGAAATAGAAAAGATACTCATGGGCCTGGGGTTTACCCGTGAAGATTTCCAAAGGCCAACCAGTGAGTTTAGCGGTGGATGGCGCATGCGTATTGAACTGGCCAAGATCCTTTTGCAAAAACCTGATCTGATTCTTCTGGATGAGCCGACCAACCATATGGACATCGAGTCGATTCAATGGCTGGAAGAATTCTTAATCAATACGGCCAAGGCGGTAATTGTCATCTCTCATGACCGTGCATTTATCGACAACATCACTACCCGCACCATCGAGGTGACCATGGGCCGGATCTATGATTACAAGGTAAACTATTCCAAATATCTTGAATTGCGCCGCGAACGCCGCGAACAGCAGCAGAAGGCCTTCGATGAACAGCAAAAGTTTATTGCTGAAACCACCGAATTCATCGAGCGTTTCAAAGGCACCTACTCGAAAACCCTTCAGGTACAGTCAAGGGTAAAGATGCTGGAAAAACTGGAGCTTGTCGAGGTGGATGAGGTCGATTCATCGGCCTTGAGACTGAAATTCCCCCCATCTCCGCGCTCGGGCAACTACCCGGTCATTGTAGAAGATCTTGCGAAGAGCTATGAGGATCACCTGGTTTTCCGAAATGCATCGCTCACTATCGCCAGGGGTGAGAAAGTAGCCTTTGTGGGCAAAAACGGGGAAGGTAAATCTACCCTTGTCAAGGCCATCATGAGCGAGATCGATTATGAAGGCAAAATGACCCTGGGCCATAATACCATGATTGGCTATTTTGCCCAGAACCAGGCCTCTCTTTTGGATGAAGAGCTAACTGTTTTCCAGACCATCGATGATGTGGCCGTAGGTGATATCCGTACCAAGATCAAGGATCTGCTGGGGGCATTCATGTTTGGAGGCGACAGCATCACCAAAAAAGTAAAAGTACTCTCCGGTGGCGAGCGTACTCGCCTGGCAATGGTTAAACTGCTTTTAGAACCGGTCAACCTGCTTATCCTGGATGAGCCGACCAATCACCTGGACATGAGAACCAAGGACATTTTGAAAAGTGCGCTGAAGGATTTCGATGGTACTCTTATTGTGGTATCGCACGATCGTGACTTCTTGGATGGCCTTGTGACCAAAGTATTTGAATTTGGCAACAAACAGGTAAAAGAACATCTATATGACATCAAAGGCTTCCTTCAGAAGAAAAAGATGGACAACCTGAAAGAAATAGAGAGAAAGAACACAAAATAACTACTGCTGTTTTGCCCAAATAGTAAATTCAATGTTATTGCTAAAGAGGGCGAAGTGTGTCCTTTTCACATATCACATCTATTGTTTTAAGCAACAGTAAGAAAAAGTTACTAAGGCTATCTCTAGTCTATATTAACTCTATATCAAAGCTTTGCCATTTTTTTTCATTTTAGCGTTAATATAGCCTCTATATAGTTTTGATATAGTCTTGGTTAAAAACTTTAGCAGGATTGGCCCTTAACTCATCATGTGGGATTTATCAGCTATTGAATCTCCTGCAAAACAAAGTCTATCCAGACATTTCTGTTTAATCCGGCAATTAACAGATTCACCGATAAAAACCTGCCATTCAACGGAAAACACATATTATTATCACTTAGTGTTCTTACTTTTGGTAACTAAATGATAAAATAAGCGTCTATACATTCAAAAACTAAACTCAATGAAATCAAAACATTTAATATTATTTGGGATTCTTGTGGTAACAAGCATCATGATGTCGTCCTGTTGGTTTCTATACCCGTCCATCAGGGGAAATGGCCATGTAACAGAAGAAGTGCGGCAGGTGGGAGATTTTGATGAGATCGAGGTAAGCCGGGGTATGAATGTTTACATCAATTATGGCAGCCCGGCAAAAGTGGTGGTAGTTGCCGACAATAACCTGCACCATGAGATTGTAACCGATGAAGATGGCGATGTGCTGAAAGTTTATGTAACTGCCAATATTCGCGAGGCAAAAGAAAAAAAGGTGATCATCACGATTGATAAACTTACGATGGTGGAAGCCTCTTCGGGTTCCAACATCTATACCCAAGGCCCGTTTACCTCCAAATATACTGAGATTAAGGCAAGCTCAGGGTCCAATATCACCATGGAATTCAATGCTGAAACATTGAAAGCAAAATGTTCCTCCGGGGCGAATATTATATTATCGGGCACCTCCAAAGAATCGGAGCTGGGAGCCTCCTCGGGGGCCAACGTGAAAGCAGAGGCTTTAAAATCGGACAACTGCATACTGAAGGTATCCAGCGGCTCCAATGTTTTTGCCACTGTTACCAATCAACTGAAAGCAAAGGCATCGAGCGGGGGACAGATCATCTATTACGGCAATCCTACTTCCACTACGATTGAAAAATCTTCAGGAGGCCAGATCAATCAACAATAAACGGATACAGCTAAAAACCATTTATCTTGACAATTACATTCAAATTATAAGATATGAAGACAAATCAACTTTTTTCAACTGTACTGTTATTTCTTGCCCTGTTCATAAACACGGGCCTTCAGGCTGCCCTAACGGGTGATGGTCGTCAGAACCGTTCGGTGGATGAATTTCATGGCATATCAGTCTCCAGCGGGATAGACCTGTATCTTACCCAGAAAAATGTTCAGGAAGTAAGAGTTGAAGCCGATGAGGAGGATATGGGAAACTTAATTACCGAGGTGGAGGGTGGTATTTTGAGGATATATATGAAGGAAAAGTCATGGTTTAACCTTGGCTGGAGCCATTCTACCCGAAAAGTATACGTTTCATTTAAAACTTTGGACAAGCTGGAAGCCTCGGCAGGTTCGGATGTGGTTTGCCAATCGGTTATGAACCTTACCAATCTAGACCTGGATGCCAGCAGTGGATCGGATGTGAAACTGGAACTGAATGCCGACCAGGTAAATGCGGTTTCAAGCAGTGGCTCCGATATTAAACTCAAAGGGAAGGCCAATTATCTACAGGCCAATGCCTCCAGCGCAGGGGATATTGATGCGGTAGATTTTCAGACAAAAAAATGCAGTGCAACCGCGTCAAGTGGTTCAGATCTGTATGTTTATGCAACTGAGCAATTGGATGCCAATGCCAGCAGTGGGGCTGATATTGCCTATTCGGGCAATCCGGCAAGGAAAAATATCAATGAATCAAGTGGTGGCGATGTCCACAACAGAAAGTAAAATATAATTCTTTTGAGTGGTTTAGTTTTGTGAGTTTAACCTTTCAGGAAAGTATCTCCTGAAAGGTTTTTTATTCCTTTGACGCACAGGCAGCGGTAGAACAATTAAAAAATAAGGAATAAAAAAATAAGGAACAAGAAACGTAAAACGACCGCTATGACCGGGCTTTACTTTCTTATTCCTTATTACTTGTTTTAATTGAATGATCAGAAGTAATTGGGTTTGACATATTTTTTGCGATAGATATTAAAGTCATAGCCAACCATTATTTCATAAGTTCCCACCTGGTATTTGCGGATATCCTGACCTATCGCATAATCTGCAGCATAACCGATTCTCATGCCATTGCTCAACACATATTGACCCGAAAAACACATTTCGCCGTTGCTGCGCATGCTGAGACCAAACTGCAAATCACTGGGGAAAAACATAATGGCTGAAGCATCATAATAAATAGGTTTTCCAATAGTTGCTATACACAAAAGATTTGGGCGCAGACGCATACTTTTGGGTAACTTAAAAACATATCCTCCTGACAGGTAAGCAGTTTTAAATTCGCGTGTAGAAGTAAAGACACTTCTGTTGACGCTGAAGCTATTGTTGATAACCTGGGGGATAGAAAAACTTATAAAATAATCTTCGTTGAAATAGCAAGCCCCCATGCCAATAATCGACATAAAAAACATACGCACATCGGAGGAAAACTCCAGATCAGGGATACGGTCGGGGTATAACTGATAATCCGTCATATGATTGTCAAAATTTACAATTCCACCCCTTAGTCCAAAGCGCAGATAATGGTTCCAGTCCATTCTCACCTGGAAAGAATAATCGCCTGTGAGGAAAAGCTGTTTTTCTCTTCCTGTGTTCATATTCCTGACGTTTATGCCCCATCCGCTTTTTTGATTTTTGATGGGAGTATGATAGGCAACTTCCTGAAACAATGGGTTTTTGGCAAATCCCACCCAGTTGGTTCTTGTAGAAACCATCAGTCCTGCCTCATCCCACATCCCGGCATAAGCCGGGTTAATGGTATTCATATTAAATATGTATTGAAGCGACCAGGGATACTCCTGCCCTTCCGCCTGTTTTTGAGAAACAAAGCAAAAGAACAGGATCACAATGAGGTTAAACAGTATTTTTTTAATCATAAGTAGCAAAAGGGTTCATCCTTGGAAGGGAAAGAGTTTAAAGTTCCAAATTCCAGTGAGTGAAGGATTGAAGGAATGTTCGCCAGGCGTTTATTAATCCGCGTAATCTTTATTAATCCGCGTAATCTTATTAATAGGAAACAAAGACATAGCTTTTCTTTACCTGTCCGTTGCCCAGATCAAGAACGTAATAATAGGTTCCCGGGGGTACCAGATTATTTCTTGAGTAACCCGGGCCACGGGTAGGTTTGCCATCCCACCACGAAGCACTGGGCGTTTTCCAGAATTCAAGGTTCCCGTAATGCCTCTTTTCATAAATCTTGTTGCCCAACTGGTCAAAGATGTAAATGGTGGCATCCGGATAATGGTTAATACAATAAATCATGTATAAATCGTGGACATTATCTCCGTTGGGGGAGAAAGCATCAGGGATAAACAAGTCACAATCTCGTCCATAATCAAGATACTCGGGATAGCCATCAAAATCAATATCATCATTGCTGTAATCACCATCACCGTTCAAGTCCTCGTAGCGGGTAAGGTATTCATCATCGTCATCATTTTCATCACGCCAGTCGGGGATACCATCACCATCAAAGTCCTGGGTTGGGGCATTGCTTCCCATAACATTGTTTATAGCGCCACAAATATTCGGGATAGTATCATAGCCATCATCCAGCCCGTCATTATCCTTATCAGAGTTTAAGGCGTAATGGTCGGGTTTACCATTGGAGTCAACATCATGACCTTCAATAAAATCAGGCACCAAATCATTATCAGAATCTAAATCCATAAAATCAGCAATGCCATCCTTATCCGTATCGACAGGGATGATTTCTGTTCCACCCTGATCTTTGTCGTAAGCATCATCCTGCCCGTCATTATCCTTATCAGAATAGGAAGGCAGGATAAAATCAGCCCAATTTTGTGCTTCAACAATGTCAACAATACCATCCCCGTCAGCATCAATATCCATGTAATTCATATGGCCATCGCCATCAGTATCTGTGGTTGGACCACCTTCATTGCTGTTAAGGATACCATCGCCGTCAACATCCAAATCAATATTATCGGCTATTCCGTCAAAATCCATATCATTTGGAACATCCGGGATAAATACCCTGGTGGCCAAAGACTCGCATCCGTTGATTTTATTTCTAACGATGATAAGGTGTTCCCCCCGGGTAACATTGGTGAAGACAGCCATAGACTGATAAGCCCCTTTGTCAATGCGATATTCATAATCAGCGCCTGTTGGTTCAGTAACCTGTATAACGCCACTTCCATTACATTTTGGGTTAACAAGTATGAGGGCTATCGGAACAGATGGAGGTTGTGGCAAAGAATTAATTGTTGCAGAAGTAATTTTGGATTCACAACCTGTCAGAACATCCTTCACCTGAACGGTATGAGTACTTAGGGGATCTAATCCATTAAACAGGGCGTCGCTTTGATAGCTGCCTCCGTCCAATCGATATTGATATTGTGACCCGCGTGGAGAAACCACTTCAATAGTTCCTGTGGGTGTAATGCAATCCGGTGGTATTACTTTTGCAACGGGCGCAACAGGTTCAGGATTAATCAATATGGTCAGCATTGTAGTTGTTGCACATTGCCCGGCATCCGGGGTAAAGGTATAGGTGGTAGTCTGCAGGTTATTGATGTTTGGCGACCATGTTCCTGTAATGCCATTGGTTGAAGTTTGTGGTAAATCTGCTATAACAGCTCCAACACAATAAAGGTCAGGTTGTGTAAAAACAGGAACAATGCTTTCTTTTATTTCAATTGTTAAAGTAGCGGAGTTGGCACACTCACTGGCATCGGGAGTGAAGGTATAGGTGGTAGTCTGCCGGTTATTAATCGCCGGTGACCATGCCCCATGAATACCATTATTGGATACCAAAGGCAGAGCAGCTATTACGGATCCCGGACAGTAGGATGCCACGGGGGTAAAGGTAGGTGTTACTTTCTGATCGATTGCAATCACAATTGTCGTGGAGGTAGCACATTGGCCCTGGTCCGGGGTAAAAGTATAGGTTGTCGTCTGATGGTTATTAATTGCCGGTGACCATGTTCCTTTGATCGCGTTGGTTGATATTACTGGCAGAGCTGGCAGGTCAGAGCCTTCGCAATAGGAATCCATGGAAACAAAAGTGGGTACAGTTTCCTCGGTAATTGCAATTGTCATCTTTGCCGTTGTCGCACACTGATTGGCATCAGGGGTAAAGGTATAGGTTGTTGTTTGCGTATTGTCAATTGCAGGAGACCAACTGCCGGTAATATTATTGAGAGAAGTTGTCGGCAAGTCAGCAATATCGGCTCCCACACAGTAAGCAGGTACAGGGGCAAAGGAAGGTTCGGTTTCTTGCAAAATGGCAATAGTCATGGTAGTTGGCAATGCGCACCTTCCGGGTGTAGGGGTAAAGGTATAGGTTGTCGTCTGCTGATTATTAATGGCCGGTGACCAGGTTCCGGTAACTCCATTTGTTGAAGTAGTGGACAAGTCAGCAATAGCAGATCCTATGCAGAAAGGTCCTTCCTGGGTAAAGACAGGAGTAACTTCTGATCCAATTTCACAGGTTAAGGAAGTAGACACTGCACACTGCCCATCCAATGGGGTAAACAGATAATTGGTTGTCACCATATTGTTCATCACTGGGCTCCATCTTCCTCTGATACCATTTTTAGAAACTACCGGTAAAGATTCAATTGGAGTTCCCGGGCAGAAAGGCCCTACCAAATCAAAGTCAGGGACAATATCTGTTCCGATTTCAATTGTTAAAGTTGTTGACAATGCACACTGTCCTGCATCGGGAGTGAAGGTATAAGTGGTCGTAACCACATTGTTAATCGCCGGGCTCCAGGTACCACGGATTCCATTGTTGGATACAATGGGCAATGCGGCAATATCTGATCCCGGACAGGATGGCCATACCGGATCAAATATTGGCAATAGCTCTTCAGCAATATTGATTGTCATTGTGGCAGTCGCGGCACACTGACCGGCATCAGGGGTGAAGGTATAGATCGTAGTTTGCCGGTTGTCAATCGCCGGGCTCCACGATCCCCTGATCCCGTTATTGGATACAACAGGCAATGCGGCAATCTGTGTTCCCGGGCAATAAGGTCCCATAGGATCAAAGGTTGGAATCGTCTTTTCAGAGATCGTAATGGTCATAGTGACAATGGCAGCCGATTGCCCCATGTCGGGGGTAAAGGTATAAGTGGTGGTCTGCTGATTATTAATTGCAGGGCTCCACGACCCCCTTATCCCATTATTGGATACTACAGGCAATGGAGTAATCACTGATCCCGCACAGAAAGCGCCCACAGGGTCAAAGACCGGTATGATGTCATCGGTAATAGCAATTGTCATTCTTACAGGCCTGCTACATTGTCCGGCATCGGGGGTGAAAGTGTAGGTAGTAGTTTGCTGATTATTAATTGCAGGTCTCCAGGCTCCACGAATTCCATTATTGGAAACGTTTTGCAGAGCAGCAATAGCCGCCCCGCGAGGATATGGGCCCACGGGATTAAAGGTTGGTTCAACTTCATCGGTAATTTCAATGGTCATTGTAATCGGCTCACCGCATTGACCTGCATCAGGGGTAAAGGTATAGGTAGTGGTACGGGTGTTATTAATGGCAGGTCTCCATGATCCTCTGATACCATTGTTTGAAACAGTTTTCAGAGCCGCAATTGCAGATCCCTGGCAATAAGAGGCCACCGGATCAAAGGTTGGAACATTCCGTTGGTTGATAACGATCCTTAAAGTAGCGGTGGCAGCACATTGACCTGCATCCGGGGTAAAGGTATAGGTGGTGGTCTGCTGATTATTGATGGCCGGTGACCATGATCCGGTAATGCCATTGTTTGAAACGGTGGGTAATTCCGCTATAACAGAACCTAAACAATAAGGACCTACACCATTAAAAGCAGGAATAATTGGGTTAGTAATAACAATGGTTAAAGTGGTTGTTGTTCCGCACTGTCCTTGACCGGGAGTAAAAGTATAAGTAGTAGTGCGGGTATTATTGATCGCAGGACTCCACGTTCCGCTGATCCCATTGTTGGACACAAGAGGCAAAGCATCAATAACAGACCCGGCACAGTAAGGACCTACAGGATCAAAGGTTGGGGTAACATTCTCGTCTATAGCAATGGTCATTGTAGTAGTTGTTCCGCATTGTCCGGCATCCGGGGTAAAGGTATAGGTAGTGGTTTGCCGGTTATTAATGGCAGGTCTCCATCTTCCGCGGATGCCATTATTGGAAACAGTGGGTAAATCGGCAATGACCGCTCCCGGGCAGAAAGGACCTACAGGATCAAAGGTTGGCAGAATCTGATCAGAAACCTCGATGGTTGTTGTTACAGGCTCAGCGCACTCACCTGCATTTGGCGTGAAAGTATAGGTAGTCGTTTGAGTATTGTTAATAGCCGGACTCCAGGTTCCACGAATGCCGTTGTTCGATGTGGCAGGCAATGCTGCAATAACCGCTCCAGAACAGTAAGGCCCTGAGGCATTAAATACAGGAGTGATTGCAGGCTCGATTGTTATTGTCATGGTAGTGGCTTTCGCACATTGCCCCTGATCCGGGGTAAAAGTATAGGTAGTCGTTTGGGTATTGTTAATAGCCGGACTCCAGGTTCCACGAATTCCATTTATTGAAGTGAATGGTAAAGCTTCAATTAATGCACCTGCACAATATGGACCAACAGTTTCAAATGTCGGCAAAACCTGATCATTAATAACAACAGTAAGTATAGCAGTTCCAGCCGATTGACCAGCATCGGGAGTAAAGGTATAAGTAGTGGTTCTGCTGTTATTGATTGCAGGAGCCCATGTTCCACGAATACCGTTATTGGATACAGCCGGTAGAGCGGCAATAGTTGATCCTGAGCAGTAAGGCCCTACAGGATCGAAGGTTGGAATGACCTGATCGTTAATGTCGATGGTAAGGGTGGTGCTTACCGCGCACTGTCCGGAATTAGGGGTAAAGGTGTATGTAGTCGTCTGCCGGTTGTTAATAGCAGGCCTCCATGTGCCCCTGATGCCATTGTTAGAAATAGCAGGCAGCGGGGGTATTATGGAATTATAGCTATAAGGTCCTACAGGATCAAACGTAGGCTCGATGCTTTGATCAATCACAATGGTTAATGATCCCCTTGTCACGCACTGGTTATTGTAAGGGGTGAAAGTATAAGTAGTCGTTTGCTGATTGTTAATAGCCGGACTCCATAATCCCCTGATACCATTGGTTGAAACAGTTGGCAAATCCGCAATAGTTGAACCAACACAATATGGGCCTACAGGATTAAAGGTCGGAAGGCTGCTTTCTCTTACCTCAACTGTTAAGGAAGCGGTAGTGGCACATTGTCCTTCATTCGGAGTGAAAGTATAGGTTGTAGTCTGGGTGTTATTAATGGCAGGGTTCCATAAACCTGTAATCCCGTTATTGGATACATTGGGCAATTGAATCATGTCTCCGCTGCATACAGGTGCCAAAGCATCAAATACAGGCACAATATTGGCATCCACCATAATTGTCATACTGGCCGTTGCGGCACATTGACCCTCATCCGGGGTAAAGGTATAAGTAGTGGTTTGCTGATTATTGATCTCAGGGCTCCATGATCCACGGATACCTTCGTTTGAAACAGTGGGAAGTGATGCAATGGAAGCCCCCCTGCAATAGGTACCCGCAGGTTCAAAGGTTGGGATGATGCTTTCCCCGATTTCAATGGTAAGAGTGGTTATGTCTGCACACTGTCCATCTTCGGGTATAAAGGTATAGGTGGTAGTGACCATGTTATTAATGGCAGGACTCCACGATCCGTGAATATTATTATTGGACACCCCTGGCAAATCGGCAATATCAGCTCCCGGGCAGAATGGGCCCACTAAAGAGAATTCAGGAGTAGTACTATCCAGCACTTCCACTGTCAAGGTAGCCATAGCAGCACATGCACCTCCATCAGGAGTAAAGGTGTATGTGGCAGTCTGGGTATTGTCAATGACAGGACTCCACGTTCCGGCAATCCCTTCCTTTGAGGTCACAGGCAAGGTAAAGTGAGTACCACTGCAAACAGGAGCCATGGCATCAAATGTTGGGTTGATTTGATCTGTAATTGCAATAGTCAAAGTAGTGGAACTGCCACATTGCCCTGCATCAGGAGTAAAAGTGTAGGAGGTAGTCTGGGTATTGTCAATGGCAGGGCTCCACGTTCCGGCGATGCCATTGGTTGATACCGTTGGAAGGGCAGCAATATCAGCACCCGGACAGAAAGGACCAACGGGATTAAATAATGGAGTTGCATTTTGATCAATTACTATGGTAAGTGTTGCGGTTGCCGGACATAGCCCCTCATCAGCCCTGAAGGTATAAGTATTGGTTTGGGTATTGTCAATGGCAGGGCTCCATGATCCATGAATGCCATTGTTGGAAACATCAGGCAATGCAGGGATAGCTGTTCCGGGGCAATAAGGGCCGACCGGATCGAAGGTTGGGATTACTGTTGGTTCAATGACAACAGAGAGTAAAGTTGGGGAGGCACATTGCCCCTCCTCTGGAGTAAAGGTATAGGTTTCACTTTGGGTGTTGTTAATGGCAGGGCTCCATGAACCTCGGATTCCATTGTTTGAAACAACAGGCAATTCTGCTATGGCATCCCCAGGACAATAAGGTCCTGCGGATTCAAAAAGGGGAATAATGGCATTTGTAATTTCAATGGTCAGATTAGTAGTTACCGCGCACTGCCCAGGATCCGGTGTAAAGGTATAGGTAGTAGTTGTCGTGTTATTTATAGCAGGAGTCCATGTTCCTGAAATCCCATTGTTGGACCTTTGAGGTAATACAATAACAGAACCTGCGCAAAGCGGTCCTATAGGATCAAAGGTTGGCTGTATCTCATCGGTAATCTCAATGGTTAAAGTAGCAGGTACGCCACATTGCCCCGCATCGGGGGTAAAGGTATATTCGGTAGTCTGGGTATTGTTAATTGCCGGCCACCATGATCCTGTTATTCCATTGGTGGAAGTAACAGGAAGATCAGCAATGGTCATGCCTGTACAATAAGGACCAACAGCAGCAAATACAGGAGTAATTTCATCAGATATGGAAACTGTTAATGTGGTAGTGGTAGCGCATTGTTCTGCGTCAGGGGCAAAAGTATAAGTGGTAGTCTGGGTGTTATCAATTGCCGGTGACCATGACCCTGTTATTCCATTGGTGGATGTGTTGGGCAGAGAGAAGACTGTACCGCTGCAAAGAGGCCCTATTGGATCAAACAAAGGAATAATTCCATTGGTTATTTCAATGATCAAGGTAGCAGTTACAGCTCCTTGCCCGGCATCAGGGGTAAAGGTATATTCGGTAGTCTGGGTGTTATCAATTGCCGGAGACCATGACCCTGTAATTCCATTGATGGATGTGTTGGGCAAAGTAATGGCGGTACCACTGCATAGTGGCCCAATAGGATCAAACAAAGGAATGATCTCCCCATTAATTTCAATGGTCAGGGTTGTTTGTACTGCACACTGATTGACATCCGGCGTGAAGATGTAAGTGGTAGTCTGCTGGTTATTAATAGACGGGCTCCATGTACCAGTAATGCCATTATTGGAGGTAGTTGGAAGATCAGCAATAATCGCCCCTGAATTATATGGCCCCACAGGATCAAAAACAGGCGTAGTTTCATTATTGATGACAATCGTTAATGTGGTAATGGTTCCACATTGACCAGGATCAGGGGTAAAGATATAGGTAGCAGTCTGGGTATTGTCAATAGCCGGTGACCATGAACCGGTAATCCCATTATCTGATATGGTTGGCAGATCAGGAATGTAAAAGCCCGCGCAATAAGGACCCGCCTGAGCAAAGGTTGGGGTGATCTCATCAGAAATGGTAATAGTCATTGTGGTAATGGTTTCACATTGACCATTATCAGGGGTAAAGGTATAAGTAGTTGTCTGGGTATTGTCAATAGCAGGAGACCATGTTCCTGTAATGCCGTTATCTGATGTGGTTGGCAGGTCAGGAATGGCAAAGCCTGCGCAATATGGACCCGCCTGAGCAAAGGTTGGGGTGATCTCATCAGAAATGGTAATAGTCATTGTGGTAATGATTCCACATTGACCAGGATCAGGGGTAAAGGTATAGGTTGTAGTCTGGGTATTGTCAATGGCAGGAGACCATGTTCCTGTAATCCCATTATCTGATGTGGTTGGCAGGTCAGGAATGGCAAAGCCCGCGCAATAAGGACCCGCCTGAGCAAAGGTTGGGGTGATCTCATCCGAGATAGTAATGGTTAAAGTTGCTGTTGTAGCACACAGATAACTTGCATCTGGAGTAAAAATATAGGTGGTTGTAGTTGTATTATTGATTGCAGGATTCCACGTTCCAGTGATTCCTTCAATGGATGCTTCAGGTAAATTAAAAGATGACCCTCGGCAAACAGCAGCCATCGGTTCAAAGGTTGGCGTGATCTGATCATCGACAACCACTGTTAAAGTGGTTGGTGTTGCACATTGGCCATCATCTGGAGTAAAAGTATATTCTGTTGTAGCCGCATTGTTAAATTCAGGCGACCAGCTACCTGTAATGTTATTTTGAGAAGTAGTGGGCAGACTGATTACAGGGGAACCACTACAAATCGCACCAACAGCTTCAAAGATAGGAGTAATACCATCTGTAATCGTGATGGTCAAATCAACCGGAGTGGCGCACTGATTGGCTTCCGGGGTAAAGGTATAAATGGTAGTCTGGGTATTGTCAATTGCAGGAGCCCAGATGCCAATTATGCCATTATTGGAAGTGGTTGGCAAAGCAGCAATCAGTGATCCCGTACAATATTCATTCAAGACAGTAAACTCAGGAATAATCTGGTCGGTAACATTGACCTGTGCTGATTGCACATCACCATTACAGGTTAACTGATGTTCCTGAACTTCAAGCGTAAAACTGCCAAGCTCATTCCATTGAATATCAATATTGTCAGTCGTAGCGTCCTGGATTACACCATTGACTTTCCAGGTATAAGTTGATCCTGGCAGTCCTTCCACCCAATAATGATGTACAGTTCCCACACATACCTGTTCGGGCAGAGCAATCTGAGCCTGTGCCTGGAGGGCATAGGATATCAGAAAAATCATCATCAATAGGTGTAGAATCCGCTTGATCATTACCAATGGTTTATTCAATGTTTTATTAAAAGGAAGATTTAATCCTTCAGGCAGAAGGGTCCAAAGAATGAACAAATGCTTCTGTTTTTTCAATGTAAAATTAGATAAGTGATTGTTATAAAGCACAGAACGGTGTCGTTTGCACCTGTTTGCACAGTACTATTTTTCAAGCTTCTAACCTATAATACAATAGCGAGGAAATAATCTTTAAGAATCATAAAAGCATATATTCCAAAAAGGGTACGGTATAAAAACCCGCACACCTGTCCGGTAATTTAATACTGGAATTTGATTAATTGTGATAAATAGGTGATGTGTTTGGTATTGGCATCACCGTAACGCTTCTTACCGCTGGTATTTCT
>DATGYU010000049.1:0-8547 GCA_035297625.1 Prolixibacteraceae bacterium
TGTTTGAATCATTAATTTTAATCCCTTCGGAGGTTATCACATATAGTTTTTCCTTTGCTCCAACAGCTTGAATATAACTTTGCTGAGGAATACTGAACCAAGATCCCGGAGAGGTATTCAAACGGAACCAAACAACAGTAGTTGTATCGCGCAGCTCAATCTTCTCGATTTTTAAATTGGAAGTAGTACTCATCCCTATCCGGGGATTGTTTAAGATCGTTTGAGAATAAAGAACGCTTGAGAACAGCAGCATCAGGGCAAGAATCATCGTCTGTTTCATGGCATAATATTTAAAGGGTTGACTGTTAGCTTATAATTGAATTTCTAAAAACAATATACAATTATAGTTAATTGTTTTCGTAATTCCTAGGAATTTAAGCGCTTTTAACTTAATTATTTATTATTTAGAGGTAGACTGATTTCAATGTACTTATCCGGGCTGTTTTGCCAGTCAATACAGGCATTTACTCCATAAATCAGGTTAATTCTTTCCTGGGTGTTTTGAATGCCAAAACCGCTTAATGGGCCATCGGGAAAAGCCGGGCCATTGTCATACACCCTTATCTTCAGTTGACTGCCTTCTTTGCTTACTGAAACTCTGATCAGCCCTTTATCTGTTATTTTGGATAACCCATGCTTGATGGCATTCTCCACCAATGGCTGAATGAGCAGTTGGGGTATTTGTACTTCCATTAGTTCTGCAGGGCAGTCAATCCTAAAGTTTAAGCGTTCGCCAAAGCGTACCTTTTCAATCTCAAGGTAAGTGCGCACGGCATTCAGCTCTTCGGAAAGGGAATTCAATTGCTTTTGCTCCCGGTTGATGGCATATTTAAAGAAGTCGGACAATGATAAGGCCATCTGCTCAGTCTTTCGACCATCGGTTGTAGCCAGGCTGGCAATTGAATTCAAGGCATTGTACAGGAAATGGGGATTGATCTTGGCACGCAGAGACTGGAGCTCGGCTTGTTTATGGAGCTCACCCAACTGTGCCAATTCAACATCCTTTTGATTGATGATACTTTTATACCGATCGTTTAAAAAGATGTAAAGACTCCGGGCAATTGGAACAATTAGAATTTTTATAATAAAAAAGAAATCATTCAGTGTTCTTTGATTTAATTCATCCAAGTTGGATGAGCTATCTTTATGCATAATTGTAAAATACATGCCAAATAAAGTTGTAAAATAGATTATTAATATTTTTGCTCCTCCTAAATTTCGATTTTTAAGAATCAACATCTCGAGAAAATAAATCACATTTATGGAGATAAAAGCACTTAGAATTGTAATGAGAAGTTCATAAAAATTGGATTTTAAATCCGATAAACTGAAACATATAAAAAATATACTACCGATTGCAACCAGGTACGATCCCTGTTTATTGAATTCCTTCCAACTCCAGTTGTGGGCTTTAAAACTTCCTTTGATGACCAACCTTGTCAATAAAATTGCCGGGATGATCAATCCTAAGAGAAAAAAGATAAAGTTTAATACACGGGGGTGCATTTGAACCAGGTACTTGCGGTATGAGAATTGTCGGATGAATTGATTCTTAAATTGTTCATGAAAATCAGGCGCATAAAGTTTTTCAAGGATAAACAGATCGAAAGGGGAGAAAGTAATTGACTTAAAATCATTTTGTGCAAAAACACACCCATTCATTCCAGGTAATTCCTGTACTGGCTTATTATTAAATATAAGGCCCCTGAATAAATGATAGTAAATGAATTTTTTTCGTTGTGATTGTATCAGATTAGACGGGAAATGCATTTCCTGGGAAGAAATGATATGAATCGCAGAAAAATTAGTGCTCACCCTGAAGTATTTCACGTCATTCAGGCCCAATGTCAAATTCCCCGGTTTGTCTGATAATTCAATTTTTAGATGAGGAATGGCTTTTTGAAAACTTTTAATGAGGTCGTTTACGATAATAGAATCTTCTGATGTTATTTCTCCTTTTAAGTTAATTGTAATATCATCCCTAAAAATATTCGGGCGGTAATCTTTAGATAACATGTTTTCATAGATGAAATTCCATGCAACTTGTTTTTGTTCAGCACTCAATTCTTCCCCATACGAAATCCCAAAACTTACCAATACCAGTAGTAGTAAAATCAATCTTTTCATAGCCTGTCGTTTTAAAGGTTTTCCGTAAAGGTCACCTTTGGGCATCCAATTTAAAATAATAATCCGACAAGTTGCACAATGAGGGGGATAAAATGCATAATACGGAAATGGATAAAGCCGTCGGGACCGTTGGTTTCCAACCGACGCTTGCAGTATCCATATTCAAGGCAATAACGATGGCTAAGCTACCGGCTCTTTTTAACGTCTTTTATTTTTCATCACATGCTGCCACTGCGACTGGAAGTCACAGGACCCGGTGCTGCCAACATAAAAAAGGCGACCTCATAACAAGGTCGCCTTTAATCGTTAAAACTTCACTTAATTTATTGTACTGATTTCATCTTTTCCACTATGGTTGCATGCTTATCCAACATCTGCAAGCGGTAATAAACATTCTTCAAAGATTCAAGGGTCAGCCTGTCGCTGTCGTTAATCGCATAGGCCTTTTCAAGATATGGCAATGACTTTTTAAATTCTTCGTCTGCTTTGGCTTTTTCTGTTTCGTACTTCTGGAGTTCATTACTTGGAACAGCATTGGCCAATTCCACCTGTTTTACCCCCTGGTTGTAATAAATGTTTCCCAGATTAAAGTAGGCGTCCATAAAATCAGGCTTTAAGGCAATGGCTTTTTCATAACACTTAACGGCCTCATTATTCTTATGGAGTTTTACGAATAAGTTACCCTGTGCCAGGTAAAGTATCTCATTGTCTGCTTTGGTTGAGATGGCCCGATCAAGGTATTTCATGGCATCTTCTATTTTGTTCTTTCCAATGTAAATATCGATTATCTGGTTAAGCAAAATGCTGTTATCTGGGTATTGCTGCAAACCTTCCTGTATGATTGCAAGTGCTCCCGTCGAGTCTTTCTTAGCCATATAACTTAAATTCATCAGCTCATAGGTTCTGGAGCCACTGTATTTATACTCGGCTGCTTTTTTATAGAATCCGATGGCTTTGTCGTATTGCTCTGCTTTATAGGCAGCAAGGCCTGCATTAAAGATAAGGGCTGTATCCACGGCGTTGGAAGAAGCTTCTTTGTACAGAGGGTTATCTTCAATAGTCAATATCTGCTCAAAAGAAGCAAGAGCCTTGTTGTAATTCGGTTCATTGAACGCGTTAACAGCCTGTTCTGAGAGGTCGTTGATAAGCACTTGCATTTTGATCTTAAGGGAATTGGCCAGCTTTCCTTTTTCATCCAGCTCCGTGGCTTTCTGATAGGATTTAAGGGCTTCCCATAAAGGGTCGGCATGAAGCTTTTTAAATTTGTCGTCTTTGCTTTTGTATATAGCCTGGTAGATCTCGCCTCTTACTTCCCAGGTATGGGCCCATGCAATGGAACTTTCCGATTTGGCATTGGCAGGATTCACGGCTTCTTCTATGGACGATAATGCCTGGTCCAGTTTGCCAGCTTCCTTATCCAGCAAGGCGCTGTTCACTTTTGCTTTTTGGGCAAATGTCGTAGAAAGAATAAAGATAAATATGATGGTTAATGAAATTTTAGACATAGGAATAGCATGTTTAAGCGTTTAAGATAGATGAAAGACAATCTGTTGGAATTAATTTAGGAAAATTTTAATGAGCCTAATTGATAGGTCAAGTAGACTCATTAAAGTATTTTATATCAGTGATTGACTACCAGACTTCCCTGGTATTGCTTATTTCCATCAACAACAACTACCCGATAGGTGGCTGGTGTAAGTGAAGAAACAGACAATGTAAAGCTTGGGCCTTTTTTTGTCTCCTGCTTCACCATTTTGCCATAACTGTCAATGATGCTTACCTGCAGTTGATTGGTCGAATCAGAACCCTCCAGTGTTACTGTAGCTTTGCTCTTTGTTGGATTGGGAACTATCACCAATTTGCCTGCCTGTGACCCATTATCGGAGGTTCTAAGCTTCTCCCCTGAAGTTCTTTTGTAATCTTTGGGTATCGCAAATTCTATGGGTAAAGTATAGTCAACAATTACATTTTCACCATTCTGTTTGCCGGGGATCCAAGCGGGCATGGATTCTACTACCCTTACGGCTTCCTGGTCGATTATTGGGTCAACACCACGCAGGACTTTAGCATTCGTGACTTTGCCTGTTTTCGTAACCACAAAGCCAACATATACCTTTCCCTGGATGCCATTTTCCAAAGCAATGACCGGATATTTTATATTCGATGCTATGTATTTCTTCAAAGCTTCAATGCCTCCGGGGTACTCAGGCATTTGCTCAACAATGGTATACGGCGGATTGTCTGTACCGCTCATAGGTCTAAGTTTCTCTTTCCTTCGATTATAATCGTAGTTGTAATCATCTGGCAATTTAAAGTTGATTGGTAGTTCTAATGTAACTGTGACATTTTCGCCATTCTGCTTGCCAGGATTCCATTTTGGCATCGAGTTAACAACTCGTAAGGCCTCTTTATCCAAAGAAGTTTCAACACCACGTTTAATATTTGCTTTAGAAATATTCCCTGTTTTGTCAACAAGAAAACTTACAATCACTTGTCCCTCAACACCACCGGCCAAGGCAATGTCTGGATATTTAACGTTGGTAGCTATGTAGGTTTTTAAAGCTTCTGATCCCCCCGGGAATTCCGGCATTTGTTCAACAACGGTATAAGGCTCTGTGTTATCTCCCGCTTTAGCCTCTGTTATTTTTTCCAACACAAAATTAATGGGCAGGGTATATTGTACATCCACTTCCTTTCCGCCTTGTTTACCGGGTATCCATGCCGACATGGAATTCACTACCCTAAGGGCTTCCTGATCCAGGGAAGGATAAACTCCCCTGAGAATTTTAGCATCTGACACACTGCCTTTACTGGTTATAACAAACGAGACAATTACCTTGCCTTGGATGCCCTTCTCCACGGCAGAAAGTGGATATTTTATATTGTAGGCAAGATATTTGCGTAAAGCCATTTCTCCTCCGGGATACTCGGGCATTTGTTCTACCGTAGTGTAAACATCTGGTTTTCCTTCCAATGCAAAATTTATGGGCAGGGTATATTGTACATCCACTTCCTTTCCCCCTTGTTTGCCGGGTATCCATGACGACATGGAATTTACCACCCTTAGGGCTTCCTGATCAAGGGCAGGATCAACTCCACTGACAATCTTAGCGTCTGCCACACTGCCTGTTTTGGTAACTACAAACGAAACAATCTCCTTGCCTTGTATGCCTTTCTCCACAGCAGAATGTGGGTACTTTATATTATAGGCAATAAATTTGCGTAAAGCCATTTCTCCTCCGGGATACTCTGGCATTTGTTCAACAATGGTATATACATTGCTGTTTTTTTGCGCATTGGCATTCTGTTGAATGTTTACATCTATTGGGCTTTTCTGAGAGGTAGAGATCCCTTTCTTTTTGGTAATAAGGATTACCCCGTTTTTGCCCTTATCGCCATATGCTGCAGTAGCTGATGCATCTTTTAATACACTGATTGATTCAATGGTCTCCGGAGCAATATTGTTTACATTTTGATTTTCACTTATTACCCCGTCTACAACAATCAATGGCTTGGCAACAGATCCGTCTGCATTACCGAATTTCAAAGGCGAATTGGTCTGCAATTGAACGCTTGAACCCAGGGGTGCTGGAAGCGAATTACCCTGATAGGCCCCTGTTACAGTAACCTCATTCATTCCTGTATTGGCTGTTTTCCCTGTTGTCCCGGGGGATGTCTGACCCGAATTATCCTGGTAGGCACCTGTTACAGTAACCTCATCGATTCCTATTTTGACAGGTTTTAAGGTAATGACCATCTCTTTTTTGAAATCAGGGTCCATCTTCAGACTTTCATACCCTACATATGAAACTACAATGGGAGATTTATCTGTCACTTTAAGTATAAAGTTGCCATTAGTATCAGTTATGGTTCCAATGGTTTTACCGGATATAACAACACTGGCACCACTTAGTGGACTGCCGTCTTCTTTAAAAACTTTCCCTGTGATGGTCCTTGTTTCTAAAATCGTTATAGAATCATTCTGAACTGAGCTCTCTTCTGTCTGCACATATTTGTATTCCGGTGCGGCAAAGGCATAGAAAACCCCTGCTATCAAAGGAAGGATGACCAACAGTTTAAGTTTTCTATAGGGTGGGTGTATGGTATTTTTCATCATGTGGAATCTTTTTTTGTTGATTGAATAGTGAAACGAATTGGCCAGGGAGATGACCTCACCGCCAAACAGTTGGTTAATCAGGGCTGCACGGTAAATGGCCGGGTTCTGGGTGCGCTGCAGCGCATACTGGTCGGCCAAAAATTCATGGTTCTGCCTGATGAACCGGCCGTAAAGCCAGCACATGGGGTTAAGCCACTGAAGGGTGCAGAGTAGCTCGAACAGCAAAAGATCGATCCAGTGCCTTTGCCTTACATGTTCCATCTCGTGGTTCACGATCTCCCGGGTTTCAGTCTCTGGGCTTGAAGGATTGACAAAGACAAACGAGAAAAAGGAAAACGAGGAAGGGTACTTGGCCGTGCGGATCAGCTTGGCTGAACGGTAGGGGAGGATTTCAGCATTTCGGATCACCCCAATAACAGTAATGGTCTGGCGGATAATCCGGTAAAGCAGGTATAAAGAACCTGCTATATAAAGGATTAGCAGTATTGTTTTAGTAGGAAAAGCTTCGGGTTCACTGATAACTGCTGTTATCTGCAAATCGGATACTTCCACCGAAGGGGTAAAAGGAATCACGATGGTGTAATGCCAGGTGAAGAAAGGGAATAGGATGGAAGCCACAATACCGGTAACCAGGTAAATGCGGTTCAGAACAAAATAGCGTTCGTTCCTTAGAAAAAGCAGGTACACCAGGGCAAATCCTGTCAGCCAGACTACCGACTTGAACAGGTACAAGGCAAATGCTTCCATCGCTTCATTGTTTTTAAGGTTTCTTTCCCATTTCTTTTTTTGTTTCTTCCATCAATTTTTCCAGATCCTTAATGGTCAGGTCTTTTTCACGTGCAAAGAACGAGGCCATGGCCGGAAATGAATTGTTGAAATAGCTTTTCATCAGTCCAAAAAGCTGCGTTTTTGAATATTCTTCCTTTGAAATCAAGGGATAATAAACATGCACATTGCCGTAGGTCTTGTGGTCGACGAATTCCTTCTTCTCCAGAATCCGCAGTACAGTCGAAACAGTGTTGCGGGCAGGCTTTGGCTCTTCGAAACGGTCGCGGATATCCTTGACCAGTCCTTCGCCAATTTCCCATAAATGTTGCATTACCTGTTCTTCAGCTTTAGTGAGTTGCATATCAGTGAATTTTTATACCCTAAATTGCTTATTAACTATAACAATAATTGTACCGTAATAGTAACAATGTTAAAAAAAGATGCACCTTTTTTCAAAATAATTTTGATGCCCCTGATTTTGCTATGCTACCTTTTTGTCAATCCTTCAGTACAAATATATGACTATGTTTTTAGTCATGCAAATATTTTTGCATAAAAATGACTAAAAATATAGTCAAAGCATGCAGATAATTCTGGGTTAATAATTATTGCTGATTAAAGAGTTGTAAAACAGGTTGTTGTAATTGATGTAAATGGTAAGAATAGATATTGCTCTGAATATGGATGATCGTTCATTCAAGGCTGTATCCTTTGCCGTTGGCTTCAGCCAACGGATACAATTGCCCCTTGCTTTTTTCCTTACTTCCCCTTCCTCCAATATTTCAGCGGATCAATCTGGGTAGCCAGACCCTTATTGACAGATTTGACATCCGCGATGGAGTAGAAGGCTGTCGGGTTGTATTCCTGGATGATCTCATCCACCTTTGACAATTCATTCCGCTTGATGATGGAATAGATGATGGATACCTCTTCCAGGGCTCCATGAGCCTCCTGGTGGGTGATGCCGTATCCCTCGGCTTTCAGCTTTTCGATCAGCAGGTGGGCATCGGTGCGGGTGATGATCTGAAGCTGGACAATCCCAACGGCCAGCTTTTCTTCAATAATCATGCCTACATAGTTACCCGTGGCAAATCCGGCGCCATAGGCCACATAGCACAACCAGTTATCCAAATGGGCGATGATCTGGCTGATGGCAATCAACCAGATCAGCACTTCGAAGAAGCCCAGTATAGGGGCTATCTTTTTCTCTCCCTTGGCCACCATCACAATGCGCACCGTCCCGATGGTCACATCCGAGATGCGGGCAATAAATATCAGAAAAGGCAGAATTACATAGGAGAATAGCTCGCTGTGATAGAAGTCCATAGATTACCGGTTTTTTGTAAAAATACGGAAAAACGGGCAGATAAATCACATTACAAGAATGTTCATAACAATTCCCGAATAGAAATTAATCTACATAGAATATCCGACTGCAATATTTAGGTTGGCTGCGTAATGCTTTTAATCAGGGCATTGACATTGTTTTTGGAAAGGAAAAAATAATAAACTCCTTCCTGCAAATTGTAAATCCA
>DATGYU010000050.1:0-25054 GCA_035297625.1 Prolixibacteraceae bacterium
GCTCCCCAAGTACCACCGGTATCCATGGTTCCGACAGGATTTCCCAGAGTAAAAACTGAATAGAAATAAATAAGGGTAGGCAACAAGGAAATAATTACCAACAGAAGGCCTGCAAAGTATTTGGCCAGCACAATCTTAAAAACCGATATAGGCCTGGTGAGCAATACTTCCATGGTTCCCAGGCGCTTTTCTTCAGCAAACAAACGCATGGTAATTGCCGGTACCAGGAACAGGTAAACCCATGGTGCCAGTGAAAACAGCCCGTCAAGGGAAGCATAGCCCCCTTCAGGGATGTTGAAATTACCGGGAAATACCCAAAGAAACAGCCCGGTAGCCAGCAGAAAGACAAAGATTACCACGTATCCGGTAAGGGATCCAAAAAAACTTGTGACCTCCTTTTTTAATAGACTATACATTCCTGCTAATTTTATGCATTAGTGAAATTAAACTCTTGATTCCTCTAATTTACTTACCATCAAACGGGCAGCACGCTCAGAAGCTCCTTTCTCTCCAAGTAAAGTCATCATATGCTTGTAATCGTTAAGCATTCTTTTCTCGTTTACCGGGTCATGTACTATCTTTTCCAATTCCTTTACAATATTCTCCAGGGTAAAGTCTGACTGTATCAACTCGGTTACTGCTTCTTTTTGAAGGATAATATTTACAAGGGAGACCCACCTGGTTTTAAGAAAATACTTCTTCAGGTATTTAAACAGCCAGTTGGGCGTTAACTGGTAAACCACCACCTGCGGGATATTCAATATAGCCGTTTCCAAAGTAGCAGTACCCGAAGAAACGATGGCCACCCTGCTGTGGATAAGTATCTCATAAGTCTTGCCCCAGATAATAGTGGCAGGCTGTGATGTCATAAAAGGCTTGTAAAACTCTATGCCCATATTTGGCGCTCCTGCTATCACACACTGAAATTCAGGAAAGCGGGAAGCGGCTCTTAGCATCGTTGGCAGCAGAACACTGATCTCTCCTTTTCGGCTCCCCGGCAGAATGGCCAGAATTGGTTTATCATCCAGTTTGTTTTCTGCATAAAAACGTGGATAATCGGGGGCTGTCTTCTTTTCAAGAATGGCGTCCAGCAATGGATTACCTACGTAGTTGACTTTATAATCAAATTTATTGTAGAATTCTCCTTCAAAGGGCAATATGGTAAACATCTCGTCCACGTAGGCTTTTACGCGGTATACGCGTTTCTGTTTCCATGCCCATATTTTGGGGGAGATGTAATAAAAGGTGCGGATATTATGAGCCTTTGCAAATTTGGCCATCCTAAGGTTAAACCCCGGATAATCCACCAGAATCAGCACATCAGGGTTAAAAGCCAGAAGGTCCTGTTCGCAAAACCTGAAATTCTTTTTGATGGTTCTAAGGTTCATAATCACAGGGACGATACCCATGAAGGCCATGTCGCGGTAATGCTTCAGAACAGTCATGCCTGCTTTTTCCATCAAATCGCCTCCAAAGCCTCTAAACTGAGCCTGCGGATCGATATGGCTGATTTGCCTGATAAGGTTGGAAGCATGCAAATCACCGGAAGCTTCACCTGCTAAAATGTAATATTTCATTCAAAAAAATGGTATGTATGAAGTGGACTGTCTATTGTCTAAAGTCTATCATCTAAACTATATCATTCTGGCAATCAGAACCAAAAAGGCATACATAAAAGTAGCCATAATAACTCCTCGGGCTGCCATGTCATATTTACTCTTGTAAAAGAGAAAAAAGAATGCAAGGTTTGGGAACACACAAAGACTTAGTATCTTGAAAAAGACCCTCATGTGAAGTAGATTCTTAAGATAAACCAGGAATTCATATTCCCTGAATTTTATTCCATAGATCACAAGGAAAATAATCAATGGCACAATGGTTCCCAGCAGCCAGCCGGTAAGAATGCGATCATAGCGTTTTTGTTTTCTTTCAAACATATCAGAACCTCCAGCTTTTCATGCTTTCGAAAGTCTGGTAGCAAGTCATATCCGCATTTACCGGAACAACGGTCACATAGCCGTTTTCAAGGGCCGTGATATCAGCATCCTCTGCATCAATTTCAAAGTTTTTAAAGTAGCCGGCCATCCAGAAATATTCTCTTTTATGGGGATCGGTGCGTTTTTCAAATTCCTCGACCCACTTGCCTGAGGTCTGCCGGCATACCTGCACTCCTTTGATCTCCCCTCTGGGGATGTTAACATTCAGGCAAACAAAAGGAGGGAGCCCATTTTCAGCCACCTGCTGAAAAACCCTGGCCACATATATCTTGGCACGCGAAAAGTCAGCTTCCTGGTCATAGTCGTTTAACGAAAATCCAATGGAGGGGATACCATGAATACAACCTTCCAGAGCGCCACCCATAGTACCTGAATACACTACACTGATGGAAGAATTCGATCCATGATTAATGCCGGACACCACAAAATCGGGGTATCGCTCCAACAGCTGATTAAAAGCCAGTTTTACACAATCAACCGGGGTACCCGAGCAACTGTAGACCTGAAATCCTTCCTCATCAACAGTTTTATTAACCCTGATGGGAAAATCTACGGTAATGGCATTTGACATTCCCGACATATGGCGTTCAGGAGCCACCACTACCACATCTCCAAACAAACGCATTACTTCAGAAAGTTCGGAAATCCCTTTCGCATTGACACCATCATCATTGGTAATTAATATAAGTGGCCTTTGGCTCATAACAGTTTTTATAAGTATTGTGCAATATTTTTATTGTCGTATTGAAGGATTGATTGCAGTGTTCAGTGTTCAATGATCATTGTTCTCCGCCAACAACCTTCTCATCTTCTCATCTTCTCAATTTCACTCCCTCATTGTTTCTTATTTTGCAGGATTGTACTAATGTATCTCAACTCCCTACTGATCACTGATCACTGATCACTGCCAACTGCCTTCTCACCTTCACCCCATCGACTAAGAGCATTCCTTAGAATGCACACAAAGATAAATGAATGTGCCTGACAAAATCTATTATTGTGAATATTTCCTTTAAAAATGACCGCTTTTAATGTGAACTAAAACACCTCTGTCTGCGTAATTATTGCAAAAGTGTGAAACTAAAAAATTCTTATCATGGAAAAGATGGTTAATTCAATCAATTGGTTTGAGATTCCTGTATTGAATTTCGACCGCGCCAAGGAATTCTATTCCCGCCTTTATAATTACGAGATGACTGAAACCCCAAGAAATGGGTTAAGAATTGGTTTATTGCCTATTGATGACCGGTCAAAAGGTGTGGGCGGTTCCATTGTTCAGGCCAATGATTATTTTCCTTCCGCCCTTGGGACGAGGATCTATCTGAATGGAGGGGAAGATTTACAGAATATTCTGGATCGTGTCATTCCTGCCGGTGGAGAAGTCATCCAGCATAAAACCAAGATCAGTGATGAAATAGGCTATTTTGCCATTTTTGAAGATACGGAAGGGAATCATATCTCTCTGCATTCAATGAAATAAACAATCGGCGCATGATGCCTTTATTAGCAGGAAAGGCTAAATGAATTATAAAAGCAAATACTTAAAGGGCGTCTGGCAGATGGCGACTGGCAAGAACTGCCAGATCAAAAGTAATGGAAAATGAAAGCTGAATGATTTCGCCAGAAACCAGTTGCCAGTGGCTGGCAACTTGAATTCTGAGTGTGACAATTGCAGTTAGTTTTTTAATGAGATTGTCAACTCATCTCCTCCTGACCATTTTCTTGACACCTCAGAATACTGGCCCGGATAGGCAACATATTTTACATTGCCATATGACACTTTGGGGTTTACCGCCCATGTGGGAATACGTATGTAGATATTTAATAATCGCACATCATTGGTTTCAATTTTCAAAACCATCTCACTGCCCTTTGGGTAATTGGTATCCTGTATTATTTTGACAGTACCCCCTGTGGTATGCTGGTATTCCATGGAAGAAGAGCCAATGATGTTGATATAAATATCATCGAATACGTGGGTGTAAATAATCGACTTTAACAGGCTGTCAGGAAATTGAAAACCACTGTTTCCATATAACAAGACTTCAAGGGCATCGCCAAACGGTACTTCTCCCGAAAACTTGAGCAAATCAATATTCAATCTGGCCCATTTAACAGCATTCTCGTTAGTCAATTTGCGCTTTGTGAGATGTTGACCATCCCTTAGGGTTAGACTATCTCCAATATAATTTAAAGAGAAATCCTTCCATTGCTGCTTCATATCCTTCCAAAGTTTGTCATCAGGCGATTCCATCACCCTTTCTTTCAATGAAATCAACTCATCCAGCTTTTGCATCGCTGAACTTTGTTGTTGCTGATCGTCATTGCTTAAAATAGAATCCTGCAGGGCAGGCGCAGGCACCTGAAAATGAAGTTCTACCTGTTTTTGATGTAAAGAATTGGAGTTTATGACAGAAAGGCTGTCTGGATCCTTCTTACAGTAGGAGAAAGATAATATCACGCATAGCAATATCAGTACCCGGGTGAATTTCATTTTAATCTTTTTATTGTAAAACGTTTTTATGGCCATCAGGTTCAATCCTTGCCTTCATTTTCCTTAAATTTACAGCAAATAAAAAGACCGGTTAATGAAAATCCACTCCATAGTCTCAGCTGTTGGTAATTGTACTATGCAATGATTTTCTCTAAAACAGAAACAGGATTCTCTGATCTTTAATCTTTCGTAATATTGTTTAGCATTAATATTTTGTTCTTACTGATTAAAAGATGAACCCATTTTTTGACCATATAAAAACCTTCCGCTATAAATCACTTTGGGCGGACATAAAAGAAGCCGTTCGGGGAAGTGACCGTGATTTCACCAGCGACAGCATGGGCAGAGCACTCCTGATCCTTTCCATTCCCATGGTGCTGGAAATGATTATGGAATCGGTCTTTGCCGTTGTCGACATTTTCTTTGTCTCCAAGCTGGGCCCTGATGCAGTAGCAACGGTTGGCATCACGGAATCAAGTATGACCATTGTTTATGCTGTTGGAATGGGCCTAAGCACTGCTACCACTGCCATGGTGGCAAGGCGCATTGGTGAAAAGAAATCAGGCGAAGCCGGTATAGCAGCTTTTCAGGCCATTATTGCCGGTTTGCTGGTTTCTTTACTGGTCACCATCCCGGGAATTATCTATGCCAAAGAATTTTTATTATTGATGGGGGCCTCTCCTGAAATGGCAGAAGCCGGATATATGTTCCCGGCCATCATGTTTGGCGGAAATGCCGTTATCATGCTGCTTTTTATCATCAATGCCATCTTTCGTAGCTCAGGTGATGCGGCCGTTTCGATGCGTGTACTGGTTTTTGCCAACCTGGTAAATATTGTACTGGACCCTTTACTGATCTTTGGAATTGGTCCTTTTCCCGAGCTTGGCCTGAAGGGGGCAGCGGTTGCCACTACCACAGGGCGAAGCCTGGCCGTATGCTACCAGTTTTATATCCTGTTTAAAGGCCATAAGCGTATCCGGCTGGAATGGCATCATCTGAAAATAAAACTGGATGTGATGTTCCAGCTGTTTCGCCTTTCCACGGGTGGAATTCTCCAAAATATCATTGCCACCTCCAGCTGGATTGCACTGGTGCGTATTATATCGGCATTGGGGGCCGAAGTACTGGCTGGCTATACCATTGCCATACGAATCATTGTTTTTGCCCTTTTGCCCTCCTGGGGTCTTAGCAATGCCGCCTCCACCCTGGTGGGCCAAAACCTTGGTGCCGCCCAGCCTGATCGCGCTGAACGGACTGTCTGGATGACGGCCATCGCCAACATGGTACTTTTGGGCGCCATCGGCTTTGTATTTATTTTATGGCCGGAAACATTTATCCGCCTGTTTATTGAAGATCCGGCAGTAGTAAAAAGTGGAGTAACGTGCCTTCAAATCGTAAGTTATGGCTTTGTATTTTATGCCCTGGGAATGGTGATGACCCAGGGCTTTAATGGCAGTGGCGACACTATCACTCCTACAAAGCTAAATGTGGTGTGCTTTTGGCTTTTTGAAATTCCATTGGCTTACCTGCTGGCCATAGTGCTTAAGATGAACATTGAAGGGGCAAGCATTGCTATTGTGGCCGCCGAGTCGCTGCTTACCCTAATGGCCTGGTATATTTTTAGAAAAGGTAAATGGAAACAGACCAAGGTGTAAGGGCTTTCACAAGTCCTCCCTTTCTTAAGGTCTTTAAAGTCAAAAAAGACCTTAAGGTCCTTAGCTGAAAGCTCTGGCGTGGGAAACTTTAAATTTTAAACTTTAAACCAGGATCTTCAAGTTAACCCTCCAAATTCTGTTGTTCACCCATCATCCTTGTGATCATTTCAAATTCAGATACCCCAAGCTGTTCGGGGCGTTTATCAAAAATAGGATTTGCCTTTAGCGCTTCACTGGTAATCATACTTTTCAGAGAATTGCGCATGGTCTTACGTCTTTGGTTAAAGGCCATCTTTACAATGCTGAAGAATTGCTTTTCATCACAGTTGAGTTTTTCCGTCTTATTGCGGGTTAGCCTTATCACCCCCGACTTTACCTTGGGAGGCGGAGAGAAAACATCTTCATTTACAGTAAACAAATATTCAATATCATAGTAAGCCTGCAAGAACACACTCAGAATTCCGTAGGCTTTTGATCCGGGTCCGGAAGCAAGGCGTTCAGCCACCTCTTTTTGAAGCATACCCACCACCTCGGGTACCTGGTCACGATAAGCGAGAATGTTGAAAAATATCTGGGAAGAGATATTGTAAGGAAAATTGCCAATGATGGCAAAAGGCTCATTGAAAAGCTGATCAAGGCGCATCCTAAGAAAGTCATTGGAGATGATCCGGTCTTTCATTTGCGGAAAATGGTCATTCAGATATTCTACTGACTCGCGGTCGATCTCCACGGCATAAGTTTCAAACTGTTTTTTTTGCAGCAGAAACTGGGTCAGCACACCCATGCCGGGGCCAATTTCCAACACCTTGCCCACATTTTCGGCCTGTAGACTGTCGACAATCTTTTCTGCAATTGTTTTATCCTTTAGAAAATGCTGGCCCAGGTTCTTTTTTGCTCTTACTGTTGTCATCTTATAGTGTGATTAAGCAGGAATTCTTAATTTGTTAACAAAAAATAGTCCAATTTCAAACAAATCTGTATTTTTGCCTGTAAGCTGAATGGTCGCAGATACAGAAATGATACCCTTGTGATTGAACGAAGCAAAAGTACCATAAAAACATTTGTTATTACAGCATATTTATTTTCAACAAACAAAAAGAACTTGAAACAGAACACACTCAAAACACTCAAATTTCTCGCCTTCTTCCTTCTTGGAATTTTTATATTCTGGATGGTCTACAAAGATCAGGATATCAACAGGATTAAAAATGTTTTAAGCAATGAGGTTAATTATTTCTGGATCATTCTTTCCATTTTCCTTGGATTGTTTAGCCATATCAGCCGAACCATCCGATGGAACCTGATGATTGAACCCCTGGACCATAAACCAAGAACGCTGAATACTTTTTTGTCTGTTCTGATCGGTTACCTGATGAACCTGGTATTACCCCGAATGGGTGAGATTTCACGATGCGGCGTTTTGTCACGCTACGAAAAAATACCCTTTACCAAACTGATCGGCACCGTAGTGCTGGAACGAATAATCGATATGCTGGTACTGCTTTTGCTCTTGTTAATTGTGGTAATCACTCAATTTGGCAAAGTGGTAGAATTTCTAAACAACAACCCGGAAGTTCAGGAAAAGCTGGGTAAAATACTCCATTCCCCCATTTTAATCATTGCTGTTTTGGGCTTTATCGTCCTTATCTGGCTGGCAAGGCACAAAATCAGGGCAAGCGGCATTGCCTTAAAATTGGTAGTTTTTTTAAATCAGTTCATCGAAGGCTTTAAGAGTATCAGTAGTATTAAAAACAAAGGAGCATTTATCTTCCATTCCCTGTTAATCTGGGTTCTGTATTACCTGATGCTGTACTGTGTGTTTTTTTCCTTTCATTTTACTTCACATCTCTCACCATTGGCAGGGCTTACCATCTTTGTTTTGGGAAGCTTTGGCATGGTAGCCCCTGTCCAAGGGGGGATTGGCGCATGGCATTTTATGGTCATCGAGGGACTTACCTTATATGGAATTGACAAAGCAGATGGTAAAATATTTGCCCTGGTGGCCCATGGCACCACTACCATTATGCTTATTGTTTTTGGCGTGATAGCCCTGTTGGTATTACCCTTTGTGAATGAAAGAAACTTGCGTAAAGAAGAGATAAGGCAAAGAATATAATTGCCCCTTGGCCGTTATCTTTTATAAAAGTCCCAATGTTGAAAATAAAAGCAGGAAAGTCCATTGAATATCAACCTCTACATAGCAAAGCGTATTTTTTCAGCAAAGGAAAACAAGAATAACCTTTCGCACCACATCATCAACATTGCCCTTTTTGGCATTGTCCTGGGCCTGATTGTGCTGATCCTGTCCGTAGCCATTGTCACGGGCTATAAATCAGAGGTAGGACGTAAAGTTATCGGATTTGGCTCTCACCTTCAGATCGTCAACCTGGACACCAACGAATCCTATGAGACAAGCCCTGTCTCCGAAAATCAGCCGTTTCTGAAAGACCTTGCCGCTATCAACGGCATACGCCATATCCAGGTATTTGCTACCAAACCGGGCATCATCCGCACGGATGAAGAAATACAGGGAGTCGTGCTCAAGGGTATCGGCCCCGATTTCGACTGGTCTTTTTTTAAGCAGAACATGGTGGAAGGTGAAATCTTTACCGTTCAGGACACGATACGCAGCAACAAAGTATGGGTATCAAAACAGATGGCCGACCTGCTTAAACTAAAACTTGGTGACGACCTTTTCATGTTTTTCCTGGACACCAAAGATTCGACCATGCCCCGGCAGCGTAAATTTGAACTGGCCGGCATCTATAAAACCAGCCTTGAAGAGTTTGACCGCATGTTTGTACTATGCGATATCAATCATATCCGCAAGCTGAACAACTGGGAAAAGGACCAGGTAAGTGGCTTTGAAATATTTGTCGATGATTTCAAACACCTTTCCAATCAGCAAAAATCGATCAACAACCTTTTGATAAGATACACAACCCCCGACAGCCCTGTTTTGCAGGTGGTAAGTATTAAGGAAAAATATGCCCATATCTTTGACTGGCTGGGATTGCTGGACATGAACGTGTGGGTGATCCTTTCACTGATGATCCTGGTGGCAGGTTTTAACATGGTGTCAAGCCTTTTGGTCATTATCCTTGAACGTACCCAAATGATCGGAATCCTCAAAGCGCTGGGGGCGCACAACTGGAGCATTAGAAAAGTGTTTTTATATTTCTCGGGCATGCTGATCCTAAAAGCCCTATTTTGGGGAAACCTGATCGGGATAGGCATTTGCTTATTGCAACAGCATACCCATATTCTAAAACTCGATCCCGCCTCCTATTACCTGGCCTATGTACCGGTCAATCTTAGCATTGTTTCCATTGTTTTATTAAATCTGGGAACCATTGTCGTTACATTTATGATGCTGCTTATCCCCTCCTGGTTTATCACCAAGCTTTCTCCGGAACAGTCTATCCGGTTTGAATAGATGATCTAAGACCGGCGATGCTAAAAACTGATAGTTGTAGGTTTAAGTTTTCATACAAAAACCCGCGATCATACATGCCGGTAATTTTAACGCCACAAGACAACTAAGGACCTGCCAAATGTGTTATTTTTGCAAAGGTCTAAAAACAGGTCTTCCTAAAATGTATTCAACTTTTCTAACATATCTATCAGATGCCCTTCGTGGCGAATTACTGGGAATAGAAGCCCATCAAAAAATGCTTCCCCCGGGCCGAAGGCTTAAAACCTATGAAAGTGAACTTTCGATGGTGAAGCCCAGCGGTGTGCTGTTACTTTTATTTCCCGACAAGGGACAAATCTACCTGTGCCTGATTAAAAGACCATCAACCATGACCCATCACCCCGGGCAAATCAGCTTTCCCGGGGGAAAAGTTGAAAAAGAAGACCTATCAGCCGAAATGGCGGCTTTGCGCGAAGCCCAGGAAGAGGTAGGTATTGACCCATCCTTTGTAAGGATCATCGGAAAGCTTTCGGAATTATACGTGGAAGTAAGTAAATTTTTAATCCATCCCTTTATCGCCTGGGCCGATGAGAAACCTGATTTTATCGTCAACAAGTCAGAAGTGGACGAATTGATCCTGCTGCCCCTTAACGAACTGGTAGCCAATGAAACGATCATGGAAACGGATATGGACACGGTCACCGGCCAGCTGCGCATCAAATATTATCCTTTCGACAGTCAGATCATTTGGGGAGCCACTGCCATGATCCTGTCCGAACTGATTGAAATACTCAAAAAGATACAAGACAGAGGAGTGGCATCCGATTTCAAACAAAATATTCATTAAGGAATTTCTTCCATAGAGAAGAATTAATCCTACCGAGATTAATTATCTATCCGTCAATACATTCAAAGATTAACACCCCTTCATCAGGCTGGGGGCAATTCCCATCACCTTAAATCGATTTTTATCCCCCGGTATTTTACCTGTTAAAATTTTGGCTTTATTTCTGAAGGGTTTGCGTCAGTTCTTCTTCTAACCATGTTCTAATCTCCTTCAGTAATAATACATATATTATTCGAATATAATACATATATAATACGTATATATTCGAATAATATACGTATTATATTCGAATTTGATTTGTATTATATTCGAATTATTACTGAAGGAGGTTAGAAGAAGGTTAGAAGAAGGACTGACGCAAATAGGTAATTGCAGGGCAAATAACAAGTAGATGCCTTCAATCCGATAAAAGAAAATAATTATAAAAAATCAGCATTAGGAAATTTCCAGGGGGAGGTTAATAGAAATTGGGCAGGACGCAGGTGTAAAATCACCATAACTTATAAAGGTTGGAAAACGGATCCTAAATCCCCATGTATTTTTATAACCTTAAAAGGGTTAAACGTGAATAGCCATGGGTCGCAACCCATGGGATCAATTCAAAAATGCGGATTTAATTAATCATAGAATGACCAGGCCAGGCCAATCCTGAAAGTCCTGCGGTAATAGGGGTAGTCGGGAGCCGAAAAATAATTGTTTCCAAACAGGCCTGAACCGACATTCATCATCCTAAAGAAAAAACGGGTACGTTTAAGCTTAAGATTAACATGCAGGTCGACATAAGGGTAATTGCCTATTTTTGTCTGATTCTGCAAATAGAAACTGGCAGTTCCCGGCTGATAGGCATCGGCATAAAAACTGGTATTGTAACGGGTATCGATGCCTAACTGGGTATACATCACTTTTGACCACAGGGTAAGGTAATTCACGCTTACAAAACCTGCCAGGGCGGGCAGATGGATATAATTTTCATTGCTTGCTTTTTGCGCCAGCAGCTGGGTACGGATGATCCAGTGACGGCTCTCAAAATCCTTATTCGCGTAAGCAGATAACACCATCAGTTCGCCGGACGCCTGGGTAGGCATGGCCTGTTCGTTGTTGTAGATATAATTTCCGATCAGGGCGTAATTGGCACCAACAGTCGTATGAAACTCCTGCGAATGGATACTTCCGCCTAAACGCACCTCGTTGATATTGCTAAAGTTATTTTGCCATTCAAAATGATTGGAATAAAAATACTGGTCGTAGTATTCAGGCTTCAGTGATTTCACGCTTCCCTGAATTCTTAAACTGGTGGTATCACGTCCTATGCGCAGTGGTTTATTCACAACCCCCGACAGTTCTGTTTGTCCGGCCCTGTAACCAGTCAGATAGATTCGTCCGTCAGCTTCCCACTGCCAGAATTTACCTTCATTTCTGAATATCCCACCCCCCACAAAAGTATTGGTTTGCTTGCGGGGAAAATACTCTCCGGGAAAAGAGAACTTATACCACAGTTGGTCATTGCCAATATAGGCGCGTTTGCCAAAAGTATATTTGCGGTCAGGAGCTTCATAAAATTTGATCTGGAAAATATTGGTCAGCCTTTTATAGGTAGTGCTGTCTGTAATAATGGTATCATTAAAAGTATTGACAAAGAAAGCGCTGTCGCGCAGTTCAGAAAGGAAACTTCGCCTGTTGGTGGCATATTCCAAAGAATGGATAAAGCCTACCCTTGGAATAAAAGCATCGACCACATAATCCGCACTGTCGGCCTTGATGGTTTTTCCCAGCCGGTATTCATTGGTGGTAAAAAAGTTATTGTTTTGCAATTTATTCTGAGTGCCTTCCATCCTGACAATAATATCCTCAGTCTTATTATCGGTCAATGTTTTTCCGGGATCCAGTACCACTCCCCCGTTTTCCTGAGCCTGGCTTCGGTTAAAGATAATATTGCTGTGCGACAGGAATTTATCAGTGATATAAGAGGTGCCCACGCCAATATTGTGGAATTTATTCACCTGCATAGCATACTGACCCTGGGATTTTGACTGGTTATAGATGAATTCGAAGTTGAATTTCTTATTTACGTTTTGTGAATGAATCACGTTAAAGCGTGTTTCATTTTTGGTACTGCGGTTTTCACTTTGGGTATAGTCAAGTACCGAATAAGGGGTGGTGGTATTAAAATACTGGATTTGATTGGGCATTAGCCAGTAGGCATCAAAAGAATGTGCAAAGTAAAAATCGGAGTTAAAGGTCCGGCTAAAGAAATCGTTCGACTGGTAGGCTCCCCCGTTATTTCCGGTGAAGGTATTACTGATACTCCGCTGCTCAAAGGGCTGATAGATGTGATAGAACGTCAAAACGGTATCCAGCTCTGATGGTTTTATCCGTGCTCCCTGGTTATCCAATTGCCAGACCCTGATCACTGAAGGGACTGAAGGCTTCTTCTTTTTCTCATTATCTTTTTGTTCCCCGTCCGTTGCATTTTCATCCCCCTGTTCATAACCACTATTCCCTCCAACAGACCTACCCGAGGGCATCCTTTCGGGTTTAAACTGTGCATTTACCTGAACACCAATCAGTAATGCAATTATGAGTATATAGATGTATTTTCCATTCATGTTGGTGCAAAGATAATTAAATATAAAAATCAGATCAATATTCATTCCATAAAAGAAAAGGGCGAAAAACGATCACTTTTTTGCAATAAAATATACTGTGAACCAAGGAGATATCGATATTTTTTACTACTTTTACCAGCCTTAAAAAAATGGATGGAATAATAAGTTTTCAACCGTGGATTGTTAATTATTGGTCATACCTAAAGGCAAGGAATCCACTATTGTTTTAGTTATATTTGTTGCAAATTGAAAAAAAGATATGATATCGAATTACGATGAAGATTCAATAAAAACACTTGACTGGCAGGAACATATACGCAGGCGCCCAGGCATGTACATTGGAAAATTGGGAGATGGCTCTGCGGCAGATGACGGAATATATGTGTTATTGAAGGAAGTGGTCGACAACTCCATCGACGAATTTATGATGGGGAACGGGAAAAAGATTGAAGTCCAGGTGAGCGATGAACTGGTTTTTGTGCGGGATTATGGCCGTGGAATTCCATTGGGCAAATTGCTGGATGTGGCTTCAAAGATGAATACCGGGGCAAAATATGATTCAGAAGTCTTTAAAAAATCCGTTGGTTTAAACGGGGTGGGTATCAAAGCGGTGAACGCCTTATCCAGCCAGTTTATTATCAAGTCCTTTCGCGATGGCGAGATGAAAGAGATTCATTTTAGCGAAGGATTGGTAAAGGACGAAAAAGACATCGTGCCAACCGAACAGGCTAACGGCACCTATGTGGCTTTCACTCCTGATGCTACTATTTTCAAGGGCTATCATTACATGAGCGACTATGTGGTGAATATGATGAAAACCTATTCCTTCCTGAATGCCGGGCTGGTGATGGAATTCAACGGGGAGAAATTTCATTCGCGCAATGGGTTGCGTGATTTATTGGAAGAGTACCAGGAATCGGAATCCCTGTACCCGGTGATTCATTTAAAAGGCCCCGACATTGAAGTGGCCATCACCCATGGCAATCAATATGGAGAAGATTATTATTCGTTTGTCAACGGTCAGCATACTACCCAAGGGGGAACCCATTTGGTAGCTTTCCGCGAGGCAATCGTCAAGACCATACGCGACTTTTACAAAAAAGACTTTGATCCTACCGATATAAGGGCATCTATTGTAGCGGCCATCAGTATCAAGGTGGAAGAGCCGGTTTTTGAATCGCAGACCAAGACAAAGCTGGGATCAAAAGATATTGGCCCGGATGGACCGTCGGTTAGAAATTTTGTAGCCAACTTTGTTCAGAAGGAACTGGACAATTACCTGCATAAGAATCCCGATGTTTCAGAAGTACTGCTACGCAGGATACAGGAATCGGAACGGGAGCGCAAGGCCATTTCGGGCATTAAAAAGCTGGCCAAGCAGCGTGCCAAAAAGGCCAACCTGCATAACCGTAAACTTCGCGATTGCAGGGTCCACCTTAACAGTACCCATGAATTAAAGGACCAGTCTTCCCTTTTCATTACAGAAGGGGACTCGGCCAGCGGATCGATTACCAAATCCAGGGATGTGAACCTGCAGGCGGTATTCAGCTTAAAAGGAAAGCCGCTTAACACCTATGGGTTGACAAAAAAAGTGGTGTATGAGAACGAAGAGTTCAACCTTTTGCAGGCCGCCCTTAACATAGAGGACAGCATGGATGATTTGCGCTATAACAAAGTCATCATTGCCACCGATGCCGACGTCGACGGAATGCACATCAGGTTGCTGCTCATCACCTTTTTCCTTCAGTTCTTCCCCGAGATCATTCGTCAGGGACACCTGTTTATCTTTCAGACGCCCCTTTTCAGGGTTCGTAACAAGAAAGTAACGTATTACTGCTATTCGGAAGAAGAACGTGTTTCGGCCATCCAGAAACTGGGAAAAACAGCAGAGATCACCCGGTTCAAAGGACTGGGAGAAATCTCGCCAGATGAGTTTAAAAACTTTATTGGTCCCGATATACGGCTTGACCCGATACAGATGAAAAAACATGAGTCGGTACCCCAGATGCTTGAGTTTTACATGGGTAAGAACACCCCGGAACGGCAGGATTTTATCATTGATAACCTGTATGTTGAAGAGGATACCATTTAATCAATACTTTTCAGGAAAAGGTGAATGGATTTACACAGAAGGAAAAATTTTGATTTGAAGGAGTTACAATGACTGAAGAATATAAAGAAGAATTCCAAAAAGAAGAAAAAAAGGAAGGCATTACCTATTTGTCAGGAATGTATCAGCAATGGTTCCTGGATTATGCCTCCTACGTTATTCTTGAAAGGGCAGTGCCCTATGTGGAAGATGGATTGAAACCTGTACAGCGCCGAATTTTGCATGCGATGAGCATCATGGACGACGGGCGCTATAACAAGGTGGCCAACGTTATCGGGCAAACCATGCAATATCACCCGCATGGAGATGCCTCTATCGGGGACGCACTGGTTCAGCTGGGACAAAAAGACCTGTTGGTCGATGTCCAGGGAAACTGGGGTAATATATTAACGGGCGACGGTGCTGCCGCACCCCGTTATATTGAAGCGCGCTTGTCTAAGTTTGCATTGGACGTAGTCTTTAACCCAAAAACCACTCGCTGGAAATTATCCTACGATGGGCGTAACCGGGAACCGATAGCCCTTCCTGTTAAATTCCCCTTGCTGCTGGCACAAGGGGTGGAAGGTATCGCCGTTGGCCTTGCCTGTAAGATACTGCCTCACAATTTCATTGAGCTCATTGATGCCTCCATCGCTTATCTGAAAGAGGAAGAATTTGAACTCTACCCTGATTTTCCCACCGGGGGATCGGGAGACTTCTCGCGCTACAATGATGGTATCAGGGGTTCCTCCATTAAGGTGAGGGCAAAGATTGAAAAAAGAGACAGCAAGACGTTGGTTATTACTGAATTGCCATTTGGCCGAACCACCTCTTCGCTGATTGAGTCGATCATTAAGGCCAATGACAAAGGAAAAATCAAGATCAGGAAAATTGATGACAACACCTCTGATAAGGTGGAGATTCTGATTCACCTGATCCCTGGCATGTCGTCGGATAAAACCATTGATGCTTTGTATGCCTTTACCGATTGTGAGATTTCCATTTCACCCAACAGTGCCATTATTTTGGAGGACAAGCCAAAGTTCATGGGTGTAAGTGAAATCCTGAAGCACAATACCGATCAAACGGTATCGCTTTTGAAACTGGAATTGGAAATAAAAAGAAGTGAACTGGAAGAGGCATGGCACTTTTCATCACTTGAAAAAATATTTATTGAAGAAAGAATATACAAGGACAAGGAGTTTGAAGATTCGGCCAACATGGATGAAGCCATTAGTCACATCGATCTGCGCCTTACCCCATGGAAGCCTAAATTGAAAAGAGAAGTTACCCGCGAGGATATCCTGCGCCTGATGGAAATAAAAATGGCCCGTATTCTCAAATTCAATACCGACAAGGCAAACGATCATTTGCTGGCCATTGAGGCAGAGATTGAGGAGATCAATAATAAAATTGCCAATATCATCCCCTTCACCATTGAATGGTTTGAGCGATTGCGTACCAAGTATGGCAAGGGTAAGGAACGAAAGACTGAAATAAGGAACTTTGAAAATATTGTGGCCTCCAAAGTAGTCGTTGCCAACGAAAAACTGTACATCGACCGTGTGGAAGGATTCATCGGCACCAGCTTGAAAAAAGCGGAATATATATGCGATTGTTCTGATATTGATGATGTGATTGTTTTTCGAAAAGATGGCACCTACATCGTGTCAAAGGTTACGGAGAAGTCCTTTATCGGGAAGAACATTCTCCATGTGGCCATTTTCAAGAAAAACGATAACCGAACCATCTACAATGTGGTTTACCGCGATGGGAAAAACGGGTTCGTATACATGAAACGAATGGCTGTCACCGGCGTTACCCGCGACAAGGAATACGATCTTACCCAGGGGACACCGGGATCACGCGTGATGTATTTCAGCGAGAACCCCAACGGAGAAGCCGAAGTTTTGAGAGTTACCCTTAAACCAAAACCACGCATTAAGAAACTTATTTTTGAAGTTGATTTTAGTGAACTGGCCATTAAGGGACGTGCCTCCATGGGTAATATCCTTACCAAGTTTGAAATCCATAAGATAGCACTTAAGGAAAAAGGCGTTTCTACCCTTGGGGGAAGGAAGATCTGGTTTGATGAAGATGTCAGAAGGCTCAATTCGGACAACAGGGGCAAATACCTTGGCGAGTTTAGTGGCGATGATATGATCCTGGTCATTTATAAAAACGGCGATTACCTGATTTGTAATTTTGACCTGTCCAATCATTTCAATGACGGCATCATGTTCATTGAGAAGTTCAATCCCAACAAGACACTTTCAGCCATTTATTTTGACGCTGAGCAGGGATACTATTATGTGAAACGTTTCCCGATAGATGAAACTCAGAAAGAAGTTAATTTTATTGGAGAGAATCCAGCCAACAAGCTGATTTGTTTCAGTTGGGCCGGTCATCCGCGCTTTGAACTTCAGTTTGGGGGAAAGAACGAGAGCCGTGAACCAGAAATAGTGGACGTAGCCGAATATATCGGGGTAAAATCTTTTAAAGCCAAAGGAAAGCGTTTGTCGAATTATGAGATAAAGACCATCACAGAGGTAGAACCCTTGATTCCGGATGAGGAAGAAAGCGAAGAACCTATTGAAGAAAAGAAACCGGATTTTGTCATACCCGACATAGAGGATATTCTTTTTTCTCCGGAAAAGCACATCAATGGAGAAGAGACCCCCAATCAAATGTCGCTGGACTTTTAACAGACACCATTTATGAGGATCTATCTGATTGGTTATATGGGCTGCGGTAAATCGACCCTTGGGAGGAAACTGTCCGCAGCTTTACAACTCTCTTTTATCGATTTGGACACTTTTCTGGAGGAAAAATATTTCAGGACCATTCCCCAGATCTTTGCAGAGGAAGGAGAAGCCGGGTTTCGTTTAAAAGAACAAAAGGTGCTGCAAGAGGTCGCTTCATTTGATAATGTCATTGTAGCAACAGGGGGCGGGGCCCCTTGTTTTTTTGATAATATGGAGGTAATGAATAATTCAGGTTTTTGTATTTTCCTGGATATTGATACCCAATCGCTGGTAAACCGGCTGATTCATGCAAAAACAGAACGCCCCATTATAAAAGGAAAATCTCCGGATGAATTGTATGATTTTATAGAGCAGATGATGCAAAAAAGAAGGCCGTTTTATGAAAAAGCACATTACATCTTAAAAGGCAGCGAGATCAGGCCGGAACAGGTGATTGAGTTATTAAGAGTAGGTAAGCCTTGATAACGAAAGTCTGATCCGAAGAATTTAGGTCTTCAAATCAAAAAAAAATAATAAGGAATATCGAATAAGAAATAAGGAATAAGGAATGGAAGAATCCTTGCAAGCATTTTGCCGTTTCTTGTTCCTTATTTTTTATTCCTTATTTCTTTTTCTTTATACCCAGGTTTGAAAATATTAACCAGGGACATACTAAAAAGTCTCTGTAAAAGTTCATCTTTGTAGCCGAAATAAAAACACATTTGGAATGATTGAGATTTGCGCATTGGCCTCGGGGAGTAATGGTAATTGCTATTATGTTGGCAATGAAAGAGATGCCATTTTAGTCGATGCAGGCATTTCGACCAAGAAGATTTTGGCCCGGATGGAAGATGCCGGATTGGAATCGTCCAAAGTACGTGCAATTTTTATATCCCATGAACATAGTGATCATGTACACGGGGTACGTGTATTAAGCAAGCGCCTTGGAGTGCCTGCATGGTTTACACAAGGAACTTTTGATTCTTTAAAACATGGAGAAGAACCTGAAAGGGTAAATATATTTACACCTGATCAGGTTATCAAAGTAGGGACACTTAATGTTCATACCTTTTTAAAAAATCACGATGCTGCCGAACCTTGCTCATTCAGAATTGAACATGATGGGTGGAATATAGGGGTCTTTACCGACATTGGAGAACCTTGCCAAAGGGTAATCAATCATCTGCATTTGTGCCATGCCATTTTTATAGAAACCAATTATGATGAGAAAATGCTGTGGAATGGCATTTACCCCTATCATTTAAAAAGCAGAGTCGCATCTTCTCATGGGCATTTATCCAACGATCAGGCCTATGCGCTGGTTCGTGATCATGCAGGTCCTGAACTGGTACATGTGTTTTTAAGCCATCTGTCAGGAGAGAATAACCGCCCGGAAATAGCTGCAGAATGCTTCAAAACTTTATCCGACCGCTTTACAGTCCATCTGACTTCGCGACATGCTGTAGGACCTACCTGCCGGCTGAGATAGGGGCTGGGAATATCTGTCCACTTTTAAATCACCTATATAAATCGCTCACGGATAATTCTTCTTGTAAAAGAATTAACATTTATTCAAGTTATAATAGGCAACAATTCACTATTTTTAAGGATAACTTAGAAATAGCAAGCCATGCAGAACTTGAATTATGGCGTTGTAGGAAATTGCAGAACTGCTGCCCTGATATCTGATAAAGGAAGCATTGACTGGTTTTGTTTTCCTGATTTTGATTCTCCTTCTATTTTCAGCAAAATACTGGATGTTGAAAAAGGAGGCGAATTTAGCTTTGAAGTATCCGAGATCTATTCCATCACACAGAAATATATCGAAAACACCAATATCTTAAATACGCTGTTTACTTCTGATGAAGGAAGCTTTGAGGTACTGGATTTTATGCCCCGTTACAGGCTTACAGAGACCGATTATTATCTGGCCCCGGAAATCTATCGTTACATACGTTTACTGTCTGGAAAACCAAAATTTAAGGTGAATTATAACCCCAAAATGAATTATGCCAAGGCACAGGTCACTCACCATGAGGGGAAAAAATATATCAAGACAAGTTCAGTGGACGATGCACTGGATTGTGTATACCTTTATTCAAGTATAAAATTTGCCTCGATTTTGGGCAAGAAAGAAATAGTGCTGGAGGATGATGAGTTTTTACTTCTATCCAACAATCAGAAGCTGATCAATATTAATATCGAGCGAGTAGTCCTTGAATATAACCGTACAAAGGTTTATTGGCTTAACTGGGTTAACCGCTCAAAGAAATTCAAAGCCTATAATGAACTAATATCGCGAAGTGTACTGGTATTAAAATTAATGTCCTATCATCCAACCGGAGCCGTATTGGCCGCCTTAACAACCAGTATCCCTGAAACAATTGGAGAGGTTCGTAACTGGGATTATCGCTTTTGCTGGCTTCGAGATGCTTCCATGTCGATAGATACTTTAATGAATATGGGCCATCATGATTCAGCCAGCCGCTTCATTTCTTTTATTAAAGGGATCCTGAAAACCAAACAGGATACTTTCCAGATCATGTATGGGATAAAAGGAGAAAAATCTCTCTTTGAATTTGAATTAGCCCACTTGAGTGGTTTTGAGAATTCGAAGCCTGTTAGAATTGGCAACGCAGCTTATGACCAGAAACAAAATGATGCCTTTGGCTATCTGATGAATGTGATTTATCAGTACTACAAATATTTTCCTGGCACTCTGGATGAGATAGAAGACATATGGGAAATTGTAAGAAACATCATCAGGACTGTCATGAACGTATGGGACAAGCCCGATAAGGGGATATGGGAAATACGCAACTCCGACAGTCATTTTGTCTTTTCAAAAGTGATGTGCTGGGTAACCATGGACCGGGGGATGAAAATTGCACAATTATTACAGATGCCCGACTATTATAAACGCTGGAAAAAGGAAGCGTACCGCATTAAACTTGATATTTTCAAAAACGGGTGGAATGAGGAATTACAAACTTTTACCCAGACTTACAACAATGTAGATTTGGATGCTTCGCTGTTGTTAATGGAAGAATATGGTTTTATCTCGGCATCGGACGAACGGTTTAAAAAGACTGTTAAGGCTATTAAAAATCAATTATTTTATAAGGGTTTGATGTATCGGTATATCAACGCCGATGATTTTGGCAGACTGTCATCCTCATTTACCATATGTACCTTTTGGCTTATCCGGGCACTCTATGTTACAGGAGAAAAGGAAGAGGCCTATGATATCTTCCAAAAGATCACAGGTTATTCTAACCATCTCGGGTTGTTCAGTGAAGATCTGGATTTTGAGACCAAACGACAACTGGGAAATTTTCCCCAGGCATATTCTCATCTGGCCATTATAAACACGGCCTCCCTGTTTTCGGAAGAACGCCCTATTTCAAAATTTATACGCCCTTAGAAGCCGTTTCTGGTGTTTGCTCGGCCAAACGTACCTTTGCAAAAGATCCGGGGTAATTGGCCTGTATAAAGTCAATCACCTGTTCCCTTATTTCCGTCTTTAAATTCCAGTTTTTAGAGTCATCCATACTGCTAACCATTATCCTGATTTCTTTATAATACTGGTTGGAACTGGTTACCTGAACATTAAAGACTCTTCCATCCCAGTTAGGATTATCCTTAAGGATAGTAGGTACAAAATTACGAATGGCGTCGACAGGCAAATTATAATCCACTAAAAAGTGAACCGTACCCAATAGCTGAGAACTTGTTCGTGTCCAGTTAATAAAAGGTTTTTCAAGGAAGTAAGTTACAGGAAGCATTAAACGGCGTTCGTCCCAAATCTTTATCACCACATAAGTAAGGGTAATCTCTTCTACCCTTCCAAATTCCCCTTCCACAGTGACAACATCATCCAGACTGATAGGCTGGGTAATGGCAATCTGAATACCGGCCAGGAACATACCAATACTTTTTTGGGCGGCAAAACCAATGATAATTCCTGCTATACCGGCAGAAGTCAATAAGCTTTTCCCGATTTGGCGAGCTCCATCAAAAGTCATTAATACAAATGCAATCGTAACTATTACAATGGCCGTATCAATGATATTTTGGAAAACAGTTAACTGGGTAAGTCTTTTTCTGGCATAAAGGTTATTTGAAGTTTGAATATCAATTTTTCTTTGAAGCAAATAGGCTCCCAACTTTACAAACTTCATCATGATCCAACCAATGGAGAAAATGAGGACAATATTATTGGCATGCATCAGATAAGTAAAAATGGTAAGTTCCTTAAGGAACAAGCTGGCAAATATCTTAAGCATTAGCCAAAACAAAAGCCATAACAAGGGAAACTTAAAAAGATCAAGCATGAAATCATCCCACTTATTATTGGTCTTTTTGGTATAAATTTCAAGACGCTTGTAGATAAACAAATAGAGCAGCAGAAATACTGCCAGAACAATCGTCATTAAAATGATTGCTGAAAAGTTGATTGTGCTTCCTGTATTTTCCATGAAGGTAAATTTAAACAAGAAACCTGAATATAATACTTCAATTACTTTTCATTTTTCACTTTCGACTTCGATTGTAGTTTTTTTGTTTTTAAATCATCAATTAAGTGATTGAGGAATTTATTGGTGTCATGTTGAGGTAAATTGTATCTGGCTATATTGGAAACAGCCCCAACTTTGATAGTGATTGCATCCTCTGGTAATGCACGAAACATGTCATCATCGGTAATATCATCACCTATGGCCATCACGAATTCAAAATCGTCATTACCCAATAGCCTTAATGCTTCGGTTCCTTTATTATAGCCTATGGATTTTACTTCAACAATCTTACTTCCGCGCATAATCTGGAGATTTAACCGAGCGCAGGGCCTTATAAGAGCGTTAATCAATTGTTTTTCGCGTAAATCGGCCAGCCATTTATCACAGTTGCGGTAATGCCATACCAGTGAGGTTTTCTTTGATTCTATTCTCGATCCGGGAGTTTTATCCACAATATGTTGCATAATTTCCCATATTTCATCATTTTCAGGTAAAAACTGAATCTGGTTTACTTCATTCCATTTTCCTTTTTCCTTAAAAAAAGCACCATGTTCCGCAGCTAAATCAACATTTAGGTTACCAAACCACTTCTCAAGAAAAGCCATATCTCTGCCACTACTGATCACTACAGTATTTTTCTTATCATCAGCCAAAGTTTTTAATGTCTGCAATAATGTTTCCTCAGGAATAGCCAATTCCGGCTGTTTTACTATTGGTACAAGTGTTCCATCATAATCAAGTATTAAAAGCCGTTTTTTTGCTTTATCGTATTGTTCTTTTATTTCTTTATAGGCCTTATCGTCAATTATCTTTTCTCTAAGGACTTTGTTTTTCGATTCAATGATATCCAGTTCTGTAACAAAATCCTGAGCCCACTTATTTACATTTTGTCGTTCTATTATTTTCTGCATTTTCCCCATTCGCCTCTTTTGCTCTGCTACAGGCATTAACATGGCTTCCAATAAAGCACTTTCTATTTGTTCCGTATCATTTGGATTGATTATCAATGCATCTTTTAATTCGGATGCAGCGCCAGTCATCTCGCTTAAGATCAACACACCTGGGTTATCACGTTTTGCAGCAACATATTCTTTGGCTACTAAATTCATTCCATCGCGTAAAGGAGTAACCAAAGCAAAGTTTGCGATATGATACAATGCCATTAATTCTTCAAATGGGAAAGCGCGATAAAAATAATAAACAGGCTGCCAGTTTAGGGTAGAATAAGTTCCGTTAATAGCCCCGATCATCTCATCGATTTTGATTTTTAAATCGGCGTATCTATCAACGGTATCTCTTGAAGGAACTACAACCATCACCAATGAAACTTCACCCCTATATTCAGGATAATGTTCCAAAAATAAAGCAAAACCTTTGATGCGGTGAATGATGCCTTTACTATAATCCAATCGGTCAACTGACAATGCTAATTTATGGTTGCCAAAACTTTCCAATAATACTTTGGCAATATTTTGGACAGATTCTTCCTGTATTGCATTATAATGAAGCTCATAATTAATACCCATAGGGAAAGCATCAACATGAGCAAGCCTGTCTCCTACATGTATTTCATCCAATTCACAATCCAGACCAAGGACACGGTAAGAAGCGTCAATAAAATGTCTCATATAGTCATGGGTATGAAACCCAATGAGGTCAGCGCCTAATAATCCTTTTAAAATTTCTGCTCTTTCAGGAAGAACGCGAAATAATTCAAACGAAGGAAAAGGAATATGATGAAAATATCCAATTCTAATACTATTTATTGTTTCTCTAAGCATTCCAGGCAGTAACATTAATTGATAATCCTGTATCCAAACAAGATCATCTTTTTTAATAAATTTATCAGCTTCAAGGCAAAAAATCCTGTTTACTTCCTGGTATGAATCCCAATATTTGGATTCATATTGTATATAGGTATAAAAATAATGACAAAGAGGCCATATCACACTATTACTATAACCCTCATAATAATTTTCAATTTGTTCTTCGGATAGAAATATGGGATGAAAATTATCTTTAGCCAAAACATCTTTTATCTCATTTTTTTCCGTCTCATCCTCTGTATATATTCCGGGCCATCCTATCCAGTGGCGGTCCGATAACTCTTTTAAAGATCCTAATCCCGTAGCCAATCCACCTTCGCTGCGTTCATAGCTAAAACCATCATCACCTTTACTGACTTTAACGGGTAATCTATTTGAAATAATATATAATGCCATACTACTATAAATTATACAGATTTATATTAATTCCTTCACTTGTCCTATGGTATAAAGCCGATTAGTTATAAAAAATATAAACACAAAAAAGATAATTAATGAAAAGGGCAAGCCTTTTATCTCTGTAACTAGTAACGTAAACTGTATAATAAAGTTCAGAGAAATTACAGGCGCTAACTTTTAGAGACTGAATAATGAGGAAAGAATTTTAGCACTAACAAAATCAAGTTTGCAACTCATGGATAGACAAAGATAAAAGCTTTGGAAGAATTATAAGGACTAATCAATATATTTTACTAAATGTTGATTGCAGATCACTAGTCCAAGCCTTGCTAATTATAGAGTTAAGCTCCATTATGTGGGGAATCAATTCTATCTGATTTATGGGTAAAAAAAAACTCCGTAACCTAAAAGGCACGGAGTTTTCAAAGATTGGCGACGACCTACTCTCCCACAAGTGAATGCAGT
>DATGYU010000051.1:0-5757 GCA_035297625.1 Prolixibacteraceae bacterium
GATGATGGAACATTACTATCACCTGAAAACATCTCTGCAACCAGTGCCCTAATAATTTTTCAGTATGAACATTTCCCATCAAATATTGTCATCTTTACATCATCACATAAAATTCCCCGGGGTATGGAACTGTTTAACGAGAACAGCAAGCTGGCTTCTGTCATTTTAAAAGATCATTCATTGTTGCCGGTAATTAACCGGCTGGGCGTCAAACTGGGCTTTGGCGATCAAACCATAAAGAACATATGCGAGGAGAAAGGTATTGACCTTAACTTCTTTGTAGAGATCATTAATGTCTTTCATTACGAGGATTATTTTCCTGAAAAGCGCCTGCTGGACTTCCCCGTTACCATGGTAATTGATTATTTGATCAAGACCCACCAGTATTACAAGAATTACCTGATTCCGGAAAACGATCGCCTCATCGAACTGTTCCTTTCGGCCAGTCCCGATGAGAGTTCAGATAACGGGCTGGTTCGTAAATTCTATGCCAAGTTCAACGAAGAATTCCTGATTCATATCAATTTTGAAGAGCGAGAGATGTTTCCCTACATCCTTGAATTGGATGCGGTAATCAGCACCCCTTCGCTTCGCGATGAATTCAAGCATAAATACCCTTCCTTTTCTATTACCAGCTTTGAAAAGGAACACTCGCACATGGATGACAAGATGGATGATTTGAAGAACATCATCATCAAATACCTGCCGCCCAATTATGACCAGAACAGGGGAAACGCCTTTCTGGGCGGTCTGTTTATGTTCGAGAAGGACCTTAAAAACCATTCACGCATCGAGGACCATATCATGATCCCCAAAGTAAAACAACTCGAAAAGCTGCTGGCAAGCCATGATTAATAACCACAAAAGATTCATAGTAGTTGTTGTCAGCTCCTCTGAGTTGGTTTTGGCAGGCATGGCCGAGGTACTGAAAGGCAGCCTGGCCAATGAGGTGATATTGCTTCAGCGGGGGGACCAGATCATCGATTACCCCAAAATGGATGGCCATGTGCTGGTCATCTCCACTGCCGAAGAACAGGAGAAAAGCGGCAACTTTATGCGCCAGATATTAAATTCGGCCAATAACCTGCACTTTCTCACCCTGCAGATGGAAACGGGGGCCAATTATTCGAACAATACCATAAATCTTAACGATACCGCCGCCCTGATCTGCTTTAAGGTAAACGAGGTGCTTAATTCTTTTCTTTCGGCTGCTGTCAGAGAAAATGATACCGAGCTTACAAGGCGCGAGATAGAGGTGCTGCAGCTGCTCTGCAAAGGCTATTCGAACAAGGAAATTGCCGATCAGCTATTTGTTAGCACCCATACGGTGATCTCTCACCGCAAGAACATCTCTGAAAAGACCGGTATCAAATCCGCCTCGGGTCTTACCATGTATGCCATATTGAAAAAGATTATTGATGTGGGAGACATCAATACCGAAGATTTGATCTAAAATAATTGGTACAGATATATATCTATATTTCAAATCAGAAATATCGAACAAGAAACAAGAAATAAGAAAGTAAAACACCCGATCCTGGCATTCGTTTTACATTCCTTGATTATCTATTCCTTATTCTACCTTTCATCATTTTGCCTGCTTCTAACCAATGGAGCTATAAATCCCCATTTTTAGGGATTGCCTGATGATCGCACTGCCGGTACTTTTGGCCTAATAAAACAAAAGTAAAGATCATCAGATGAAGAAACTTTTATTTTTAGGCGCTTTTATGGCATTTATAAGCGCTCAGGCGCAGGATCGCGTGTTTACCTATACCTACCAGAGCAATGTGCTCAACAAGGGCCAGAAAGAGCTGGAAGTATGGACCACCCTTGGTACGGGGCGTCAGGATTATTACCGTGGACTGAACCACCGCCTTGAATTTGAAATTGGCCTTGGCTCAAAATTGCAGACAGCCTTCTATCTCAATTATGGCTACAGCGCATCGGAGAATGTTGGAAACAGCCTTGACAGGCTAAGTTTTAACAATTCCTACAGCTTTGCCAACGAGTGGAAACTCAAACTGAGTGATCCGGTAGCCAATAAACTGGGCTCGGCCCTTTATTTTGAATACACTTTGGCTCCTGCAGAAACAGAACTGGAAGGAAAACTGATCCTGGATAAACAGACTGGCAAATTTATCCATGCTTTGAACCTGGTGGGTGAACTGGAGCTGGAGAAGGAATTTGCGGCGGATGAAAATAAGTTTGAAAATGAAGCCGAAGTTAAGCTGGAATGGAATTATGGCCTGTCCTATAAATTGCGCGATAACTGGTTCGCCGGGCTGGAAGTGATGAACAGTAATGTGCTCAAAGAAGGGGAACTTGAAAAATCAATTCTTTCAGCCGGTCCGGGAGTGGCCTACGTTGGTAAGGGATTCTGGATTAATTTTACCCTCATGCCCCAGCTGACCAACCTTAAAGGTGGCGGACGCAGCATCGTTGAGGACGATGGACTCCAGTCACGATTACTTTTTTCCTATGAATTTTAAAAACAAATATCTTTTGGTCTTTTTGCTGTTCTTGCTGCTTGCAGCATGCGGAACGGCCCTTTACATCCCCACCCAGACGGATGCAGACCACACAGGCCTACCGGCCGACTCTTTGTTGATGGGACGTAAACTCTATGTCGATCATTGCGGTTCATGCCACAATCTGTATCTTCCCGAACAGTTTTCAAAACAGCACTGGATGGAGGAAATACCCGAGATGAAACAAAAAGCAAAGATCTCTGATCAGGAAGCAAGGTTAATCCGAAACTTTATCCTGGCCAGAAGCAAGCCAGAGTAATAAAAAAACAGTTATCTATAAAACAGCCTTTGTCTTATGGACAAAGGCTGTTTTGTTTTTTACAATAACGTGATTTCGATCTAATATGAATAAGGAATAAGGAATAAGAAACAAAAAATAAGAAATAAGAAAGGGTTGCCTTTACTTTCTTATTCCTTATTTTTTATTAGATATTTCTTTGATTTGAATTCCTAAGAATGCTTATCTCGAACTTACGTTAAAAAGATTTTAGTCCTTAATTTCCCAGTTGAAACATCAGGCGCTTTAACTCAATTTCCGCCACCTTGGCCGCATAGTTGAGGTTCACCAACTGGTAGGCCGTACCCTCATAGCTGGCCTGGGCGGCTTTCACTTCCAGGATGGTTGCCTCGCTTACCTGGAAACGCTTCAATACCAGATCAACCAGTTTACCCGACGTTTCTATTGCCTTAAGCTGTGAATCCAGCTGGGCAAGCGAGGTGCTGTAGGATTGGTACAAGCGTACCGCATCGGAGGTCATGGTATTTAGAAGGTCATTCTTTTGCAACTCGGCATTGTTTACATTAATTATAGCGGCTTTTTTCTGTGCTCTGCTGGCATTGCCGTTATAGATGGGCACCTGAAGGTTAAGCCCTACAAAAGGACCATAGTTCTCATTCGTAGTGAGCTGAAAGGTTGAGCCTTGGCTTCGATTGTAGTTATAGCCAGTAGAAAGACGCAGGGAAGGATAACGTAAGGCGGCCACTTCTTTTACAATTTGTTGATTGATCTTTACTTGTTGTTCTGCAGAAAGATACTGTGGGTTTTGTTTAAGAAAACCGGTAACGCTGTTAAGGTCCACAGTGCGGTCAACTTCGATGGTATCCTGAATCACAAAAGGGTAATAATTAGTGCCGCTCATTATCTGCAACAGGTCGGTTTTGGCCTGATCAACTTGCAGTTGCTGGGCTTTTAAACTTTGCTCCGAACTGTTTACATCAATCAGCGCCTGGAAATAGTCGGCATCGTTGGCCATGCCTACATTCCTTCGGGCGGTAACAATTTCCAGCTTTTGCCTGGACACATCCAGTGAAGTCTGGATGATGGTAAGGTATTCCTGCTGGCGTACCACATCGTAATAAGCAGTCATGACCGTTGCCAGGCTGTTCTGAATCTGACTGTTCAGCTGCAGTTCACCACGCGATTGCAAAAGGTCGAGCCTTTCCCTGGTAGCCCAAATCCTGAAGCCATTAAACAATACTATTCCAGCAGTCACATTGGAACTTAACGTATTCCCGTTGGCGCTGCTCAAGAAAACATCCAGATTCTTATTATTATTTACCGAAGCATTGATTGTGGGCAACATTCCCGCGACCCCAGGTGTATTGTTGATCTTGCTGATCTCAAAATTGTTCTCTGCCAGCTTCACATTAAAGCTGTTGCTCAGGGTGGTATCTATCGCGCTTTTAAGCGTAATCACCGTTTGCGCCGACATCCAAAGAGGAAGCAAAAGTGCCAGGGTTACTATTATTTTTTTCATCCAATTCATCATTTAAACTGGTTATTTATCTCCTCTTCGCTGATATGCCTTCCGGAGATGTAAGTATACACTGCCGGGATGACAAACAGGGTCAGGATGAGCGAAAACAAGATACCGCCCACAATTACAATTCCCAAAGGGATACGGCTGGTGGAAGCTTCTCCCAGACTCAGGGCTATGGGCAGTGCACCTAGGGAAGTGGCCAAAGAGGTCATCAGGATTGGACGCAAACGCTGGGCAGAAGCCTCTATTACCCCTTCAAACTTGGTTAACCCGGCAGCCCGCTTCTTGTTGGCAAATTCCACAATCAGAATTCCATTCTTGGTCACCAGACCAATCAGGGTAATCATACCGATCTCCGAGAAGATATTTAGTGTCTGACCGAATATCCACAATGAAAGTATTGCCCCAGCAATGGCCAGAGGAACAGTAATCATGATAATCAGAGGGTCTTTAAAGCTTTCAAACTGTGCAGCCAGTACCAAATAGATGAGCAGCAGCGCGAGCACAAAGGCAAACATGGTATTGGATGAACTCTCGGCATAGTCGCGTGAGGGCCCGCTTAGGGAAGTCTGGTAACTCTCATCCAAAAGGCTGTCAGCAATGGCCTGCATCACATCTACCCCATCGCCTACAGTCTTTCCTTCGGCCAGGGAAGCAGAGATGGTAGCTGACTTATACCGGTTGTAATGATACAAGGAGGGCGGAGTTGCCGTTGTTTCCATTTTCAGCACCTCAGAAAGAGGAATATTATTGCCCAGGTTATTGCGTACATAAAGCTTGGAAATATCCGTAGGCGACTGCCTGTCTCTCAGGCCCACCTGACTGATCACCTGATATTGGCGTCCGTTCATGATAAAGTAAGCCAGTCGGCGTCCGCTAAAGGCGCTCTGCAGTACGGTGGCAATATCGGATACCGTAAGACCCAACTCTCGGGCCCTGATCCTGTCAATGGTAATGTCTACTTCGGGCTTGTTGAATTTCAGGTTCACATCCACATTCTGGAAGGTCTTATTATTACGGGCTGCTTCCAAAAATTTGGGAACATCCTGTCTTAGTTTTTCAAAGTCAAGGTTCTGCACCACAAACTGAACGGGCAGCGATCCTCTGGAGCCAAGCCCTACAGAGATGGTCTGCTCTTCCACAGGAAAGATGCGCAGGTTATTGAACCGGCCCAGCTTACCCGATATATTTTTTGCGATATCGCTTTGTGAGCGTTTACGTTCATTGGCATCCACAAGGCCTGTTCGGCCAAAGCCGCTGTTCACCCCTGAACCGCCAAATCCCGGTATGGCTACAAATGAAAATTTTGCTTCAGGAATAGAATCCAGCAGGAAGTTTTCAAAATCCCTGCCAGCCTCATCCATGTAGTTATAACTAGCTCCTTCAGGACCAGTGATCTGGAAACGAATGCTCCCCTTGTCCTCCAAAGGAGCCAATTCCCATTGTAATCTACCTCCAACAAAAAA
>DATGYU010000052.1:0-2765 GCA_035297625.1 Prolixibacteraceae bacterium
TTTGATTTGGACTACCAGATATGAAGTAATTTACAATTAGGCAATTTACAATTTACGCTTACTACGAGCGACTGCTGGCGTATTAAAGTATTATAACAGAGGGCTGATTGATTAATTGAAGCAATTATTTGTAAATTGTAAATCGTCTAATCGTAAATCATTTTATTTTCTAATGATCTTAAACTCTGTCCTTCTGTTCTGTGCTCTACCCTCGGGGGTATCGTTGGTACTGATAGGCCTTGAATAGCCATAACCTTTATAGATCATCCGTTCTTGTTTTATGCCTTTGTCCAACAGGTAATTGAATACTTCCCTGGCCCTTGCCTGCGACAGGTTCAGGTTGTATTCCTCACTGCCCACATTATCGGTATGCCCTTCCAGTTCGATATGGATGGTCGGATTGCTTTTAAGGAAGTCTGTAAGCTTGTTTAATTCAATTCTTGATTCGGGCAGCAGTTCATAGGAATCGGTTTTAAAGAACACATTACGCAGCACCACTGAACTCCCGGCCTCAATCTTCTTAAGCTTTATTTCCAGGATAAAGGGGTTGACATAGTCTTTTATCTCCTTCATCTGGTAGTTTTCCGAGTAGAACAAATAGCCTTCTTTATCCACATTAAAGGCATATTCTTTTCCCAGCGGAAGGCAAATAAGAAACTCTCCCGGCTCCCAGCATGATTCGACTTTTATAAACGAAGTGGAGTCCTGCACATCAATCAGTTCCACGTTGGCGCAAAGAGGTTCTCCGGTGTCGGCATCCATCACCTTTCCTTTGATATAAGTAACAGGCACAGGACGAGCGTCATCATACAGCTCAAAAGTGTAGATATCCTTCCGTTGTGAACCCGGGCGGTCGGACGAATAATAGGCATTATGGCCCATGGCATCTACTATCAGGCCTTGTTCGTCCCTGAAAGAGTTAATCGGGTAACCAATGTTTCGTGGCTTTGTCCAGTAAGTGTTATTCACCTTCCGGCTGTAAAAGATATCATACCCGCCCAGGCCGTCCCAGTAGTCGGAGGCAAAATACAGGGTTTGCCCGTCGGCATGGATAAAGGGAGAGTTTTCATTGCCCGGGGTGTTGATTGAATCGCCAAGGTTGACAGGCTTGCTCCAAATCGGCATGCCTCTTTCAGAAAATCCCAAAAGGTCGCATTGCCACAGGTCGGTGCCCCCTTTGCCACCATTGCGGTTACTGACAAAAAACAGGGTCTTGCCATTAGCTGATATGGATGGTTGTGTTTCCCAGGCCCCTGAATTGACAGGAATGCCTGCATTAAGGGCTTTAGACCATACTCCCTTTCTATTGCCCGAGAAATAGATATCGCAGCTTCCATGACCATCTTCCCGGCCACAAATGGTAAAGAACAGCAGCTTTCCATCGGGTGAGATCGATTGTGCCCCTTCATTGTTCTCAGTATTTACCGACGACAAGGGTTCGCTGGGCTGCCATTGACCATTGACCAGTTGGGAAGCATAGAAGTCCTCCTGAACCATCTGCCTGGGCTGACCTGCCGTCCGGCTTGAACCCAGCAGACGGGTAAAAACCATCATCTTACCATCTACGGTAAGGCTCGGCCAATAATCATCATCCGCAGAATTAATATTCGGTCCCAGGTTCCTGATGTTAAAGGGCACCGGATGGCTCACCAATTCAGCCGCTTTGGCTGCTTTACTTGAATTCTGCCTTGCCTTGGAAACAAAAGTGCCTCCTTCGCCCGCTTCATTTAGATAACGGTTATAAGCCGCTATCGCCTTCTCATACAACCCTGACCCATAGTAGGCATTGCCAAGCGTATAATACACCTTTGGATAGTTTATCTTTTTGATGCGAATGGCAGTCTCTAATGCTTTCACCTGCAAAGGGACTGAATCTATTTCCTGATAGATATCGGAACTGAGCAGGTAGGCTTCAAAGAATGCGGAGTCCAGCTTGACGGCTTCTTTCAGCAAACGCAGTGATTCGGTAAACATCCCGCCACTGCTGGCTGTCCGTGCCTGCTCAAAAAGTTTTACGGCCCTTTTGTTACTGGTAGAATAGCTTTGAGAATAACCATTTAAACCAATCAGAATAAGGCCAATTATCATTAGATGATGAATTTTCATGTGTATGATTTAACGTAAACGAATTTATTAAATTTAGAGCAGTAATCCTAAAATTGGCCCTACACAATGCCATTAATGAGTGAGAAAAAAATTATTCTTATGACCATCAACCATAATAAACACATTATCAGCCTTTAATTATTAAAAGATGTAATATTTTTTGATTAAAATATTTGGAATATTTATTTTTTTTTTCATAGTTTAACAAACTAATAGTAGTACTTTTTAATAACTTTTAAAATCTTAATTATCAAACATTTAGATTTTTCGCAATGAAAACAAATCTGAAGATCACTAAAAAAAGTATCACACCTTTAAAAGTTGATGGCGATACTGTTAAAGGACCTAAATTACCAAAAGACAAGAGCACTAAAAGAAAATTATCAATTTATGACGATTTTAATGATGACGATCTTGACAATTACAGAAACATTTATGACGACGACGAAGAAGATTACAGATAAGAATACAACACTATAAAATAAAATGTCTCCCAAGGGGCTGGCATTTATAAGAAACAATAAAAACGACTGGCAATGCCGGTCGTTTTTATTTATTTACAATTAGTCGATTTACAGGATCAAGCGGAAATGTTGAGGAATTAAATCAATATAGACAAAATCAGGAATAAGAAACAAGGAATAAGGAAGTATCTCAGG
>DATGYU010000053.1:0-8453 GCA_035297625.1 Prolixibacteraceae bacterium
CCTGCATGGCTGATAAACGATATGGATCATTTATCTGAAATTTGAAGATCTCCTATGTCGTTTGGCTATGTATGATCCTGTAAAATTCCCTTCAAATGTGTTTTTATTGAGATGGGTAACTTTCCTCATTTATGCTTTATACATTGCCGGTTTCTCTAAGGTTTCTGTAACCTTTCTGTAACCTTTCTGTAATCTCAGATACAGAAAGGTTACAGATGAGTTACAATTGAGTATCTAAAAAGGGATATCATCAGGCAATAGCGAGAGGTAGTACTCAGAAAGTATTCCAGTGTTTTTCCCGGGTTGTAAGTTCATCCTTTGCATTGACATGGATTACGCCCAGCCATCCCTGTTGTTTGCAATGGATGGCGGTTGCCTGTCCAACGGTTTTTTAGATCGACCCGATTATCCGATCCTCTTCTTACTGGTTAAAGACATAAGAAATGATATTGGCTCCCATTTGAAGGGCTTTTTGGCGCACATCTTCAGGATCGTTGTGAACAGACCGGTCTTCCCAGCCGTCGCCTAAATCACATTCGTAGTTATAAAAACAAACCAGCCGTCCTTTATAGATAAGGCCAAAACCCTGGGCAGGTTTGCCATCGTGTTCATGGATCTTTGGAAGGCCGTTGGGGAACTGGTATTTTTGAGAATAGATGGGATGGCTGAATGGCAATTCGATAAAATCAAGTTCAGGAAATACCTTTTTCATTTCTCTGCGGATAAACTGATCGAGCCCATAGTTATCCGATATCTGGAGAAAACCGCCCGATTCCAGGTAAGTGCGGAGATTGGCAGCGTCGGATTCAGAAAAGACAACATTGCCATGCCCCGTCAGATCGACATAGGCATAGTTGAAGATCTCGGGGCTACCCGGCTCAACAACTCCCGGCTGGGGATCAATATTGGTCTTCAGGTTTTCATTGCAAAAGGCAATCAGGTTGGGCACGGAAGTGGGATTGGAATACCAGTCGCCCCCGCCGTCATATTTCATCACTGCAATCTTCACCGTTGTTCCCTGCCCAATGACTAATACAGGAAAAAGAATCAGCAATAATATATACAGATGACGCAGTTTTTTCATAGTTCACAAAGATAAGGAGTTTGCGTGTACAAAACTGATGAAAGGCATCAAAACATACTAAGCTGGTTAGGATCCAGTTTAGCTTCCTTTAAAGCCTTCTTTTCCATGATCATTTCAAAGAGTTTTACTGTGGCAAGAGCATCACCTGCGGCCCTGTGGCGTCCGTTGATGGAGATGCCCAGTTCACCGCATATATTGCCCAAAGAATACGACCTGTGCCCCGGAAGGTATTTACGGCCCATTCTTACCGTACACATTGTTTTACGCTGATAATCGTAGCCTAGCTGATTAAATTCTGCCTGGATAAACCGATAGTCGAAGCTGACATTGTGGGCAACAAAAATCCGATCAGCAGTCATCTCCACGATCTTTTTAGCTACCTCATAAAAACGGGGGGCACTTTTTACCATTTCATTATTGATGCCGGTCAGACGGGTAATAAATTCAGAAATATAGCATTCCGGGTTGATCAGCGTGGTGAACGAATCAATGATGCGAAACCCATCATGAACAAAAATGGCAATCTCGGTAATCTTTCCCGTTTTATAAGTATTACCCGTAGTTTCAATGTCTATTATTGCGTACAAGGCGTCCTGTTTTTTAGCGAAGTAAAGATAGAAAATGTTTACACAGACTTACCTCTGCCTGTAGAAAAGCAATAAGAAAAATATCAAAACAATAATTAGAAATGTAAAATTATTTGCATACGTTTATTTCTGTTTAATATCAAGATTAACAATGTATTATGTCGTGCATGGTGTCTTACTTTTAGAATGATGTAAAAAAATATTTAGAGTTTTTAGATTGTAGTATTGTAACATTTATAAATAGTTATCTTTAGGCACCAAAAATAATGATTTAGCTATGAAAAAACTTTTACTTCTTATGCTGATAGTGGCATTTGCAGCCACTATAAATGCCCAGACATCGGATAAAAAATGGGGGGTTGGAATTGGGGCATGGGCTTACGGACCTCTTGACAGAAGTTCTGTCGGTGTCATGCCTGAACTTTATTTTGGTAGATATATAAGTCCCAAAATTGATCTTTTACTCCAGGGAAATATGGGTCTTTGGAGAACGAGAATGACAAGCGACCTTGACATAGCCAATGGGTTTCTTAACCTGCGTTATAAATTATATAACGAAACAAAGGATTTTCGTCCATATCTTTATGCCGGACCAGGTTACCTGGCTGACAATGGCAGTAAAGGAGTAAACTTCGATTTAGGAGTAGGTGCCAAATATTACGTTTTTTCCAACTTCGCGGTTTATGGGAAAACCGGTTATATCAACGGAATAAAAGTTGCGGGTCATACAGAAAACTTTTGGAAATTTACTGCAGGTTTTGAAATAGATTTTGGAAAATCGAAAGACTCAGACCATGACGGTGTACCTGACAAAAAGGATAAATGTCCCAATACTCCTTCAGGGGTTCCAGTTGATGAAAAAGGATGCCCCAAAGACTCGGATGGTGACGGGGTGGCCGACAATATGGACGATTGTCCAACAGTGGCCGGATTAACTTCTTTGAAAGGTTGTCCTGATACTGATAAAGACGGCATTGCCGACAAGGATGATGCCTGCCCGGATGTAGCCGGGTTGAAGGCCTTAAAAGGTTGCCCTGATTCAGATGGTGACGGGGTAGCAGATAAGGATGACAAATGCCCTGATACCAAAAAAGGGATGAACGTGGATGCTTCCGGCTGTCCTGCTGACCAGGATAAAGATGGAGTGGCTGATTCGGAAGATGATTGTCCAACAGTGGCTGGTACCAAAGAAAATCGAGGATGTCCTGAAAAGCAAATAACTGCCGATCAGATTAATCTACAGAACATTGAAGTTCCTGCCATTCATTTTGTTTCCGGTAAAACCTACATTACAGAGTATTCGGGTAACATCCTTAACAACCTGGTTACCTTATTAAATTCAAATAAAGCCTATCATGTAAATATCTATGGTTATGCCGACAGCCAGGGGTCTAACAGTATCAACTACAAACTTTCAAGGGAACGTATAACCTCAGCCATTGCTTATCTTAAATCCAAAGGTATTGCAGCCAATCGTATCATTCAGCAAAAGGCATTCGGTGAAGCAAAACCTGTTGCCACCAATGATACTTCTGAAGGACGTTTGCTTAATCGCCGTGTTGAATTTGAAATATTTATTATGAAATAAAAAGAGCGATGGTTCTTGAGTTTTAAGTTTATTAAATTGCCGAAGCCCTGCCTGATTATTTAGGTGGGGCTTCTAGTTTAAAGTTTAAAATTTAAAGTTTAAAGTTTCAAGGGATTGAAGGATTGATGGATTGATGGGGTCCTGAAACCCCGCCTGACCGGACGGGCAGGAAGTTCAGGATGACTGAGTACTGAGCACTGACCACTGCCCACTGAGCACTGCCTATTTAAAGAATTATGAATTCTTTATCTCCTTATCCATTCCATAAACTATTATCATTGCGAAAATCAGATATCTTTGTGGCTCAAATTTCAAAGCAAAGAAAGAATGTCGATTGAACAGATTATCCGTGTTAAAATTATAGAAGCCATTGAAAAATGCTATCAGCAGACTGTTGATGCCAACCTTGTTCAGCTTCAGAATACCAGGAAAGAATTTGAAGGAGATATTACATTGGTGGTGTTCCCTTTTGTACGCATGTCAAAGAAATCGCCTGAGCAGACCGCTGCCGAGATTGGCGATTACCTGAAGGCAAATGTAGAAGAAGTGAGCTCGTACAATGTTGTCAAAGGCTTTTTAAATATTGTTATTTCGTCAGATTACTGGATATCTGTCCTTAACACTATAATTTCTACCGCTAATTACGGGATTACTGAACCGACCGATGCCTCAAAACTGGTCATGGTTGAATATTCGTCACCCAATACCAACAAACCTTTGCATTTAGGCCATATCCGTAACAACCTGTTGGGTTTTTCGTTGTGCGAGATATTGAAAGCCAATGGTAATAAGGTCGTAAAAACCAATATTGTCAATGACCGTGGAATCCATATCTGCAAATCGATGTACGCATGGAAAATGTGGGGCAATGGTGAAACCCCTGAAAGTACGGGCATCAAAGGCGACCATTTGGTGGGCAATTACTATGTGAAATTTGATCAGGAATACAAAAAAGAAATAGCCGCCCTTATTGCTCAAGGCGAAACAAAAGAGAATGCTGAGCAAAATGCACCTTCCATGCAGGGAGCGCGCGAGCTTTTACTCAAATGGGAAGCCAAAGATGCTGAAACCATTGCTCTGTGGCAAATGATGAACCAATGGGTTTATGCCGGATTCGATGTTACCTATAAAGCCCTGGGCGTTGATTTTGACAAGATCTATTATGAATCGGAAACTTACCTTTATGGCAAAAATGAAGTGCTGAGAGGTTTGGCGGAAGGTGTTTTTTACCAAAAGGAAGACTCTTCCGTATGGGCCGATCTTACCGCGGAAGGACTGGATCAGAAAATATTACTCAGAAGTGACGGCACCTCCGTTTACATGACCCAGGATATTGGAACTGCAAAAGAGCGTTTCCAGGATTATCCCATCGACAAGATGGTATATGTGGTAGGAAATGAGCAGAATTACCATTTCCAGGTATTATCCATATTGCTTGACAAGCTGGGCTTTGAATTTGGCAAAGGACTACATCATTTTTCCTATGGAATGGTTGAACTTCCGCAGGGTAAAATGAAATCAAGAGAAGGAACAGTAGTGGATGCAGATGACCTGATTGAAGAAATGACGGAAGTCTCGCGCAAGACCTCGGAAGAATTGGGTAAGCTGGATGGCTACACTCCCGAACAGGCTGCAGAAACATACAAGATGATTGCACTGGGCGCATTGAAATATTTCATACTGAAAGTAGATCCAAAGAAGAACATGCTGTTTAACCCTGAAGAATCAATTGATTTCAATGGAAATACAGGTCCTTTCATTCAATATACCTATGCTCGTATCCGCTCGATATTAAGAAAGGCTGCAGACAGGAGTATTGCAGTTAATCCTGATGTTAAGGTATCGGCTGAACCGGGAGCCAAAGAACTCCAACTAATTAAAGTGATTTCGCAGTTCCCCACAGCAGTGAACGAAGCAGGAGAAGGATACTCACCCGCGTTAATTGCCAATTATATTTATGAGCTGGTTAAAGAATTCAATCAGTTTTATCATGAATCACCAATCCTTGCCGAGGAGAATGAAGAAATACGCAATCTACGTCTTGTAATAGCTGAAACTGCTGGAAAAACAATTAAAACAGGTATGAAGTTGCTGGGCATTGATGTTCCGGAAAGAATGTAAGGAGTGGTCAGTGGTCAGTAATCAGTGGTCAGTAATAAGTGACCACTGACCACACAATCAGTTCTTCAATCCTTCAATCCATCAATCCTTCAATAGGGAAATTTTGCAACTTATATCCTAAAATCTGTAATGGTTAAATCATGGAGTCAGTCCATTTTTGTAGAGTAATCATATTCTATAAAAAATGAACACCATGAGATACCATCAAAATAAACGCATTTTTTCCCTGATAATATTCCTATGCATTCTACTGACCGGTTATGCCCAGACGACAGCAATAAAAAATGATTCCGCCAGAGTAGCCCGATTTTATAAAACTATTGATCAGTCTTTATTCTGGTTTTCCAATCAAAAGAATATCCAAAAGGGGGCTGAATGGCTTAAGGTTATTGAATCCAGGGAAGTGCGGCTACTGGGTTTTTCTGCAGATCAGGCACTTATTGATCAATTACAGGTATCTGTAAATGGAGTGGAAAATTTGAGCAATCCATCAAAAGAGAAAGCCGACCAGCAAATCACCTCCCTCGCATTAAGATTATTAAAGTTTTTGCATGAAGGAGAGCCCTTGTTTGAATATGATGCTTTTAATGTCAACAGGGATTCCTTGTATATTTCTCAACTAATAGGATCTCAACGCAAAGGTTCGGTTGAATCCATGATTTCGACGTTAGATTGCAAGGATAACGACTATCTTGTATTGAAAAAATATCTTAGGGATTCAATTACCGACAAGACTTCTGTGATGGCCAGGAAGATCTGGCTGAGCATGAATTATCGCCGATACTTGTCGGCAAATGACTATAAGGAAATGATCATTGTTAACATCCCCGATGCCCGTGCTGTTTATTACCGGAATAAGCTGCCTACTGTAAAGATGAGGGTGGTTCCGGGCAAAAAGGATGATCCAACTCCTGCTTTAGCCTCCTATATCACCAGCATTATCATATTCCCTCCTTGGAAAGTTCCACGAAGTATTGCAGTAAATGAGATACTTCCAAAAGTACAGGAAAACTTAAATTACCTGGAGGAGAATAATTTTGTCGTCGTTGATGCAAAGGAGAATCAGGTAAGTCCTAAGGAATTAAAATGGGAAGAATACGATAAGGATAATTTTCCTTACTTCTTTCAACAATTGCCAGGCCCTGATAATTCTTTAGGAGTGATCAAATTCAACCTTAAAAATCCTTTGAACATCTATTTGCATGCTACAAGCTGGCAAGGTGCTTTTGACCAGAAATCAAGGTTTTTAAGTCATGGATGCGTCAGGCTTGAACGTCCCTTTGAACTTGCCAATGCTATCCTGAGGGGAGAAATAGAACGTGAGGAACTGGCCAAAGTGAGAGACAGTATAGCAACCAGGGAATATCCAATAAAAAGAAAAGTGCCCACTTACCTGGTGTATATGCCGGCCGTTGTAAAAGGCAAAAAGGTTGTTTTGCTAAATGATATCTATGGGCTAATCAATGGGAACACGGATAAATAAATAAAAAATAGAGCCTGTCCAAAAACTCTGTGAAACTCTGTAATTTCACTCAGTGTAACTCTGTGGTTAAAAATAAATAATTGAACCACAGAGTTTAATAGAGTTAATCACAGAGTTTCACAGAGAAGAAATGTCACCATGTGAACTTTTTGGACAGCCTCTATTCCTTTATCCGCGTTCCTATCGCTTTAACTTAATTCAGTAAAGATGATTGCGCCAAATATTCTTTATCAGGATTATAAACAAAAAGACATGAACCACCCTTAATGGTCTCGATGATAGGTTTGTTCATTTCAGGTGGCAAGGCCGGGCACCCAAAACTTCTGCCCAGCCGGCCATGCTGCTTAATAAAGTTTTCTGTAGCATAATCGGCCGCATGCATAATGATGGCTCGTTTTTCAGCATTGTCATTGAATCCTTTTTCAACTCCATGAAGGGTTAATGCAAAACCAGTTTCTGCTCCTATCATGGGTTGATAGGTAACAAAAAAGCCAAGACTGCTTTTTAGTGAACCTTCTGCATTTGAAAATGAACGGGCATACTCTTCTCCTGTATTGCGCCCGTGAGCCACATAGGTATTGAACAGGAGTTTCTGGTTTTTAAGATCAATCACATAGAGCCGTTTTTGTCTGCTCGATTGGGAGTAGTCGGCGATGGTGAGGATATCGTGATTTTGTAATTTCCCTAAAGTATCCAGCTTTTTAAAGCCTTTGAGGGCAAGATCAAACACTTCCTTTTGCAGACCGAAATCCGCTAAATGAAGGACCGTATATTGCCGAACATTTTCCGGAACGGGATTAAACTGAGTGGTTACTTTCGTATCGTCAACACCTGCATTGTTGATTACAGGGATAAAGAAAAGTAATATATATAAGATTGTTTTTCGCATCATTAAAGTATTGGATAATATTTATTGTTGTAAGGATTGAAGGATTGAAGGATTGAAGGATTGAAGGATTGAAGGATTGAAGGATTGAAGGACTGAAGGACTGAAGGACTGAAGGATTGAAGGACTGAAGGACTGACCACTGTTTTCACTGATCACTGCTCAATTTCTCATTTTCTCATGTTCTCACCCTCCCATCTTCTCCTTTTCCCATCTTCTCATCTTACAACATCATTTGAACCATAGATTTTTTGCTTCGGAAATACATATTATCCTATAACGCTTATTTACACGAAATAGTATCATCCGGAAGGTAACAGGAAGAACGTAACAATTGTAAAGCTCCTAAAGCCCTTTAAATTTTCAGGCCAAAAAATGAAGCTGTAAACCTACTGAAATTCGTACAAATAATCCGGGGACCCGATTTGCTTATTCCTGTTTCCGGATAACATGAACCTCTTGCAACTCTTGCAACAATAGTAACATTTCAATCCTTCTCCCGAAATTTCGGGATCAATCCTTCAATCCTTCAGTCCTTCAGTCCTTCAGTCCTTCAATCCTTCAGTCCTTCAGTCCTTCAATCCTTCAGTCCTTCAATCCTTCAGTCCTTCAATGGAATATTACTTCCTCTCTCCCTGGTTGTTCCTTAACGGCGGCAGGCAAGGTAAAATGAAAGGCGCTTCCCTGGCCGGGTTCGCTTTCTA
>DATGYU010000054.1:0-4453 GCA_035297625.1 Prolixibacteraceae bacterium
CCCAGCGAAGACTACTGCCAACGGATTACAGCCCACTGCCTACTTGCAACCTTCTTTCCTGATTGCTTCTAAACTGCAGTTCCAGCCTTCGGCCCCAGACATAGACGATGGAAAGCAACACTCGGGTAAAGAATAATATTGCGAACGAATAGCCTACGGCCACAAATAGTAGAGTATCTTCCAACTGTGAATGGGAGATGGCAATATGATGGTTCAGCAAATCGGCATCCTCACGGCTGAGCTTACCGTCCTCAGACTGGCTGATCATGATGGCTCCCCCGTAAGACAACCCAAGGGTATAGGCTATCATCCATAAAAAGCCGGTATTGGCAGGCAATCCCATTATTTTTAAAAACGGGCGGAAAGGCATTAAGATCCACTTGATAAGGTCAAACTCATCCAATGCTTTTTGAAGAATCAGCAACCCGTTTGCCAGCACCACTATTTTAAGGGTAGTGATGGCCATGGCACTTGTCCATGCGGTTAGCGCGGGCATGAATTCCACAGTCTTGTTTACGATGTTTTCAGCCCCTGAGGTACTTTCACCCGGCAAAATCAGGTTGAGCATCCATGCGGCTATAAAACTGCCGCTTAAACGCGTTAAAACCATTCTCACAGGATGCGAGCCGGTTTTCTTCTGGATGGCTGTCTCAACGATCAGGGCATGGGAGATCAGGCACATCACGGCTATGATGGTTCCTTCGCGGAGGCCAAAATCCAGGGTGGCCATCACGGCTATCACCGAGTAGATATTGGTGAAGATACTGGTGATCAGTACCACGGAGGCCTGCCCAGGCAATCCTATCATCTTAAAAAGGGGAGTGAGCCATCCTGCAATCACATTTAACAGGCCATAGAAGTTCAGCAGGAACACCCCAAAGGATACCGGGATGGTCAGTTTAAGCAGCCATATTACAGTTTTCATTCCCTGGGGAAGGGCAGAGGTGACGCAGTGGGCAAGGCGGGAGCGGAAGGTCATCAAAAGAGTTTAAAGTTTAAAGTTCAAAGTTTCAAGTTAAAGGGCTAAGGTTGGGCTGACTTTAAGATCTTTGAAGTCCTTAAGGTCCTTAAAGTCAGGGCTGAATTGTGTGCAAGGAAGAAATCGTACGATTGTAAATCGTCTAATGGTAAATATTTAGCTTGACCAATAAAAAAGGGCTGCTTCTTAATTGGAGGCAGCCCTTGGATCTGTTGTGTCTCTGTTAGCTTTTGGCAGGTTCGATGCCAAAGGTGAAGCCACTTTTTACCTTCTCAATCAGTTCAGGCACGATATCTTCATATTTGCCAACGATACCAAAGTCTGCAAAATGGAAGATAGAGGCTTTGGGGTTGTGATCGATGGCAATAATTCGTTCTGCCTCTTTCATCCCTGCAATATGCTGTATGGCACCAGAGATACCAATGGCTATATATAGTTTGGGGCGAACCGTTTTACCGGTCTGTCCGATCTGGTGGGCATAAGGAGCAATTCCTTCATCCACTACCACGCGTGAGCATGCCCATTCAGCATTGACACCCTTGCTTTTCAAGGTCTCTACCAGCTCTTTCACCAGTCCTAAGTTGTCGACTGTGGTACCTCTACCGCCGGCTACAATAATGTCGGCATCGAACAGGTTTTGCAGGCCGCCTTCGCCACGCACTGTCTTGAGGATCTCAACAGAGAATTCACTTTCAGTAAGTACAGGTTTAAAGGAGGATACTATTCCGCTGCGTCCTGCTATACGTGCAGGTACTTCAAAAGTACCCGCTCTGGCTGTAGATATCTGGGGATAAACGAAGCCAAGGATGGTAGCTAGTTTACTTTCTCCATAGGTTGGACGACGTGAATGGAGAATTGGCTTGTTGATGACCTTTTCTTTTTTGTTGACATATTCGCCTATTTCCAGTCCGGTACAGTCGGCTGTTACCCCACTGCCGGTCTTCACACCGATACGGGGGGCAAGCTCTCGCCCAGAGGTAGTAGCGGCAAACAGGGCAATCTCAGGATTACGTTCTTTGATCACCTGGGCAAAGATGGAAGAAAAGGGCAGTACCAGGTATTCTTCCAGGCGGTCATCCTCTACAACGATAACTTCATCCGATCCATGTTCAAAGAGTACTTTGGCCTGATCTGCCACATTTTTACCAATCAACAGGGTCATGATCTTTGTATCATTGCCTAACTGATCGGCCAGCTTGCGGGCAGGGGTGAGCAGTTCGATGGAAGGACGGGCAATCTTGCCACCGGCCACTTCAGCCCATGTCAGGATACCCTTGGCACCGTTTCTATTGTCAAAATAAGGAAAATCAGGTGTTTCAGAAGCCTTCTTTTCAGCCTTGTCTTTTTTCTCCAGCACATTGCCTCCCTTTTTAAGGTTGGCAATCAGGCTTTCTACAAGGGCTGATTCATTGTGGCCATCCGACATAGTGATGGGCGGTCTTTCACTCACGATGTTTACCACATTGGCAACAATTGTAGGAGAGCCGTTGATACCAATCTTTTCTGTACCCAGGCCAATATCATCGATGCCAAATACGGTAATCTTTGTATTGCGGGCTTTGATAGCACCGCTCAGCGATGGTTTGCGCGGAGGAATACCGGTAGGGGTCATCGAGATGGTGCAGGGCATCGGCAGTTTCATCATCTGGTAACCGCCTTCAATGATACGTTTTGCAACCACATTGCCTTGTCCGTCCGCTTTGACACTTTCGACAAATGTAGCCTGCGGAATACCTATGTTTTCGGCCACCTGTGAAGGTACGTGCGCGGTGTCGCCATCACTGGTCTGACGACCGGCAAGGATGATAAACGGTTCCTTTGAATCCTTGGTAAAGCCCAGGTGCTTGAGCATGGTTGAAATAGCCAGCCCGGTAGCATAGGTATCACTACCCCCCAGCTTACGGTCGGATAACAGGTAAGCTTCATCGTAGCCCATGGAAATGGCGGTACGTAAAGCTGTTTCGAATGACTGCGGGCCCATGGAGCAGGCAATCAGTCGGGCATCAGGATATTGTTTCTTTAACTGCAGCCCGGCTTCAAGTCCAAACTGGCAGTCGATATTAATAATTGATTTGGCTTTGGTGCGGTCCATCAAACCATCATCTCCCATGCGCATCTCGGCAGGAAGGGGAACTTGTTTTATTAAACTTATAATTGTAAGAGCCATCTTCTAGTTTTTAAAATTACATATTTTGAAATTCAGGACCATTGCCTCCGTTGGGTAACATCCAGGTAACGCCATCGCCGGGTGATTTAATATCGCAAGTGCGGCAATGCATGCAGTTTTCCGCATGAATCCTTAATTCCTGGTGCCCGTTTTTGTCGGTATGAAGTTCATATACCTCTGAAGAGCAAAAGAACTGACAGGGGGCCCCGTACTGCTTAATATTGACCGTATTGTAAGACTCAGGGTTATTGATCTTCAGGTGAACTACCTGTTGTTCGTCATGATGAACGCCTGAATAATAGACGTCGGTCACTTTATCGAAAGTCAGTACCTTATCGAATTCAAGCTTGCCATTGAATCTTTCCCTGAACAGCTTGCCTTTGTATTCACTTAAGGTTTTGGTAGTCTGGCTGTCAGGATGTGTCTTCAGTTTACCAAAGAAACCTGCTCCTCCTGTTATCAGCTGGGTGCCAAAATGAAAGCTTCCCAGTACCATTCCCTTGGCAAAAGCTTGCCTGAAATTACGTACCGGATACAGCTCCTTATGTATCAGGCTGTCTTTCATTGAAGTTTCATACATTGAAAGGGCCTTCTCTGAAAAATCGTTGGTGTTTAAAGCTTTCAGGGCGGTCTTTGCAGCAAGCATCCCTGAAGTAATGGCCAGATGAATGCCTTTTAAGGCTGGCATGGCTACCAATCCTGCACTGTCACCCACAATCAGCGCATTGTCGGTATAAGGTTTTGGGATGGAATAATATCCACCTTCAGGCAGGGTTTTTGCACCATATTCTACCAGCTTGCCTCCCTTAAGGATCTTAGCAATAAACGGATTGGTTTTCCATACCTGGAAAGCGTCATGGGTATCAAATGTTGGGTCTTCATAATCAAGGCCTACTACTAAGCCCAAGGCTACTTTATTGTCGTTAAGCCCATAGATAAATCCACCGCCAAATTCCTTGTCCAGCGGGAAGCCCATGGTATGATATACTTCGCCCGGCTTGATGTTGCCTTCCGGTACACTCCAAAGCTCTTTACAGCCCAGTGAATAGATCTGGGGGTTTTTGCCCTTGTCAAGGCTGTATTTTTGAATCAGCTGTTTGGCCAGCGGGCCCCTGGTACCTTCTGCAAAGATGGTCAGTTTGGCCTCTATGCGTGTGCCGGGCTGGAAGTTTTCCAGCTGATGTCCATGATGGTCAATGCCGGTATCAATGGTTTTGGCACCAATTACTTTGCCATCCTTGTATAGAATTTCATTGACAGAGAAGCCGGTATATATTTCCACTCCTTTTTCTTCCGCCTTTGTAGCC
>DATGYU010000055.1:0-36121 GCA_035297625.1 Prolixibacteraceae bacterium
TTCCAAAAGTGGTGGTAATAATATCAATTTTCCCAAGCAGTCCAAAATGTTCAGCCGTTCCTCTTCCCGTTTTGCCGATGTAACCCGAAGCATGGGAATCATCCACCATCACAAGGGCGTCATACTTTTCGCATAAAGCCACAATTTCGGGAAGGCGGGCCAGATCACCATCCATGGAGAAAACCCCGTCAGTGACCACCATCCTGTATTTAAGCGATTGGGATTCTTTCAGGTGAAGTTCGAGTTCTGTCATGTCCGAATGCTTATAACGCGCCCGTTGGGCCTTGCAAAGCCTCACCCCATCAATAATGGAAGCATGGTTTAATTCATCCGAAATGATAATGCTATCTTCTCCAAGCAAGGGTTCAAAAATTCCACCATTGGCATCAAATGCTGCACAATAGAGAATGGTATCTTCCGTTCCCAAGAATTCGGACATCTTTTGTTCTAGTTCTTTATGAATTTGTTGAGTGCCACAAATAAAACGAACCGAGGAAAGGCCAAAGCCCCAGGTATTCATAGTATCTTGTGCTGCCTTAACGACTTGAGGGTGATTGGCCAAACCAAGATAATTGTTGGCACAGAAGTTAAGAACGGCCTTGCCTCCCGAGACGGTAATACTGGAACCCTGGGCAGAGGTGATGATACGTTCCGTTTTATACAACCCTTGCTCTTTAAGCTCCTTGATGGTATGGGTCAAATCTTGTTGCATTTTTCCGTACATGATGCTCTATATTAAATTTAAACAAAAGTAATGCATTCAAATAGTTAAAAATAGTGATAAAAGACAGGCATTGTTCACATTCATAAATAAACAACACATCTTTTTGAAAGTGAATTTGTTTCATATCAAAATCAATTTATAAATAGTGGGTTTGCTCCATTTAAAAAGGGCCTGTGGTAAGGGAACAATAATTTTTTACTAATAATTCAGAAGATTTCTTAAAAATGTTGCAGGTAAAATTGTTTTTGATTTATTTTCCGCCCTTAAGTATTAATGAATTTTTTCATATTATTGCATAAAAAATAACGATCAATGATTCAGAATAAACCCAGAGTAATTAAGGATTACGACAAACTTGATCCTGAAATTCAAGAAAGAATTAAACTTGAATATCCATCCGGATACAGTGATAATCTGATTTACTTCACCAACAGAGAGGGTAAAAGAGTAAGCGCTTTGCCTTTTGAAACAGATGACAAGTATTATCTGGTACGTATGACTGTTTACGAAGCAGAAAAGATTATCGAGGATGATGATGACTACGATAGCTCAGGCTCGCTGAAAAGGAGCGCCAAGGAAGAATACGAATCAAAATATTCGGATGACGATTTCCTTGCGGTAGATCCTGATGCCGAAGACGTGGCCGATGACAACTACGACGATGATGATGTAGATGACGACGATGATGCTGATGATGACGACGATGATCTATAGTTTCTGCCAATAGCATTTTCGGCAGAAAATTACACGAGCAGCTGGTTGTAAATGTACCCATGAAAAGGATAAGATGCATCTTTCCTTAATGGTCATGGATACATTTACAACCATTTTGTTTTTATTAAGTTCTGTTATACTGGATCTTGGTACCAATCCAAAAGGGTATGAAGAAAATAGATCAAGCGGAAATGTTGGGGAATTAAATCAATAAAGAAAAAATCAGGAATCAGGAAGTATCTCAAGGCCAGGCCATACTTTTACATTTGTTATTTCATATTCGTTATTCCTTATTTATTTTATCCACAGCATTTCTGATTGATCCAGGAAATGACAAGGTGCAGGAAACCCAAAAGCCAATGAGCAGTGTTCTTCAAACAACCTTTTTACCATAGAAGATAGGCACCCCTTCCATCCTTCCGTTTTTGAAACCGGGCAACTCGAAACTTTAACAGAAAAGTGTCCTTCTCTTTCCTGATTTTCCTCATGATCCTGCATTTGAACTAATACTTTATCCACCAGATAAATTCCAAATTACTTTCTCTGTCTTGCCACTGGAATTTACCTGTACTAGATACCTTTCTGATACTTTTCTGATACCTTTCTGTAATCTGAGGTTACAGAAAGGTATCAGAAAAGTATCAGAAAGGTATCAGAAAAAGGCAATAATGAGGCAATAATTTAAAATAGAAATCCAACTTGGAAAAAACAAAATACAGGGATTCGGCTTGTTTTTTTTAAGGGGATGGGCAGTATGGTCCATATGCAAAACACCCCCATTACAATCAATGAAATTTTTAATATTTGATGCTATCTGGCAGCGTGGTGATTGAATGTCAATAACAAATGAATGACCCAATCCCTTAAATTAAGCAATGATCGATTATTTCTTTCATCTAATGCTTCAACTTTCGTATAAATGAATGATCATTAGTCAATAAAACCAAAATAAACTCTAGCTGGCCGTTCATAACAAGCCGTGTAAGAATGATTAAAAGTCGAGCCGGTACTGATCTGGATTATGGCCAAAGGTTTTGCGGTGATAACAGCAAATGCCGGATTCAAAAATTGCCTGGCGGTGGAATAAGGTAGGGTATCCTTTATTGGTCTGCCAACCATAGTGGGGGTATTCTTTGTGAAGGATATCCATGTAATCATCCCGGTAGGTTTTGGCCAATATGGAAGCCGCCGCGATGGACAAGTATTTTCCGTCACCTTCTATTATACAGGTATGCGGAATTTGAGGATAAGCATTAAATCGATTTCCGTCAATAAGCAGGTGCTCCGGCTTTAGGGTAAGCTGGGCGATGGCACGGTGCATGGCTAAAAATGAGGCATTCAGAATGTTGATCTGGTCGATTTCATTGTTGTCAACAATGCCCACAGCATAGGCAAGAGCCTGTTGCTCTATAATGGGACGAAGGGCATAGCGCTGTTTTTCGGTTAGCTTTTTCGAATCGTTCAAAATGTCGTTTTCAAAATCCTGGGGAAGTATGACCGCCGCGGCAAACACAGGCCCTGCCAGACACCCCCGTCCCGCTTCATCGCAACCCGCCTCCAGCCTACCTTGCTGTAAAAACAACTGAAGTTTATTAATATTTATCTCAGCTTTGCCCATTCTAAATATAAACTTCCCTTTTAATGTTTTTCATCATTCGTACAAAGCGTGATACTTTCCCACAAGAGCCGGGCGGTTTTATCCCAGCTGAATTTTTCTTTTTGTTGAAAGCCTGCCTCAATCAAGGATTGCCTGTACTCCTTATCCTGAGAAATTTTCACCATCGCATCTTTTAACTGACCAACATCATAAGGATCGACATACAAAACTGCCTGTCCGCCCACTTCGGGTAAGGAAGTGGTATTGGAACTGATTACCGGCACTCCTGCACTCATTGCTTCGATTACAGGGATGCCAAAACCTTCAAAAAACGGTACAAAGGTAAGGGCCAATGCGGCTCCCAGTATCTGTTGCAGCGCTTCACTGCTCACCCTGCCTGTAAAAATCACTTCCTCTTTGTATTGCATCCGGGAATAGGTTTGTTCAATCTCGCCGGTTTTAAACATGCTTCCCCCGACAATCATCAACTTGACATCCGATGTAACCGATTGACGAAATGCATCAAAAGCTTTGAGCAATCCCACAATATTTTTTCTAGGATGCAAAGATCCGATAAAAAGGAAATATTCCTTGCCCTTTGAATAATTTACTTTGGTAATTTCTTTTTCTTCCGCTGAAGTAGGCCTGTAGAGTGTGTTTATGCCATTGTATACCACATCGATTTTATCATTCCCGATGTGATAAGTATTGTGAATATCTTCTTTGGAAAAGGAAGAAACGGTAACAATGCGCTTGGCTTTTCGGGCAAAGCGGGGGAAAAAGAAATTGTAATATTTGGCCTTCAACCAGGGAAGATCTTTTGGCCGGTGGACAAAGTTGATATCATGAATGGCCGCCAGTTGTTTTACCCCGGTATTGAGCGACAAATATCCGTCGGGAGAGAAAAATAAGTCAGCCTTGTATTTTTTTAGCATCCTGGGTATCTGTAATTCAAACCAGATGATCCATAACAGGGGATGACGTGTTGGAGGAAAGAGAACCACCGGGGTGATATTTTCAGAAAATACAAATTCGTTGGAGTAAGGCCGGTCGAATAGGAAAACAAACTGATGTTCAGGATGATTTCTTGTAATCCGTGAGAGCGTTTCCATGGTAAACCACCCGATTCCTTCGAGTTTTCCTGACAATAACAAACGGGTATTTACAGCTATGATCATAGTTTCATTTTCTAGGTCCTAATTATAGTCAAATGTATAAAGTCTGTTTAAAAAATTGCTACTTTTGATGCACTTTAATAAAAATCAGAAAAAAAACCACCCGCTTGAAAAGGAAGTTTATTACCAATTTATTGTTGCTCCTTTTTCTGAATGTTTTGATCAAACCTTTCTGGATATTTGGGTTTGACCGCACGGTGCAAAACATTGTGGGCAATGAAAACTTTGGACTATACTCATCGCTGCTCAGTTTTTCTGTGATCTTGAATATATTGCTGGATCTAGGCATTACCAATTTCAACAATAAAAACATTGCCCAGCATCATCATTTGCTAAAAAAACATATCAGCAATATTGTGGGCCTGAAGTTTGTTCTGGCGGGTTTATATGCCGTTATTTGTATTGCAATAGCCCTTATTATTGGTTGGAAAGAGATTCAGATTCATCTTTTATTATTCTTGATCCTTAACCAGTTTCTCATTTCATTTACCATGTACCTGCGTTCTAATATAAGTGGGCTGCACCTTTTTACAACCGATAGCCTGCTGTCAGTACTTGACCGCACCCTAATGATAATTATCTGTTCGGTACTTCTGTTTACCAATATTACAAGGCAAGCTTTTCGAATTGAATGGTTTGTCTACACCCAAACAGCGGCTTATCTGATTACCAGTCTTATTACTTTTGCTGTCGTACTGGCACATACCGGCAAGATTAAATTTATTTTCAACACAAGGTTCTTTTTGGTGTTCCTAAAAAAAAGCTATCCTTATGCCTTACTTGTGCTGTTGATGCAATTTTATAACCGCATCGACTCGGTGATGCTGGAACGATTATTACCGAACGGAAAAGAAGAGGCCGGAATCTATTATCAGGCATTTCGTTTGCTGGATGCCGTTTCCATGTTTGGAGTGTTATTTGCAGGACTTTTGCTTCCCATCTTTGCCCGGATGATCAAAAAGAAGCAGGAGATTGGTTCTATGGTACAGATTTCTTTTTTGCTGCTTTTTGTACCCTCCATCGTAATCTGCGTTTCCTCCGGTTTTTATAATCATGAGATAATGTCTTTGCTGTACCACAATAGCGCTGATATCTCTGCTTCCATCTTCCGCATACTGATGGTAAGCTTTTTAGGGGTGGCAACCACTTATATATTTGGCACCCTGCTAACGGCCAATGGCAGCATCCGTCAGTTAAACTGGATGGCCTTTTGCGGTATGTTATTAAATATTGGCCTGAACTTTCTGTTAATACCTAAAATGCAGGCCATCGGCTCTGCATGGGCAAGTTTGGTCACTCAACTTATTACTGCTTTGGCACAAACGCTGCTGGCAGTGATGATTCTTCGCCTGACAGTTAATTACTTAATCTTAGCCAGGCTATTTGCATTCACGGCTTTTGTGTTTTTGGCCGGCATGCTGAGTAAAGAATTAGAAACCTGGTATATAGGGTATTTTATAATGATTGTTTCCAGCATGATTTTTGCGCTATTAATCAAACTCATTAATCTGAAAGCATTGGTTGATATTATTCGAAATGATTAATTACAAAAGTGTCGGTGTTTAAAACCCTGGAAGAGGTGCATTGTTGAATAATAAAGCCATTGTTTTGATTATGACTAAAACATTAACCCCTGAAGATTTGCGAGATGAGAGCCAGTTCGAGCTTTTGACCGAAGTTTCGCATCAGCATCTGCGCGAATTTGTGGTGGAATTGATCGTTCTTGAAAAAAGGATCATTCGAATCTATTCCATTTACCAGGTAGTAATGATGCTTCTTTTTACATTTTTTCTCACCCGTGGAATCGTTTTGTCATTCAAAGGTCAGCATGAGTTTATAATTCAGATAGCATTTGCCATCGTATTTTCTCTTTCTGCATTGATCGTGATACATGAACTTTTGCACGCTTTGGCCTATCTAGCGATTGGCGCCCGCAGAATTTCCTTTGGCTCAGTGCTTCGAAAATTCATATTTTATGCCATTGCCGACCGGCAGGTTATCAATTCACGGGCTTTTCATGTGGTCGCCCTAACGCCCTTTTTGGTGGTTAAAATAGTTTGTCTGCTAGGTATCATTCATTATTATGGCGATCAGTTGGCATACTTCTTCCTGACTGTTATGTGCCTTCATTCTTTGTTTTGTGCAGGCGATATTGCTATGCTTGCCTTTTACAAATTTCATGATGGAAAAGAAATCTATAATTTCGACGACAAAAGTCAAGGGAAAACTTATTTTTACGCCCGCAAATCAGTTGCCAGTAACCAGTAACCAGTTGCCAGTAACCAGAGACCAAAATTAAAGAATATGACAATTTTTCAGGCTATCGTAATTGCTGTTGTTGAAGGAATTACCGAGTTTTTGCCCATCTCCTCCACGGGGCATATGATTATTACCGAAGCTCTACTGGGCATGAACATCGATGAATTTACAAAAGCTTTTACGGTGAATATCCAGTTTGGTGCTATACTTTCAGTAGTAATACTTTACTGGAAACGCTTTTTGCAGAGCTGGACCTTTTATCAAAAACTGTTCGTTGCCTTTTTACCTGCAGCAGTAATTGGGTTTCTGGCAGGTGATTTTATCGACAGCCTGCTGGAAAATGTACTGGTTGTAGCGATCACGATGTTCCTTGGAGGAATTTTGCTGTTGTTTGTAGATAAATGGTTCAATAAAGTAAATCCTGATCAGGAGGTCACCTATCCGAAAGCGCTTAAAATTGGTTTTTGGCAATGTGTGGCCATGATTCCCGGAGTTTCCCGTTCTGCAGCTACCATTATTGGGGGTATGCAGCAAAAACTCAGTCGTACCAATGCGGCCGAATTCTCCTTTTTCCTGGCAGTCCCTACCATGGCTGCTGCTTCAGCTTATAAATTGCTGAAAGATTATAAACATTTTAATAGTGAAAATATTGGCATCCTTTTAATCGGAAATATTGTCGCCTTTATCGTAGCCATGATCGCCATTAAAACTTTCATCACATACCTGCAAAAACATGGCTTTAAAGTTTTTGGATGGTATAGAATTATCATTGGACTGATCCTAATTGTACTGCTGGTAATGGGAGTGGATTTAAAGGTGGTATAACTTAATATCTTTATCCCTACATTCAAATTTATAAATACAAACCTACAAACCTTACTGTTCAAAAAAACTTAGTAGGTTTGCTTTTTCTGAACATCTTCTATTTTTTATACGAGGATTTCCTCTTATTTTAGTTTAGCGCGTTGGGCCAACTGATCGTTGTATTATTTACGGGCTGTATTCGGCAGGTCAAGCTTTGTCAATCGAAAGTACATATTCCGTAAAGTCGTTGCATTTCTTCAATAGATCGGTGCTCAGTACTTTCATTTCGAAGCTTACGGTAATGACAGTATCCTCTATGCAAAGGAGTTGAAACAATTTTCTGCAATCTGAATATTAATTCAAGGATGATCTCATTTTAATGTATTCTTCGCCAACTGCCATCTCATTTCATCACCGTCAGATTGGAATAACAATCGTTCTGGATAAATATTTTAATTATTTTGATTGAATACTTCAAGTTAGGTTATTTAATCATCATATTTGTATTGAACCTGAAACCGAATTTGGGAAATGATAATCAAGCAAACTGATTTAGATGATTTCTTTCTTCACCGTTTTAAAAATGGAGATAACTTGGCTTTCGAGAAAATAATCAGTTCAGATATACCTTTCCTATAATTTTACCAATTAAATCAATTTCACAACACTTTTTATGAAACGACGTGAATTAATTAAGAATTCTATCTTTTTCGGTCTGGCAATTTCGCCTTTTGCGAGATTACTTGCCCAGTCATCGAACGATGGTTTATCCAATGTATTAAATAACGATCCGCTAAGGGCTGCAGGTCCCCGAAAACCCGTAACAATTTACAATAACTGGTCGGCTTATGACGAATTATCAGACATTATTCCGCTGACAGAAGAGCTTGCCATGAAGGAATTGGATGAATTGATCCGTTTAAAAAAGAGCGGCGTTCATGTAGATTACTATGTCATGGATGCTTTTTGGTTTGATAAGGATGGAGGATACCGGACCTGGCACAAAGAGCGTTGGCCTAATGGACCGGACAAATGGCTGGAGACCTGTAAAGAAAATGATATCAAGCCAGGGATGTGGTTCTCAACCAATGACCGGATTGCAGACAATGATGGAGGATTTTTCCTGAATATGATTCCTGAATGGAAGGGTTCGGAATCAACCATCCCCAAAGCGTTGTGTTTATTTAAGGGTGGATATTTAAAGCATCTTTCAGAGACACTGCAAATATGGGCTGATAAAGGCATAAAAGTGTTTAAATTTGATTTTGCCCGTTTCGCTGCCGCAAGTAAGGAAACTCAGGCAGAGTTTTCTGAATCGGAAATCATAGAAAAAAATAAAGTCGCCTTCATTGATGCACTCAGGCAATTTAGGTTGAAAAATCCGGATGTTCTGATCATCGCTTACAATGGATTTGGCGGTGATAATGGCAATACATATACCCCATTCAGGCAATGCGTGGAAAGTCGCTGGCTCGAAGTATTCGATACCTTATATTGCGGCGATCCCAGATTCTCTGATGTTCCTGCCATGAATATCTGGCGTTCAGCAGATATTTATTCTGATCATATGGTCAGACAATATGAACTGAACGGAATTCCAATTCACCGCATTGACAATTGTGGTTTTATGATCGGTGTTGCGGGTACCTGTTACAAGCGAGCGAACAATGCATGGAAGGGAATGATGATTTTAGAACTGGCTCGTGGAGGCTGGGTAAACGTGTATCATGGCAATATGGAATTATTATCAGAGGATGATGCCAGGTGGTTTGCCCGCGTTCAAAGTATGTATACTGAACTTCAGAAAAATGGTACTGTCAGTACTTTTGGCGGACTGCCTGGTGAAACAAAACCATATGGCTTTATGGCCAAGGGTAAAAAGGAATCTTTAATAACAGTCGTTAATCCATCACAGGCAGTTGTTAATGTACAATTTCCGGCATCTGCACTTCTTCCTTCTAAAATTCTTTACGCTGACGGCGGATTTAAACCTGAACTAAATGGAAATACGATCAGTCTTGGCCCTGAACAAATGGCGGTGATTGGTCTTGAAAATTATGCCGATGAAAAATTTAGTTTAGGGATCGACGACTCGATCAATATTCCACTATCCATCGAAAACCTTGCTGTTAATTTTAAAGATACCGCAAAAAACACCATTTCAGGTACATTAAAACCTGCGCAGGGGAAGGATATCCGCATAATTTTTCAACAGTTTGGTTCTGATAAATTTCCCGTTCGTGCATGGGGAGGTGCTCCACCAAAGGGCAAAAACATGGATGAAATATTCAAAATAGTAGTCACCCAAGGAGACCAGCAAATTCCACTAACGATTCAATACGATAAAAAGATTTGGAGTGGACTGTCCTGGGCTGCGGCTGAAATAAAAAATTCATCCTTGAAGCCTGCGATCCCGTTAAAAATCACCTGTATTTCAACTGAAAAAGACGATTTGACTCTAAAAGCTGAGGTGTATGGAGTGTCTTACAAAAGAAATTCATAATACTAATTTATTCTGAATATGAAAAATTTGAAAACTATAAAAGTATTTTGGATACTAGTGGCCAACCTGCTAATGATCAGCTTTGCAGGTTCATCAAAAAATATTTCCAGGGATAAAAAATCACACAATGAGAAGCACGAATATTCTATATACTCCAGCTTTGATGAGCTAATTGCCGCCAAAGATGCAAAGTATCGTGCACCCATCAGGATAACAGAGGGTGGAACTAAGGAGAATCCAACTTACCATGGCTTTTTCTTCTACAATTGTGCGCCAAAAGATCTCTTACAATTCGATCCTACAGGAAGGTATATGTTGGGAATGAGCATATCTATTGAAGGAAGGGAAGTTCTTCCATCTGATACAGGGAAAATAGGTATTATTGATCTTCAAAATAAAAATAAATGGCTACAAGTAGGAAAAACAACTGCCTGGAACTGGCAGCAGGGTTGCCGTCTGGAATGGATTCCCGGTTCTTCCGAGGAGTTTATATGGGATGATCGTTCAGCTGATGGCAAAAGCTTTGTGAGTCATATTTACAATATGCGCACCAAACAAACCAGGACCCTGCCCCGGCCAATCTACACAGTATCACCCAATGGCTTAACGGCGCTAACCCACGACTTTGAGCGGATGGAACATGGAGGTACCAATTTTGTAGGAATTCCAGATAGATATAAAAGCCAATGGGCTCCTGAAGGAACCGGTATCTGGAGAATGGACCTGAAAAGCGGTCAATCAGAAAAAATCGTATCAGTTCGTCAAATGGCGCACTTGCTTTTCCCTGATGGTCTTCCAAAAGATACAATTGGCGGGAGGCTATATATCTTCAGGGAAGGATTTAATGTCTCTGGAAATCGCTTTATTGCATTTGTTAAAGATGTTCGGCAAACATCATCTGGAGAATTTACCGCAAAAACGACAGGATTTTCCATGACCCCTGAAGGCAAAGATATTCGTTATTTATTTGACGAACCCAGCCACCATTTCTGGATGGATGATGAAACCATCATGGATAATGTGAAAGTTGTTCCTCCCCGGGGAGGAAATCGGGTTCGCTGTTATGTGGTATTTAAAGATGATGGAACCGGTGTCCCTAAAGAAATTCTTTGGGAAGCCCCCAATGGCCATGATATCTACCATCCAAGCGGTGATTGGATTCTGACAGACACCTATAGTACAGATGATGATGGTTATGCTTTAAACGGGTACGAATACATTTACATGTATCACATCCCTACAAAGAAATTTGTAGCTGTTGGAAAATACGAGTTTAGAATGAACGGGAAGTTTTTCCAAAATGATCCACTCATCTTCAGGGTAGATTTGCATCCACGCTTTAGTCCTGATGGAAGATCGGTCTCTTTCGATTCCACCCATGAGGGATTGGGACGCCAAATATACCTGTTGGATATTGGCTATATTCTGGATAACCCGCCAAGTGCAAATTAATATTGAGATACCATTTTGCTTAAGCTAAAGCTAGAATCCTTGTCTTGATTTGGATTGAATTATAGATTAATGTAGGTCAGTTTAAAAAATGATTAAAGAGATAAACTACATCTGGTGAGGGGAGCAAAATATTATATGATACGGCAATTTGCTTAAAATCTATTTAGATTGAAGTATAATACTTATGCCAGATGGCGCATAAATGTAAAACAAAGGAGTTGGCTTTGATGATCAAAAGTCAACTCCTTTGTCCATAAAAAGGGAAATATATTATTGGATTATCTCAATTGCTTTCCTTATCCTCTCAATGGTTTCTTCCTTGCCCAGCAATTCAAAGATTAAAAACAGATCGGGGCCACTGCTGCTACCCACTAATGCCAGACGGACAGGAACCATCACGGCGCCGAAACCCCATTCTTTTTCAGTCATGAAGGCAGAGAATTCTTCTTTGATAGCCGAAGCCTTCCATTCAGTAACAGTGTCTAAAAACGAAGCTATAGCCTGCAGTTTTTCATTGGTATCGGCTTTCCATTTGGTTCTTACTGTTTTCTCATCATAGGTTTGAGGGGCTTCAAAAAAGTAATGGCCCTGTTCCCAGAGATCTTTTACAAATTCACATCTTTCTTTAATAGCATCTACCACTTTCTCCAGTTTCAAAAGGTCATATATAATGCCTTTTTCTTCCAAAACAGGCAAGAATAACTGGGCCAGTTCTTCAGATGATTTCTGCATTAGATAATGACGATTGAACCATTTGGCTTTCTCAGGGTCAAAACGTGCTCCTGATTTTACAACACGGGAAAGATCAAAACTATCGATCAGTTCATCCATTGAAAAGAATTCCTGCTCAGTGCCTGAGTTCCAGCCCAAAAGTGCCAACATATTGATAAAAGCTTCGGGGAAATAACCATCTTCACGGTAGCCCCGGGAGATGTCGCCTGTTTCGGGATCTTTCCAAAGCAATGGAAATACAGGGAAGCCCATTTTATCACCATCGCGCTTACTCAATTTACCCTTACCTTCAGGTTTTAAAATTAGCGGCAGGTGAGAAAATCGAGGACGGGTTTCTGCTATTCCAAGGGCTTCGTACAACAGAATGTGTAAAGGCATGGAAGGCAGCCATTCTTCACCACGGATCACATGGGTAATTTCCATCAGGTGGTCATCCACCACGTTGGCAAGATGATAGGTAGGCATGCCGTCGGATTTAAACAAAACCTTATCATCCAGCTGGTTGGTATTAAAAGATACGCGGCCGCGAATCAAATCCTCTTCCACGATCTCACGGTTTTCAGGCATCTTAAAGCGGATCACATAAGAATCGCCTTTTTGGATGCGTGCTTGTACTTCCTCGTCGGACAGGGTAAGTGAATTCTTCAAAGAATTGCGGGTATGCAGATCATAGGAGAAGACCTGTTTTTCTGCCTCAGCCTGTTTACGCAGTTCATCCAGCTCTTCTGCACTATCAAAAGAATAATATGCATACCCGTTTTGAATAAGCGAATCGGCATATTTTTTATACAATACCTTTCGCTCGCTCTGACGATAGGGACCCATATTGCCTCCAAAACCAACGCCTTCATCGGGAACCAGTCCGCACCATATCAACGACTCAATGATATAGGCCTCAGCCCCAGGAACAAAGCGGTTTTGATCGGTATCCTCGATACGCAGAAGAAAGTCGCCGCCATGCTTTTTGGCAAACAAATAATTAAACAAAGCAGTGCGCACGCCCCCCATGTGTAAGGGGCCTGTTGGACTTGGGGCAAAACGAACCCTAACTTTTCTTTCCATCTTTTTCGGCAGATTAAATTTTCTGCAAAGATAATATTTCCACCGCTAGCGAAACCGTATTTTCATGGGCTAAAATGACAGCAAAGCGTTATCGGCAGGGTGTATTAAACATTATTAACATGATTTTTCTCAGGCTTGTGGGAAAATGATTTGTAAATAATCAGATATCCATATCTTTGCGCTTCAATATTTAAAAAATCAACCTTTTAATTACCAGATGAAACGAATATTAATTTTTGCCGCAATCCTGCAACTTCTGCTGACAGGAACAGCAAAGGCAGATGAGGGAATGTGGTTACCTGCTTTGGTCGAAAAGCTGAACATCAACCAAATGAAACAGATGGGATTATCGATTAGCGCAGAAGATATTTACAGTATTAATCATTCCAGTTTGAAGGATGCTGTAGTGGCCCTTGACAGGGGCTCCTGCACTGCTGAAGTTGTTTCTGCTGACGGGCTGCTGCTTACCAATCATCATTGCGGCTTTGAAGAGATTCAGGAACACAGCACGGTTGATCATGATTATCTGAGAGACGGGTTCTGGGCTAGAAGCAAAGAAGAAGAACTTCCTAATCCGGGTAAGACGGTTTCTTTTTTGATAAATTTTGAAGATGTGACCGATAAAATACTTCCTTCGTTAACAGATAATATGACCGAAGATGAAAGAAGAGCCAAGGTGCGAGAGATAGGATCAAAACTGGAAAAGGAAGCACAGGGTGATACCCAGTATGAAGCCAGGGTTCAGTCGATGTACAACGACAATAAATACTATCTTTTTGTCTATGAGGTTTTCAAAGATATCCGCCTGGTAGGCGCTCCTCCACAGTCGATGGGAAAATTCGGAGGCGATACTGACAACTGGATGTGGCCACGCCATACAGCCGATTTTAGTATGTTCCGCATTTACTGTGGAAAAGATGGTAAGCCTGCCTCTTATTCAAAAGACAATGTTCCTTACAAACCAAAATATCATTTGCCCATCTCTCTAAAGGGATATGAAAAAAAGGATTTTGCAATGGTGATGGGTTATCCAGGAACTACCAACCGCTATAAAACTTCCTATGGCATTGAATATACCATGAAAGTTACTAATCCGGTGCGGATTCAGGTACGTGAAGAAAAACTGCGTATTATGAAGGATTTTATGAAGACTTCACAGCAGGCAAAAATCATGTATGCCTCCAAGTATGCCCGCAGTTCAAATTATTACAAATACAGTATTGGCCAAAATAAAGGCCTTGAAAACCTTCATGTAATAGATAAGAAAAAACAGTTGGAAGATCAGTTTACCCAATGGCTGAATGCCGATCCGCAGAGGAAAGCCAAATACGAAAAGGCCTTGCCATTAATTGCCGATGCTTACAAAAATACGGATGATGAGGTTGCCATGGAGTATATGATGGAAGCTATGGTTCGCGGCCCTGAGATCTTCTATTTTGCCTATCGCATGCGTCCTGTTTATGAAGCCCTGAGCGGCGATAAAAATGCCGATCGTTTGGCCCTGGCAACTGAACGGGTAAAGGATGGCCTTGATCAGTTCTACAAAGATTATGATGCTGAAACCGACCGTAAGATTGCCGCTTCCCTTTTCCGTATCTACCAGCAAAATGTTGCCCCCAAATATCATCCTTCTTTTTTCAAGGAAGTAAAGGAGAAATATGGCAACGACTTTGATAAATACACCAAGAAGATCTATTCAAAATCCATGCTGGTAAGCAAAACCAAACTATTGAGTTTCTTCAATAAACCATCGGCAAAAATCCTTGAAAAAGATCCTGTTTACCAAACAGCGCTGGAGATCTTTAAAATGGTGGATGTTATCTCGGCTGACACCAGGGCTACAACCCCTGAACTTGCCAAAGGAAACAGGCTTTTTGTAGGTGGATTGATGGAAATGCAAGCCGGTAAAACATTTTACCCCGATGCCAATTCCACCATGCGTTTAACCTATGGAACCGTGGGCGATTATATCCCTCGTGATGGAGTTAAATACGATTACTTCACCACCCTTCGCGGATATATTGAAAAAGAAATCCCTGGAGATGATGAATTTGATGTTCCTGCCAAACTCAAACAGTTGTATTACGCTAAAGATTTTGGCCCATATGCTGATAAAGACGGAAGCCTGCACACTTGTTTTACCACCAATAATGACATTACCGGCGGAAACTCAGGAAGCCCGGTTATCAATGCCAACGGCGAATTGATGGGTATCGCTTTTGACGGCAATTGGGAAGCCATGAGTGGTGACCTTGCCTTTGAAAATGAACTACAAAAATGTATCAATGTAGATATTCGTTTTGTACTGTGGACCATTGATAAGATGGCAGGTGCTCAAAACCTGATTGATGAAATGACGATTGTAAAATAAAACCGAATTTGATAATTCCTGAAAGACCCGTATTATTGCGGGTCTTTCTTTTTATACCTTTAACTTTGAACATTACAATTTATACCGATGGCGCCGCCCGCGGAAATCCTGGTCCCGGGGGTTATGGAGTGGTACTTCTGTCCGGCCAATACCGCAAAGAGCTGTCTGAAGGGTTTGAACTTACTACCAATAACCGCATGGAACTGATGGCCGTTATCGTAGGCCTGGAAGCTTTGAAAGTGGAAGGCTCTCAGGTTACCATTTATTCGGATTCAAAATATGTCGTAGAATCAGTTGAAAAAGGCTGGATCTGGAACTGGGTAAAAAACAGGTTCAAGGGAAAGAAGAATGAAGACCTGTGGCTTCGCTTTCTAAAGATTTATCCCAAGCACCAGGTTAAATTTATTTGGGTCAAAGGCCATGCCAGTATTCCCGAAAATGAGCGATGCGATCAACTGGCTGTAGCCGCTTCCTTTGAGCCACATCTGAAAAAAGATGTGGGTTATCTTTTAAGCCGTGAATAAGAAACGTTCAATTCAAAACAAAAACAATTACTTTTGCCTTCAAAATATTACGCTGAATGATGCTCCTGTATAACCTTTCCATCTTCATTTATTCCATACTGATAAAGCTGGCATCGCCGTTTAACCTGAAGGCAAGCCAGATCAATAAAGGTCGTCAGCGCGTATTTAAAGAACTGGCTTCCAAAATTAATCATCAAAAGCCTGTTATATGGGTACATTGTGCCTCACTGGGAGAATTTGAACAAGGCCGTCCGTTGATAGAAGCCATCAAAAAAGACCATCCCCATTACCAAATTTGCCTGACTTTCTTTTCCCCTTCCGGTTATGAAATCAGGAAGAACTATGAACTGGCCGATTGCATCTGTTACCTGCCAGCTGATACAAAATCCAATGCCAGGAAACTTATTAAGCTGATTAACCCAGAAAAAGTATTTTTCATTAAATACGAGTTTTGGTTCCATTATATCAATGAACTAAAAAAGAATAGCATTCCACTTTATTTGGTTTCGGCCATCTTCAGGGAAAACCAATTGTTTTTCAAAAACTCACCATGGGCCGGGTGGTACCGCAAAATGCTATTGGGCTTTACCCATTTCTTTGTTCAGGATGACCAGTCTGTAGCATTACTGGCTACGCTGGGATTGAAGAACACCACAAGGGCAGGCGATACCCGCTTTGACCGGGTAGCCGGAATTGCCCAAAACGGCAAACAACTGCCATTGATTGAAAAATTCAAGGCAGATCAGCTGTTGGTAGTTGCCGGAAGTTCCTGGAAGCCAGATGAAGAATTGCTTGCCGGGTATATTCATTCCAACCCTGAGGTGAAATTTATCATTGCCCCCCACGAAACCAAGAGAACAAACATTGAGCGGTTGATAAACCTGTTGAAAACCTCTGTGATTTGCTACACTCAGGCAAGACCAGAAACCATTCAAAATCACCAGGTATTAATAATTGATACTATTGGACTACTTTCCTCCATTTACCGTTATGCCGATGTGGCTTATATTGGCGGGGGGTTTGGGGTAGGAATTCACAATACACTGGAGGCAGCAGTTTTTGGAATGCCCATCCTTTTTGGCCCCAACTACTTGAAATTCAATGAAGCAACCAGCATGGTGAAGCTCCAGGTAGCTTATCCTGTTAACAATCCTGATGAGTTAAATACGGTTTTAGGCTCCCTTTTGTCGGATTCATCCAAAAGAGAAGCTATTGCTGGCAAGTGTATCAGCTACACGGAACAAAACCTTGGGGCTACAAATACCATTATGGACTCAGTTTTTAATAACTGATCCAAAACCTTCTTATTTTAACATTAATTCTTTTAAGCCTCTTTCTGTCAGGGCTATTAGCGCCCGTACAGGTATAACTATTTTCAGATAAGATTTTCTTTTTTGTAAACTTTTTCAACTTATAAAAACATTATTTGTTTAATTTTCAACATATTAACAGATTAAAGTTGATAACTTCTCAAAATTAATTGCAAATTTTGTATTCCATTTTTGCAGTTAAACGTATATCTTGCAAAGGAAAATCACAGCCGAGTAAATGATGTGATTTCACCAAAGAGACAAACGATTAACAATTATAAAGATTAAACTTTTTAATCATGACAGTTAAAAATATCACGGTTGAACCCCGAATAGGCGAAAGAACATACTCTCAGGAAGAGGCTTTCAAAGCTTCCCAGAAGTATTTTAAGGGTGACGACCTGGCAGCAAGGGTATGGGTGAACAAGTATGCCTTAAAAGACTCCTATGGCAATTTGTATGAGTTGACGCCCGATGATATGCACCGGCGTCTGGCCTCGGAGATTGCAAGAGTTGAAAAACAGTATGCAAATCCAATGAGTGAAGAGGAGATCTTTGCTCTTTTAAAAGATTTCAAGTATATCGTTCCTCAGGGCGGACCAATGACCGGTATTGGCAATGATTATCAGATTGCCTCCCTGTCCAATTGCTTTGTGATCGGCAATGAAGGCGATTCAGACTCCTATGGCGGAATCATGAAAATTGATCAGGAGCAGGTACAACTGATGAAACGCCGCGGTGGTGTTGGTCATGACCTATCACACATCAGGCCTAAAGGATCCCCTGTTAAAAACTCAGCACTCACTTCAACTGGCATTGTTCCTTTCATGGAACGTTATTCCAATTCAACGCGCGAGGTGGCACAGGATGGCCGCCGTGGCGCTTTGATGCTTTCGGTTTCCATTAAGCACCCGGATGCTGAATCATTCATCGACGCCAAGATGGACCAGGGGAAAGTAACAGGAGCCAATGTTTCTGTTAAAATACACGATGATTTTATGCAGTCGGTGGAGTTGGGAGAAAAATACATCACCCAGTATCCCATTGATGCAAAAAACCCAAAATACGTAAAGGAAATTGATGCTACCAGCCTATGGAGAAAGATTGTTCACAACGCATGGAAATCGGCAGAGCCGGGCATCCTTTTCTGGGATACGATCATTAAAGAATCCGTTCCGGATTGTTATGCCGATCTGGGTTACCGTACCGTTTCGACCAATCCCTGCGGAGAAATCCCATTATGCCCTTACGACAGCTGCCGTCTGATTGCATTAAACCTCAACTCCTATGTGGAACATCCTTTCACCGAAAAGGCAAAATTCAATTTCGACCTGTTTAAAAAACATGTAGGATATGCCCAACGCATGATGGATGATATCATCGATCTTGAACTGGAGAAAATAGATGGTATCATTGGCAAAATAGATGCCGACCCTGAAAACGAAGATATCAAACACATCGAACGTTCGCTGTGGGTTAAAATACAAACCAAGGCAAAAGAAGGCCGTCGTACAGGAGTGGGCATCACTGCCGAGGGCGATATGCTTGCCTCTTTGGGCCTTCGCTATGGAAGTGAAGCAGCTACTGATTTCAGCGAGGAGATCCACAAAACTGTGGCCCTTGAAGCTTATCGCTCATCGGTAAACATGGCCAAAGAACGCGGTGCTTTTGCCATTTACAGCACAGAACGCGAAAAGAATAATCCAATGATTAAAAGGCTGCATGCTGAGGATGAGCAACTGTACCAGGAAATGGTAAAATACGGACGCCGCAATATCGCCCTTTTAACCATCGCCCCAACAGGAACTACCAGCCTGATGACCCAGACCACCTCGGGAATTGAACCGGTATTTATGCCCGTTTACAAACGCCGCCGTAAGGTTAACCCAAATGACAAAAATGTGAAGGTTGACTTTGTGGACGAGGTAGGCGACTCATGGGAAGAATACATTGTTTTCCACCATCAGTTTAAAAAATGGATGGAAATCAACGGCTATGATACTAAAAAGAACTATTCACAGGAAGCACTGGATGAACTGATTGCCAAATCTCCTTATTACAAAGCCACCTCCAATGACGTCGACTGGATGAATAAGGTAAGGATGCAGGGAAGAATTCAAAAATGGGTGGATCATTCCATTAGTGTAACCATTAACCTTCCTGCCGAAGCGGATGAAGACCTGGTAGGCAAGCTTTATTTTGAAGCCTGGAAAAGCGGATGCAAGGGCGTGACAGTTTATCGTGACGGCTCGCGTTCAGGGGTGCTGATCTCCAATAAAAAGGAAGAAACCAAGGACAGTATCTTCCCTACTAAACGCCCTGTTGAATTGGAAGCCGATGTGGTGCGTTTCCAAAACACCAAGGAAAAATGGGTGGCCTTCATTGGAACAATCGATGGCAGGCCCTATGAAATTTTCACCGGGCTCTCGGATGATGAAGACGGCATATTGCTTCCCCGCTCAATTACCAGCGGTAAAATCATCAAGAACATCGAGCCTGATGGTTCTAAAAGATACGATTTCCAGTACACCAACAAACGAGGTTACAAAACCACCATTGAAGGATTGTCCTTTAAATTTAACCCTGTTTTCTGGAACTATGCAAAACTGATCTCGGGAATTTTGCGTCACGGAATGCCCATCCATAAAGTAGTTGAAACTGTCAATGGCCTGCAGTTTGACAACGACACTATCAACAGCTGGAAATCCGGAGTAGCCCGCGCGCTGAAAAAATATATCCCCGACGGAACTGTTGCTGAAGATGCTGTTTGTGAAGAATGCGGATCCAACAATGTGATCTATCAGGAAGGATGCCTTACCTGTCCGGATTGCGGCTCTTCAAAATGCGGTTGATTTAGACATATCACAGGTAATTATAGAAAATCAAATCAGAGGCTGTCCCATTTCGGGCGGCCTCTTTTTTTGCCCCTTCAGCCTTCGACTGTTAGGACTTTCAATGATGTAAAAAAATCTTGTAATTGTGTATTTTTTCTCGCTTAATTGCTCTTGATTTAAAGCGATTCTTATATCTTGTTACCATCAACTATGACTAAATAATAGTCATTTTAATTTAGTGTGAAAACCCATGATCTCGGAAAGCAGCCTTGAAAAACTAAAGATTTTAGCCGGAGCGGCCAAATACGATGTCTCCTGCGCCTCGAGCGGAACTTCCCGAAGCAACACCAATAAAGGCATTGGCAATGCTTCCGGGTGGGGTATCTGCCATAGTTTTACCGAGGACGGGCGCTGTGTATCGCTGCTGAAAATCATGCTCAGCAACTTTTGTATTTATGATTGCGCCTATTGCGTGAACCGTAAAAGCAATGATATCCCAAGAACTTCTTTTACTCCGGAAGAAGTGGCCAACCTGACCATTGAATTTTACCGCCGCAATTACATTGAAGGGCTGTTTCTCAGCTCGGGCGTATTGCGTAACCCCGACTATACCATGGAAAAGATGACAGCCGTTGCCAAACTTTTGCGCCATACCCATAAGTACAACGGGTACCTGCACATGAAAGCCATTCCGGGAGCAAGCCAACAGCTGATAGCTGAGGCAGGCCTTTTAGCCGACCGCTTAAGTGTCAATATTGAAATACCTACCGAGAACAACCTAAAGATACTGGCCCCTGATAAGGATTTTAAAAGCGTGTTGGAACCAATGAAGATCATCTCAACCAATATACTGGAATCTAAAGAAGAGCGTAAAAAGTACCGTAAAGCGCCCGTTTTCAGCCCTTCGGGTCAAAGCACCCAGCTGATTGTCGGAGCCACCCCGGATACGGATCACACCATTTTAAAGCTCTCCTCTGCCCTGTATACCCGGCGTGACCTGAAACGGGTTTATTATTCGGGATATATTCCCGTCAACAGTTACGATACCCGGTTGCCGGCATTAAATACACCCCCGCTAAAACGAGAGCACCGGTTATACCAGGCCGACTGGCTGATGCGTTTTTACGGGTTTAAAGCCAGCGAAATTGCCAATGAAGAAAATCCCCAGCTGGATCTGGAAGTGGATCCTAAAGTAGCCTGGGCACTGCGCAATCCCCATATGTTTCCGGTTGATATCAATAAAGCCGATCCTGCCATGCTTCTCCGGGTTCCTGGCATTGGCACCCACTCAGTGCAGCTGATTTTGTTGGGACGAAAGCACAACCGTCTGAATTCTTCTCACCTGCAGAAAATGGGAGTTGTAATGAAACGAGCCCGATATTTTATCACCTGCAATGAACTCCATTCGCAAAGCATCCAGGATTTAAAGCCGGAAATAGTGCGTCAGTTGATGCTTGAAAAGAAACCCGCAGGCAATGATGGGGCCATCCAGTTAAAACTGTTCAACCCGGGTTTGCCAGCCCTGAGGTAAAAGCCTGCGGGAAAGAGGGCACAGGCAAGTTGGCAGTCTCCCCTCGCAGGCCCGACGTTAAGGTCTTTAAAGTCCTTCAGGTCCTTAAAGTCGGGTTGAGGGAGAGCTGGAAGCTGAAATTTTAAACTTTTAATCTGAAACTTTCACCTGATGAATATCTTTTCTTTTGACAATACCTTTCAAGGACTGCTAACCCTGGTTTTCGACTGTTACCAGAAGAACTGCTTTCCCGATGAAATCCTTTGCGGAGAGGGAGGTCAGCCGGTATTGTTTTCATCAACCATTCACATTCAGACAGATGACACTAAGGCCGAAAGGGTCTGGAAAGGAATCGTTGCCCGTTCTTCGCAGGTAAATGCCCACAGAATTTACCGGGTGTTTCTGTCTGAATTGCCCCATGTACCGATGCTGCTGGTAAAATACATGCGTCTTGTGATTGACTCCCGCAAAAACGAAGAAACCAACTTCTCTGAGCCCGTGGTGGTGGAAGTTAATAAGCTTCACCAGAAAGTTTGCAAAGAAGCACACCGCATAGAGATGTTTGTTCGTTTTCAAAAAACAGTTGAGGGCAGTTACTACGCCTCGTTTGCCCCGATGTATGATGTACTTTCTTTGACTATTCCACATTTCAAGGACCGTTATGCCGACCAGCCCTGGATCATTTATGATCTGAAACGCAACTACGGGTTTTGGTATGATCTGAAGGATATTGCCAGGGTTACTTTTGACGACTTGAAAGTAAATACCCAAAACGGACAACTTCATGCCTCGCTTTTGGCGGAAGATGAAAAACATTTCCAGCAACTTTGGAAACAATACTACCACAGCATCTGCATTACAGAGCGGAAAAACGACAAAGTGCACCGGCAGCTTCTGCCCCAAAGGTTCTGGAAATATTTGCCCGAAAAAGGAGTTTTGTAATCCTCAGAATATAATACATCAGGGTTCTTTATTCAAAACAGACACCACCTGTATCAAGCTATTTTTCAAAGGTGTAACCTTACTAAAAAAAGTTGTCAGTCCATTGAAGGTACAATTAACCCCTTACTTAATTCTATGGGATACTTTTCTGCTTTGATTATTTTACAAATCGAGCGTAATATTCAATCCTCTCACTGTTTACTTGGACCAAAGCTATATCATGGCTATTTTTAGGCATTCATCTGTTCCAATAAATAATCCATAGCTTACAATCAACGTTCAGGGTAAGGTAACATCCCGGATGGATCACATTCACTATTTAAATACTATTTAAGTACTATTGTAATACTAAAACCATTATTTTAGTATTACAATAGTACTTAAATAGTACTTTATATCAATTTCTGGTCCAAATGGATTTACTATTTTTCAGGAAAAGAGTTTATTATTTTACTGGTATTTGGTAGGATGCTAGTAAACCGGCTGGTACCCGGGTCAAATTACCAGCCAAACCCTTGTTAAGCGGTCACTTGTCTGCCAGAAGAATACGTGTCTATCTTCAAATCTCAACCCTTGATTCACATAATTAAGGATCAGGAATTGTAAATAAAAAATCCGCTTCATCAGGTAAATGTCTTATCAATAATAATCAGCAATCAGCTGCTTATAATGGATTAAGACATTTATCAGATAAAGCGGACTTTTCGGAAAGCTGCTTAAAAAAGCTATACCTCTTTATTCATCAGGCCAATTTTGCCAAACACGAAGAACAGCAGGGACAATATAACCCCTACGATGGCGGCAAAAGCCATTCCTTTTAATTGTACGGAGCCAATGTTGATGCTCGCACCGCTAACACCCACAACAAAAGTAATAGCACCCAGCACCATATTGCTGTTTTTGCTGAAATCAACTTTCTGTTCTACAAACATACGGAAACCCTGAACGGCAATTACTCCATAGAGCAGCATGGTAATTCCGCCCATTACAGGAGCAGGAATGGTTGAAATGGCAGCAGAAATTTTCCCGATGCAGGAGAAAGCAATAGCAAGGATGGCGGCGCCACGGATAATCCAAACGGAATATACACGGGTGATAGCCATTACCCCAATATTTTCACCATAAGTGGTGTTGGGAGGTGAACCTGCAAAACCTGACAGCAGGTTACTGATTCCATCCCCTAAAAGGGAACGATCCAGACCAGGGTTTTTCATCAAATCGGAATCGGTAATTTTGCCAGTTACAATCAGGTGGCTGATATGTTCGGCCAGCACGACGATACAGGCAGGAGCGATAATGATAATGGCATTCAGATCAAAAACAGGGGTTTGGAATTTTGGAAGCGCAAACCAGTCAGCCTGGCTGATAGTTGTGGTATCCACCATTCCCATGGCAAGGGCCATAAAATAACCTGCCACAACAGCGATCAAAATGGGAATTACCTGCATAAAACCTTTGAACATGACAGATCCGATGATTCCGACAGCCAGGGTGAACATGGAAACGATCAACACGTTGGGAGATACACTAAAGGCAGCAACAGTTTGACCAACCTGCGCAGGCCAAGGAGCCAGACCAGCCTGCTGGGCAGCTACCGGAGCAAGTTCCAGGCCGATGATGGCAACCACGGCACCCATTACGGCAGGTGGCATTACCACGTCAATCCATCGGATGCCCCAAAATTTGACCACAAAGGAAATGACAATAAAGAAAAGTCCAAAAAAGATAAATCCCGATTGTGCATGGGTAAATCCGCCATAAGTACTAATAATGAGTAAAGCAGGGGAAATGAATGCGAAACTTGAACCCAGGTAAGCGGGAATCCCGCCTTTGGTGACCCATGTATAAATCAAGGTACCCAAACCGTTCATCAGTAATGCGATACCAGGATCGACTCCTAAAAGAATTGGAACAAGGATGGTTGCTCCAAACATAGCTGTTAAATGCTGAAAACTAAGAGGTAAACTTTCCAACAGGGGAAGCTTCTCATGAATGCCAATAATCCGTCTTGCCATTGCCAGGTCTCCTTAAGATTTAGATAAGTGATTAAATGATTTATTTAGAACGGCGTGAAAATAAATGATTTTTTCACATACTTTAAGAACCCGGGAATTTTGTTATACACGAAATATCAACAATTAAGGCTGATCGTGTCAACTTCTGCAGGAATAAAAAATCAATAAAAAAGGAAAATCAATTCAAAGAAGGACAATTTTAGCTTTATTGGATTATCTTGCGTGCAAATTAATAAATTAGCATTTTTAAATGCAGTGGGGATGGCCAACAGCTTTTTTGAACATATAGCCCATGAGTTTGAACGCCCATTTCAAAATCCGGTACTGGTATTCTCTGTCGTATTGTTTATTATTTTACTGTCACCCATCCTGTTAAGGAAATTAAAGATCCCAGGAATCATCGGTCTTATTATATCGGGAGTGATTATCGGGCCGCATGGCATCAACTTTCTGGAACAGAACTCAGCTGTTAAGTTATTTTCCACAATCGGCCTTTTGTATATCATGTTTATTGCGGGGTTGGAACTGGATCTAAAAGAATTTCAGCGCAATAAAAATAAAAGTCTGGCATTTGGATTTTTAACCTTTATCATCCCTTTAACCATTGGTCTCCCGGTGTGCTATTATCTTTTAAACTATGATTTTACTGCCAGCCTGCTAATATCCAGCATGTTTTCCACCCATACGATGGTTTCTTATCCCATAGTAAGCAAATTTGGCATATCAAAAAATGAAGCCGTTGCCATTACTGTTGGGGGAACTATTTTAACCGATACCGCTGTACTTATATTACTGGCTGTGATCATGAGTTCCAACCGTGGCGGACTTAGCATAGGCTTCTGGATACAATTGATTGCCTCACTGGCCGTATTTGCAGGTATCATGTTTTATATTATTCCAAAGGTAACTGCCTGGTTTTTCCAAAAGCTGGAGAGTGAAAAGACTTCACATTACATCTTCGTGCTATCGGTTGTATTCTTTTCCGCTTTTTTGGCTGAACTGGCAGGGGTAGAACCTATTATCGGCGCTTTCGTAGCCGGGCTGGCACTTAACAAGCTGATACCGTATTCTTCAACATTAATGAACCGCATTGAATTTATTGGCCAATCGATATTTATCCCATTCTTTCTGATCAGTGTAGGAATGCTTGTTGATATTAAGGTATTGCTTAATGGCCCGGCGGCAGTCATCATTGCAGTGACCTTATCGGTTGTGGCCCTGATCGGCAAATGGCTGGCAGCAAGTACTATGAGTTATGCTTACAGGTACACAGCCGATCAGCGTCGCCTTATTTTTGGATTGAGCAGTTCACATGCGGCGGCTACCCTTGCTGTTATCCTGGTAGGCTTTCAGACCCGGATTATAGATGAAAATGCTTTGAACGGCACCATCCTGCTAATACTGGTCACCTGCCTTGCGGCTACCATAGTTACAGAAAATGCTTCGCGTCAGATTCTTACTTCAGAAAAAGATGAACCCATTATTAAAGGCACCTCCCTGGAAGATGAGCATATTTTGATTCCACTGGCCAATTTGGACAATATGGACAAGATACTCGATTTTGCCATCTTCCTTAAAAATACCAAATCGCCCAACCCGGTCACTATCCTATCGGTAGTGCCTAATAATGAAGAGGCAGAAAAAAATCTGATAAAGGCCAAACAGAATCTTCAGGCACTGGTAAAGACCGCTTCGGCCAATGATACGAAGGTAAATATCATTGCCACCATAGATCACAATATCGGGAGTGGAATCATCAGGACCTCTGTGGAAGTAATGGCCGATACTATCATTATTGGCTGGCCCCGGAAAACAAGTTTAATTGAGCGGTTTATTGAAACAAAAGCCTCCTCGATTATTACCCAGACCAGCAAATCGGTTTATATCTGTCATTTTGTATCCCCGCTCACGACCCATGGCAAGATGGTGGTTATTTGTCCCCCGCTGGCAGAATTGGAACCTGGATTTGAGGTATGGGTATCCAAAATATCAGTCCTGTCCAGTGAGCTAAGTCTGGATGTTTATTGTTACTGTGATGCCAAATCCAGGGAAGCCATTACCTGGCAATTTACCCAAAGGAAACTGAACAGCGGATTTATCTTTTCAGAGGAATTTGATCTGGATAATATTCAGGGTTTACAAAACAGGGTAGCACCTGAAGACCTGGTCATATTTATTGCTGCACGCAGGGCGTCGGTATCCTATGACAATTCGATGGAAAATATTCAGGAAAAAATGGAAAAGTATTTCAATCCGAACAGTAAGATCATCATTTACCCGCGCACCTATCAGATCGACAGTAAATACAATGAATACGGAGATATCAACCCTGAGCCTTTGAACCAGGGAATAGAAAAATTTCAAAAACTAGGTAAGGATATTGGCCATTTGTTAAAAAGAGACCATTATAGATAACATTAAAGTGTAGGGATAAAAAGCGAAGACAAGTGATCAGTAATTCAGTTGCCAGAAGCAAGTTGACAGCAGTCGGCAGGCAGTTGCGTCACCCCTTTGAACAATGGTAATATTTTCAACAATGAATCCTTTAATCCTTCAGCCGTTCAATCTTTTAATACAAAAAAAGGCCTCCTTTTGGGAGACCTTTGTATTTTTAACTTGTACATCCATCAAGGGGAATGAGGATGACGTTCATTTGTGATTGACCAAAAACCTTACGCAACTAATTCAGGGGTAAAGGCTTCGATAAGAATATCGGGATACTGTTCCTGAAAGTTATCAAAGCACCAGCGTTTTAAATAATCAAGCTCTGAATCTCCTACCCAATTAATACATTTGGTCAATTCTTTCCGGAATAAATCCCGGTTAGAACAAACATTAGGTAAAATTACTTTCGCATACTCTAGCATAGTTTCCTATTTTAATGTTTTCTAAATCTTTCTCTAAATTAAGGATTTTTTGGTTACTAACCCATGACAAATAGCATGCTTAACACAGTTTAACAGTCAAGTTGGGGCATAATTTAGAAAAGTGATCGCATAACAATCTGAGCAGCAAACAACTGCCATTTAATTGCTAAAATACTGTTTGATAACATCTTAATATATTTGGATATTAGCCATAAATGATTAAGGAGGGTTCTCATCTGCCAGTTATAGTTGCAATAAACCTGGCTACTTTTTCCGTAAGCGGATCTTCCGTAGCAAGGGCATTAACAAAAGCGCTGCCGATGATTGCCCCGTTTGCATAATGGCAGGCATTGCGAAAGGTGTCTGCATTGGATATGCCAAAACCAATCAGTCGGGGATTGTTAAGATGAAAGGCTTTTATGCGTTCGAAATATTGATTTTGCACATCTGTCACCCCGGCCTTTGCACCTGTGGTAGAATTGCTCGACACCATGTAAATAAAGCCCGAGGAAGCCTGATCGATTTGGCGCAGCCTCTCATCTGAAGTCTGCGGGGTAATAAGAAAAATGTTGTGCAGGTTGTTTTCTTCAAATATGGATTGGTACTCTTCTTGATAAACCCCTAAAGGCAAATCCGGTATGATCAGCCCGTCAATTCCTATCTCCTTACATTTTTGGCAAAATGCTTCCATGCCATACTGAAGCACCGGGTTAATATAGCCCATCAAAATTAAGGGTACTTCAACGGATTGACGGATATGTTTTAACTGCTCGAAAAGGACACGCACACTCATGCCATTGTTTAAGGCCACCAGGCTGCTTTGCTGAATGGCAGGCCCATCGGCTACCGGATCGGAAAAAGGCATGCCTATTTCAATCATATCCACCCCGTTTTTAACCAATTCCTGGATGGTAGGAACGGTATCTTCCAAATGGGGATATCCGGCAGTAAAAAAGACGGAAAGTATGTTATTCTCTTTGTCCTTGAAAAGTTTGTTGATTCTGTTCTTCATGATCACTAAAATGCTTAGGGTGGTTAGTATCCAAAATGTTTTAAGTAAGTTTCCATGTCCTTGTCTCCCCTACCCGATAGATTCACAACGGTAACCTCTTCAGGGCGAAGTTTAATTTTTGGCAGCACAGCCAGTGCATGGGCGGATTCCAGTGCAGGGATGATCCCTTCCATTTGGGTGAGTTCCAAAGCGGCAGCCAGCACTTCGGCATCGGTAGCCCACATGTATTTGGCCCGGTTTGTTTTGGCCAAATGGGCATGCAAAGGACCGATTCCAGGATAATCCAATCCAGCCGAGATGGAATAAGGCTCTTTGATCTGGCCATCTTCTGTTTGCATTAAAATGGATCGGGAACTGTGCAACACACCGGGAGTTCCCAAAGTGATGGTAGCTGCGGTCTCTGGAGTGTCAATGCCTTTACCGGCAGCTTCAACACCAATGAGTTCCACGTTTTCCTGTTCCAGGAAGTGATAAAAAGCCCCGGCTGCATTGCTTCCACCGCCAACACAGGCAATTACACGGTCAGGGTTTTCACGGCCGAGCTGTTCATCGAGCTGCCAGCGTATCTCTTCAGAGATCACCGATTGAAATTGTGCTACCATATCCGGGTAAGGGTGTGGCCCAACAACAGAACCGATGATATAATAGGTATCCACCGGATTATTGATCCAGTCTCTCATGGCCTCATTGGTAGCATCTTTAAGGGTTTGGTTGCCGCTAAGGGCAGGGATTACTTCCGCACCCAGCATACGCATCTTTTTCACATTGGGTGCCTGTCTTTCAACATCTACCGCCCCCATGTATACGACGCATTTTAAGCCCATCAGGGCGCACACTGTAGCCGTAGCCAGCCCATGCTGCCCAGCACCTGTTTCAGCAATAATACGTGTTTTACCAAGCTTTTTGGCAACAAGTATCTGTCCGATGGTATTGTTGATCTTGTGAGAGCCCGTATGATTTAAATCTTCCCTTTTCAGGAAAATGTTGCTTTGGTACTTTTCCGATAAGCGCTTTGCAAAATACAAAGGTGAAGGACGGCCCACATAGTTTTTCATCAGCCCGATAAACTCCTGCCTGAAATCATAGGAATGCATGATTTGCATATAATTGGCCTTTAGCTCTTCAATGTTTGGGACCATCATTTCGGGAATGTAGGCACCCCCAAACTCCCCGTAATATCCTTTTTGATTGACCTGGTAATTCATATTTTATATAGTTTTATTTTTTAGACCGAATGCCGGTAATGAATTGCTGCACTTTGGCAACATCCTTTAATGCCGGTGATAATTCAAAACCACTGTTGATATCCACCCCGTACAACATTGGGTGATGAAACTGCCGGATACTGTTCAAGTCCTCTGGCCTGATTCCCCCGCTTAAGAAAAACGGGATATCCAGTTGGTAATTGTCCAGTAATTGCCAGTTGAACTTTTGGCCTGTACCCCCTGGCAGAAGACCTTTTGTATCGAAAAGAAAAAAGTCACAGCTTTCGGCATAGGTTTCCAGTATATCAAAATCAAACATTTCATCCAAAGAAAAAGCCTTTATCACTTGAAGCCCCATTTGTTTTATTTGACAGCAATCCTCAGGGCTTTCATTTCCATGCAACTGGGCAATATTAAGATGATTCTGCTGACAGATACTTATAACTTTTGCAGGGGCTTCATTGACAAACACTCCTACTTTTTTAATTGCATCCTGTTTTAAGAAGTCCAAATTCAGGCAATTATTTTCACCCACATACCTGCTACTTTTACTATAGAAGATAAAACCCATATAGTCAGGTCCGGCTAAGGCGACCCCGGAGATATTTTCACGCTCACGCATTCCACAGACTTTTACTCTTAACTCCTTCATCATTTAATTTATATGGCTATTGTCAACATTTACTTTTTTGTCCTCTGTCAGGCTGAAGCAACTTTATTTAATACTGGCAATAAACTCCTCTAAAGCCTTTGCCGGCTTATCTGTTTTCATAAAGGTCTCTCCTATGAGAAAGCCTTTAAAGTTGGCATCACGAAGCGCTTGAATACTTTGGGGATCCGAGATTCCGCTTTCTGATATCTTTACAAAGGATTCAGGAATTAAATCACCAAGACGAATAGAAGTATTCACATCCACTTCGAAAGTCTTTAAATTGCGATTATTTACCCCCACAAGGTCAATAAGCGGATTTAGCTTATCCAGTTCCTCCGCTCCATGGATTTCAACCAGTACTTCCAACCCTATTTGCTTGGCTGTTTGGGTAAGTTCAAGCAATAATTGTTTGTCCAGGCTTTCCGCAATCAGAAGCATGACATCTGCTCCGTGCGCTTTTGTCTCATACACCTGGTAGATGTCGATGATAAAATCTTTTCTTAAAATAGGAGTTGAGGGGTTGGCCCATCGGGCTTTTGCAAGGTCTTCTATGGAGCCTCCAAAAAAGCGTTCATCGGTTAAAACCGATAATGCACTGGCCCCGGCAGACACATACCCCGCAGTCACTTCTGAAGCCTCCGCATTCTCATTGATGGTTCCTTTGGAAGGTGACTGCGTTTTAAATTCAGCGATAATTCCACTTGCCTTATTGGCCAGCAATGCGGCTTTCAGGGAATTAACAGGCCTCTCAAAATAAGGAGAAGCTTTCAGATCATCCATACTCACCTTTTCTTTTGCCTCGGCAACCTCTCGTCTTTTATTCTCGTTAATCTGATCCAGTATATTCATAGTTGTTTTAATATTTTATTCTTTGAAGTGCTACTTTTTATTGATGTCCATTAACTTTTTAAAGATAGCCAAAGCCTGCTTACTTTTTAATGATTCTCTGGCCCTGTCTACACATTCGGCCATTGACTTCTGCGGATAAATGCATTTAATACCCAGCGCTGCGTTGGCTATTACCACATTCTGCTGGGCCTCGGTGGCATTGACTTCTAATACATCCTGAAATATCTTTGCTGCATCAGCAACTGTCTGGCCTCCATAAAGTTCATCAGCTTCCACTTTTGCCAGTCCAAAATCTTCGGGCCGCAGGCTATCTGCCTTTGTGTTGGAGATATACCGGGCCTCCCCTGTAAGCGATATCTCATCATAACCATCGAGACTGTGCACAATCATATAGTTTTGACCGCTTTCCTTGAATACCTTATGGTAAAGGTCCATGATCTCCAAATCAGAGACCCCTACCAGCTGATTTTTAGGAAAAGAAGGATTGATAATGGGCCCCATCATGTTAAAGAGCGTTTTTACTTTTAATGCCCGCCTAACGGACGCTACACTTTTCATGGCAGGGTGAAACAAGGGAGCGTGGAAAAAACAGATGCCTGCTTCTTCTAATTCATACCTTAGCTTGCCTTCATCATTGCTAAAACGGTATCCAAAATATTCAAACATGTTGGATGATCCGCTCACAGAGGAGAGGCCATAATTGCCATGCTTGGTCACTTTTACACCCGCACCGGCCAGCACAAAGGTACTAAGGGTGGAGATATTAAATGTATTTTTTCCATCTCCCCCCGTACCTACCACATCGATGGTATTGTAGGAGGAAAAATCGATGGCAATACACAAATCGAGCAGTGCCTGCCGAAAGCCTGCCAGCTCTTCGGCTTTAATGCGGCGCATCCTGAATACGGTCAGAAAAGAAGCGATTTCTGCTTCTGAATATTTCCCTTCTGCAATCTCAGTTAGAATGAGAGCCGCCTCCGCTTTTTTCAGACTATTGCCTGCAAACAAATGGTTTAAGGTATCCTTCATTTTCTATAGAGTTTTAAGTTTCAAGTTATCCCTCCCAGTCCAGACTTTAAAGTGCTTAAAGTCTGGACTGGGAGGGATAATCTTCTACTTTTTCAACCAATTGGCTATGATTTGTTCTCCCAGTGGGGTTAGCACTGATTCGGGGTGAAATTGAACACCCTCCACATCATAGATCTCATGTTTCATCGACATGATCATCCCGTTATCATCATAGCCGGTAACTTTTAAACATGAGGGCAGATCTGCTTCGTTGACAATCCATGAGTGGTAACGCCCAACAGGAAATGTTTCGGGCAGGCCGGTATACAAATCGGTTGCATTTGTGGTAGTTTTTACCGGGGTAGCTATGCCATGCAACACACGGTTCATATTGGTCAGGGAGCCTCCAAAGGCCTCGCCTATGGCTTGATGCCCAAGGCATACTCCCAAAATGCTTTTCGAGGGTGAATACCTGCGGATAATATCCATCAGCAGTCCTGCCTCCACAGGCAATCCCGGTCCGGGAGAAAGTACTATCTTATCATACTGCTCCAAATCCTCAAGTGCTAATTCATCATTTCTAAACACATCAACCGTTAACCCCGATATTTTGCGAATGGCATGCACCAGGTTGTAGGTAAACGAATCGTAATTATCTATGATTGCTATTTTCATAATTGTATTTGTTTCAAGTTCCAAGTTTTAAGTGGCTGCTGCCAGTTAATTAATCTCTTTGGCCATTTCCAGCGCCTTTTTCAAAGCAGCTAGTTTATTATTCACCTCCTGCAGTTCATTTTCTTCCTGGGAGTCGGCGACTATCCCTGCCCCTGCCTGGTAAAAAAGCACATTGTTCTTACTCAAAAAAGAGCGAATCATAATGGCATGGTTAAGCGACTGGTCAAAGCCCATGTAGCCGATGCATCCACCGTAGTAGCTTCTGCGCTGATTTTCATAGGTGTCGATTAACTGCATCGCCCTGTGTTTGGGGGCCCCGGATAAAGTGCCGGCAGGAAATGAATTACCCAAAACAGTTACCATATTGGTATTGGGAGCCAATTTTCCGGAAACTTCCGATACAAGGTGTATCACATGAGAGAAATACTGCACCTGCCGGTAGCTGTCGACTGTTACATCACTTGCATTGCGGCTTAAGTCGTTGCGTGCAAGGTCAACAAGCATCACATGTTCGGCATTTTCCTTTGGGTCGGCACACAGCTTTTCTGCCAGCTTGCGATCGTCATCATCATTTCCGCTCCTGCGAAAAGTACCGGCAATAGGATTGATGATGGCCCTTTGCTTTTTAATCCTAAGTTCAGCCTCAGGGCTTGATCCAAATATTTTGTATGTGCCATAGTCAAAGAAAAAGAGATAAGGGGAAGGATTCACAGACCGTAATGCCCTGTACACATTAAACTCGTCGCCTTCGAAAGGTTGTGAGAATTGCCGTGAGAGTACTATTTGAAACACATCGCCCCGATAGCAGTGCTCTTTTCCCCGGGTGACCATATTGCGGTACTGCTCATCAGTAACGTTGGTTGATTCAGCTCCCAAGGTGCTGAATCGTGTAACCGGAAAGGTAAGGTTCCTGAGCAGTGATTCAATTTGGGCAATTTCTTTGGTCTCTCCTTCCATCAGGTTTTCAATCAGATAAATCATATTCTTGTGGTGATCGATTGCCACAATGTATTTGTAGAAGCAATATTTAACCTCAGGAATCTTGTAGGCCTCTTTGGCTTCTGCAGTAATATCGATCTTCTCAAAATACTTTACCGCATCATAGCTGATATAGCCAAAAAGACCATTGGCCGGAAGGTTTTCCGTTTCACCCGTTAGCACAAAAGATTTAACGAAAGCATCCAGCTGCTGGTCCACCTTGTTATTCGCAGTAATCTCATGGGATTCTTTTTCCTTCCCATTGTATTCAATTGTTATAATCCCGTTATCGGCAGTAAAACAGGCCATGGGTTTTATACAGATAAAAGAATAGGCATTTTCGTGGCCGTGATAATCAGAACTCTCCAGCAAGATGGAATGAGGAAAAAGGTCCCTGAATTTCAGGTAAACGCTAACGGGAGTAAGCGTATCGGCTAGAATCTTCTTTAAACTGACCTGTACATTAATTTTTTTCATAGTATATCGTAATTGTTTTTTAGTAGCATAGGAGCATGGACAGTGATCGGTATTAAGTAATCAGTCTATCCATTCCTTCATTCCATCAATCCGTTTTATATATTGGGTTTATTAGCTCTTTTTGTTTAAATGTTGACTAATAAAAAAGCGGCTTACCGTGTTCCGATAAGCCGCTTTTTTGTTCATTAATGACAATGATAGCTACTTCCTTTCACGGTATTGCGAAAAGTTGCTGTGCCACCACCAAATATTGTTCATTGAAATCATCATACTTATTAAAATTAAAAAACCTGCTCTTTTTAATTGAAGCAGGCTCTTATATAGGTTTAAAATACCAATATGGCTCTAACTTCTTACTTTTTAGAAAGAAGACCCCACCACGGAAGCCATATTGTATTTGTATTTTTAATCATGTCTTTAAATTCTGCTGTAAAAAAATATAATTTATAAGACAATAACAAGCCTTATGGCAATAATGTTTCCAAAGTTAGAGAAATATTAACTTACCATTCTGCGAATTGGTAAGCAACATCTGCCTGTTCAAATAAAATACCCATCCCACAGGTCTTTCCTTTCCTTTTATTAGACCGGTCAGATCGGTTCTACTGGGCCAGAGTGAAGCGGAAACTTACTCCAAGATTGGTATTTGATGTTTTAAACGATCCTTTATAAGGGTTATTCAATATCTTGTCAAAGTATACCCTTAACTGAAAACGATCGCTAAGCATATAGTCAGCCGTTGTTTTTAGGGTCACAGAGCCTTGTCCGGCTGTAAGCTGCTCATCGCCTTCCACAATCTTCCTTAAAATGGTTTTGTTTTTGCGGAACGACAAATCACCTCTTATATTCAAGTCATTGGAATAAGCTTTCTGCGACTTTTTGGTTTTTACGATCAGGTCCATCTTTGAGAACCTATAACCTACCCCAAAGACCATTTCATTGCTCAATACTTCGGTAAGCTGGTTGTTAGAAAAGCTAAGGGCCAAATTGCGCGAAGTCTTTAGTTCTGCCCTTGTTTCAAAGTCATTCAACCAGGTAATCTCCATATTGATCAGCGGGCTGAATTGCTCAGAGATGCTAACCGTATTGATGTCGTAAGGGCCAATAAAGTCACCTTCCTGGGTGTCACCAATTTTCCTTCTTGCATAGCTAAAACCGTCTTCACCTTCCGCATAATCAAGGTTGGATATAAAGGAACCCACGTTATAGCTGGATCGGTAAGCATGACTAAAACTTAAAGTCTTAAAGTACCTTTTCAGGAATTCCGATTGAGCGACCACCCCTTCATAAGTTATTCGCCAGTTGGGACGCAAATGGGAAAGTGAGGGGAAAGGACTCAATGACACTTTCTCTGCTGACTGGCCGGTATAGGCGGCAATAAATGCCGGCACCAGTACCTGTGACGAAGTAGGGCCATATCCTACCGGGAATCCCGTAGAGGGATCAATATCCGCTGGATTGTACCCCGCCTGGGCATTGGCGATTCGTTGGTCAGCAAGGCGTCTGGCTATGATAAAACGATTTTCCTTTAACTTTTCAAACGCCGATGATGCCGGTGCACTGCCTCCGTTGCCCATTTTGCTGAAAGCAGTTTTCATGGTATTGACCGACATGGTAAAATTACCACGAACTGTCTTATTGACAAAATTGTCATCATTGGCATTATAGAACTCTGTGGTACGTTCAGAATAGGTACGGTTGGCCGTTACCTCAATTCTCAAATCCGCCATAGGCTCTATATTGGCTCTGAAATTATATTGCTCACTTTTCGACATCACATAGGGCTGGTTAAGGGCCGTATCGCGGGTAATCCATCCTTTATCTGCTGCCTTCCTGGCAAAATTATCATCCTGCCAACCCAAAAGAAACG
>DATGYU010000056.1:0-3158 GCA_035297625.1 Prolixibacteraceae bacterium
GGATTTGCAATCCCGATCCATTAACATGGGATCTGTGATCCTGAGAAGTTTTTGTAAAGCGAAAATGTTTGATTGCTGAAATGTTATAAAGCTTTTAGGTGTAGGATTAAAAATCCTGAATTAGGGGGTTAGGATTTGCAATCCTAACCAGCAAGATTACACAAATTCAATGTTGATGAATCCTTTTTCACCGGCATAGTCACGGGCTGAACTGTAGAGATAATCTTCGGGATGAGCCACTAATTCTGCTTTAACAGGGTTGTTGTGGATGTAGGTCATTTTTTCTTCCAGGAAGGCAGTGGAATGAATTTCCTTGGCGTCATTGCCTTCCTGCCAGATTCTGTAATACTTGATTTTTGGATCATTCTTTCCGGCATACCAAAACCTATTCAGCATCCATTCTCTTCTGCTTTCTGCTTCTTCCTCAATGGCTTTAATAAGTGATTTGCTGGTGAATTTCTTTAAATCCCGAAGAATGTCTGATAGGCTACCGTCGTTACTTGCACTGGCGATCATATGCAGGTGATTGCTCATTATACACCAGCAATACACTTTTAATCCCTTCTTGGCAATACAATAATTGATGGAATCAACCATAACATGTTTATATGCCGGCCGGGAGAAAATATCCACCCAATCTACCACCGTCATGGTAAGGTAATATACATAACCAGAGGATATTTTATTATGAATTCCCATACTATTAAAGATAGGAATTAATTAGGTAAGGATTAGAATTTTGAAGAGAAAAAAATGGGTTGTTAATTTAAATGAGGGAGATGAGCTGTGTCGCTGATCGGGATTTGCAATCCCGATCCATTAACATGGGATCTGTGATCCTGAGAAGTTTCTGTAAAGCGAAAATGTTTGATTGCTGGAAAGTTAGAAAGCGTTTAGGTGCAGGATTAAAAATCCTGAATTAAGGGGTTAGGATTGCAAATCCTAACCAGCAGATTGCAAATCCTAACCAGCAGATTACAAATCCTAACCAGCCGGACCGGTTTATTTGCAGCTTATTCTGTTCTTGACTTTTTCATGAAAATGGAGATGGCGAATATGCTCTTGTTTTCCCTGGCCGTATTATTCATTTTTACTAAAAAGGCGGGAATGCCTGCCAGCAAATAGCCCAGGGCCAGCAACAGTACAAACAAATGGTTGTTTCCAAGCTCCCCGATCAGTAAAAAGGCCAGTAATACAATCAATCCATTTACACTGATAATGATCAGGCTGGAGATAAGATGGCTGCCGGTTAATTTCAGCACATTGTGATGGATGTGGTTCATGTCGGGTGAAAACGGGGAGCGTCGTTGCCACAGGCGGATGGCAAATACCCGGGTGGTATCAATCACAGGTACGATAAGAATGGCCAGAGAGATGGCAGGCATCCCGTGACCGGCCATAGTGGCCGTTGGATAATACAGGTTGAAATGAATGGTAAGGATGGCCAGGATGGTTCCCAGTACCAGCGAGCCGGTATCGCCCATGAAGATTTTATTGGTATCGCCAAAAACGTTGTAAAGTAAAAATGCGATCAGGCTCCCGGCCAGGCTGAAACTGCAAAGGGCATATAACGGATCTCCTGCATTTAAGAACCAAAAACCGTAAATAAGGGAAGCCAAAAGGCCGATACCTCCCGACAGGCCGTCAATGCCATCCACCAGGTTAACGGCATTGATGATTCCCACAATGGCAATGGTGGAAATGGACAGTCCCCAAAGGTATCCGATTTCATGGATGCCGAACAGGCCATGCAGGTTGGTAATCCGGTAATGGCCAAGGATGACCATGTAAAGGGCCATGACAATTTCGATGATAAATTTCTTTTTGGCCGACATGCCGATAATGTCATCTTTTAAGCCAATCAAAAACATGGCAATAAGGCCTGCATACATATATTTCAGGGCATTGACATCAAAGCTGTCAGAGGAGATGATAGTGCCAATTAAAAAACCTGCCACAATAGCTATTCCTCCAAGGGTAGGAATTACCTTTTTGGCTGCCGAGCGATGGTTGGGTACATCAAACAGGTTTTTTGCTACGGATACCTTGATAATTTTTGGAATTACGAAAAAAGCGATGGTGAAACTGATGGCAAGACTTAGAAATATATTTATCTGTGCAAACATGGTTTGATTTTTTTTGGCGACCGCAAAATTAGTATTATTTATTGCCTTAAAATATTATTATGAATTATTGTCCCCAAAAGATAATGAATTGTTCAATTTTTATATCGAAATGACTGTTTTGATAGTCGAATGGTTAATTTTTAAATGATTGGCTCTCAACAGTGCTGACTGTGCTGATCGGGATTTGCAATCCCGATCCTTTAACATTGGATCTGTGATCCTGAGAAGTTTCTGTAAAGCGAAAATGTTTGATTATTGGAAAGTTATAAGGCGTTTAGGTAATGGATTAAAAATCCCGGGTTAAAAAGTTAGGATTGCAAATCCTAACCAGGCAGCGTTTTTTAATCCGTAGCATCCGTCAAATCTGTGTTCTTTTATTTTTTTTCAAAAAGAAAGAGGACCCCTTTCGGCATCCTCTTTCCAATCCGTTGTATTGGTCTACAACCTTCCGCCCCCTTTTTTTAAGTTGGGAATAACCGCATTCAGGATGCTGCTTAGAAACTTCAGGACCGTGTTGTCTTTCTCGGAAGGAGTGAGCCGGGTGATTACTTCCAGAAAGCCCAACAAACTTAAGGACAATACCCCCCAGTTGGCCGACAGGAAACCTGCTAACGAAGGCTTTTCTGCTTCCATGCTAATAACTCCCATTTCCTGGGTTACCGTCGCTGTTGCCGTCTGCCGGTTTTCCACTTTTACGGTGGCCTGGTCAGCCGAACCCGCAGGGGCAGCCTGCGAGCCCATTGCCATGCAAAAGAGCAAACCAGAAAGCAGGATCATCATTGAAATTAACTTTTTCATTGTGTTCAAATTTTAAAAGATGAAGAAAAAAAAGCATGGGTGAGGAGCAAGGGGCAGGGAGAAGATGAGCATTGAGAAGATGTGCATTGAGAAGATTAGCACTGAGATGATGTGCAGAGCACGATGATCAATCCTTCAGTCCTTCAATCCTTCAGTATATTTTTCCATTTTCCCATTTTCTCCCCTTCTCCCTTCTCCCTTTTCCCTTACACCATCACTACCTCAGCCAAAAAC
>DATGYU010000057.1:0-2281 GCA_035297625.1 Prolixibacteraceae bacterium
CAAAGCAAAATTGCATATCCCGGTTAAATATTCCCCCAGCCTTTATAAACAAGGCCGGGGGGAATTGGCAATATATGAAGTATTCCAATGATCCGGTTATATTTTTTCAGTATGTCAAAGAACTTGATATATAGTGATCAACCACCCTTATAGCGCAGGTGATTTAAGTAGCGGATATAAACTCCTTCTGCTTTATCACCTGAAAAGTAGACACTCATTGTTCCTTCTCCAAAAATCGGTGCCGTTTGCGCTTGTTTGCGTCCGTTTGCATCATGGTATGTTCCAAGGGGTCAATACTCAAAAACTATGGGTATGCGGATAAAAACTAACCCAATGGGGAAGGTGGAGCAATACCATGTTGTTAACAGGAGCAGAAAGGTTGTTAGGAGCCTTAAAGCCATTTAACCCCTGCAACCATCCTAACATTTTTAACTCTTACAACCCTTACAACCTTTCCTACTCATCTCATCTTTCCCAAAATCCTTCTACCTTTGAATAAAATTAATTTCTCCTGTTCTCGTTTATACCTTTAGTAAAAATGGAAGTCATGGAAATCCTTTGGATGATTGCCGGCCTCATAGCTGGTTTTATAGTCTCTTTGCTTGTGATGAAATCAAAGCTGCGTAGCCAGCGTGAAAATTTAATGCAAGAAAGAATGATGGCAGAGCGCCAGTTTACTCAGCAGCGCTTTGATCTGGAAAAGGAAAAATCACTGTTTGCTGACCGCCATAATACACTCTTACAGGAACGCGAAGGACTCATGCAGCAAATCCATGCACTGCGTGAAGAAAACGCCTTAAAAAGCCAGCAATTGGCCCGGGATGAGGCGGACTTTGCCCACCTGCAGGAAAAGCTGGAGGTGCAGAGAAGAGAGATGGATCAGCTGCAGCAGAAATTCACCACAGAGTTTGAAAACATCGCCTCCCGCATCCTAAAACAGAATACTGCGGACTTTTCTTTAACCAACCAAAAGAGCATTACCGAGATGTTGCTTCCCTTAAAGGAAAAGATCCAGCTTTTTGAAAAGAAAGTGGAAGATACTTATGAGAAGGGATTGAAAGACCAAACGGATTTAAAGGCAGAGTTAAAGAAACTGCAGGACCTGAATCTTCGCATCAGCGATGAGGCCAATAACCTTACCAAGGCTTTAAAGGGTGATGTAAAGAAACAGGGCAACTGGGGAGAAGTAATCCTGGAGCGTATCCTGGAACGCTCAGGATTAACCGAAGGCCGTGAATACATCAAGCAGGAAAGTATCCTGGCAGAAAACGGGCAGCGTTATCAACCCGATATTGTGATTCATCTGCCTGACCAAAAACACATCGTGGTCGATTCCAAGGTATCGCTGGTTGCTTATGAGCGGCTGGTCAATGCTGGCAGTGAAAACGATCGCATTTCCTTTATAAAGGAGCACCTGTTGAGTGTACGCAGCCACATTAAAATCCTAAGTGAAAAGCATTACCAGCATTCCCCGCTTTTCAACAGCCCTGATTTTGTGCTGCTTTTTATTCCCATTGAATCTTCTTTCAGCTTAGCCGTGCAGGAAGACCAGGAGCTGTTTACCTATGCATGGGACAATAAAGTGGTGATTGTCAGTCCTTCCACCCTTTTGGCCACCCTTCGTACCATTGCTTCCATCTGGCAACAGGAGAACCAGACACGTAATTCCATTGAGATTGCCCGCCAGAGCGGGGCATTGTATGATAAGTTTGTAGCCTTTATCACCGACATGGAGACCATCGGGCGCAGCCTTGAGACTGCCCGTAAGAACTATGATCAGGCGGTTAATAAACTTTATGTGGGCAGCGGTAACCTGGTGCGCAGGGCAGAGAATATCCGAAAGCTTGGGGCAAAGACCAGTAAGGAGCTGCCCCCTGAGATGGTAAGCGAATGATAATATTTAAGCTTAAAATAAGAAATAAGAAATAAGAAAGTGATTCTAGCGATGTACTTTCTTATTTCTTATTTCTTATTTTTAAGCATCATCTTACGCATCCAGGTATTCCGCCTCCAGCCCGTCTTCACAGACATCAATGGGCACAATCCATACCTGGGGATGGTCATTTCCCAGGCCTCCTTCCGATTCACGTTTGGCTACAGCAGATCCGAAAAATACGGCAATATGACCTTCGGGAATATTCTCATCTTCCTCGGTGCCAACTACCACAGCATTGATGCCGTCAATGCGCACAAAATCCCCCTTTTCTAAATATTGCTCTTCCATATAAATAGTGTTCAGTCAACAGTGTTCAGTAATCAGAGCGTCATCCTGAACTTGTTT
>DATGYU010000058.1:0-2888 GCA_035297625.1 Prolixibacteraceae bacterium
CTTGCCCTGATGTTCCGGAGGATCATTCTGTGCAAAAAATTGAACTCTCCAACACCACTTCTGATCACCATCATAGCGACGCAGATCATTGTTCTCCGTTCTGTACCTGTCAGTGTTGCCAGGGGAGTTTCTATGTTTCCCGTATTGCTGTCACATTTTCTACTGAGATCATAGAAATTAGCTATAATGAAAGCCCTTCAAGGTTTCAAAATCTTGAATTATTCGATTTTCTTATTCCCCCTCAAGCTTAATTCCCCTTTTACTTACCGTGAAAACCTTTCACGCGATGCCTGTCATGAGTATAGGCTGTAAGCGATGATTATTTTAGGATTACCTTCTTTCGAATGCCTTCATTCAGAAAGCAAATTCATACTATACGTAAAATAAATAGTTTATGATAGAACGTATCATTCATTTTTCGATAAAGAATAAGTTTATTGTGGGGTTGTTTGTGGTAGCCCTAATCAGTTGGGGAACATACTCTTTAACCAAACTGCCCATTGACGCTATTCCTGATATCACCAACAATCAGGTGCAGATCATTTCACTTGCACCCTCTTTGGCCGTGCAGGAAGTTGAAAGTTTTATTACCGCCCCCATTGAAGTGGCTGTAGCCAATATCCCAAACATCATTGAGCTTCGTTCCATTTCCCGGTTAGGGTTATCGGTTATAACTGTTGTGTTTAAAGATGATGTTGATCTTTATTGGGCGAGACAGCAATTGAGTGAAAGGCTTAAAGAAGCCGAAGATGTGATCCCTCCGGGCCTGGCTAATATTGAACTTGCACCCATTTCATCCGGACTGGGTGAAATTTACCAGTACCGACTGGCCGTTGATAAAGGCCTGGAGAAGAAGTTTACTCCCATGGAGCTGCGCACCATCCAGGATTGGATAGTTCGCCGCGAAATGTTGGGTACGCCTGGTGTTGCTGATATTAACAGCTATGGGGGATTTGTAAAGCAATATGAAATTGCTGTAAATCCTGAAAGGCTGCGCGGGATGAACCTTACCCTTAACGATATTTTTGAGGCACTGGAAAAGAATAATGAGAATACAGGCAGTGCCTATATCGATAAAAAACCTACTGCCTATTTTATCCGTGGTATTGGTTTGGTTAAAACCATCGATGACATTGAAAAGATCGTGGTTAAAACCAGCGCTTCGGGCATTCCTATTTTAATTCATGATGTGGCCACTGTTCAGTATGGCAGCGCCACCCGTTACGGCGCTTTGGTTATCGATACCGCAGAAGCTGTAGGCGGCGTGGTGATGATGCTCAAAGGAGAAAATGCCCATGAAGTTGTCGATAATGTAAAAACACGCATAGCATCCATCCAGAAGTCAATGCCAAAGGGAGTTACCATTGAGCCGTTCTTGAACCGCTCTGACCTGGTGGGCCGGGCCATTGGAACTGTTTCCAGAAACCTGCTGGAAGGGGCATTAATTGTTATTTTCATACTGGTATTGCTGCTGGGCAATCTGCGCGCAGGCCTGGTAGTGGCTTCGGTCATCCCATTGGCAATGCTTTTTGCCGTATCGTTAATGAACCTTTTTGGGGTGTCGGGCAACTTAATGAGCCTGGGGGCCATCGACTTTGGTCTGATTGTGGATGGGGCAGTGATTATCGTTGAAAGTGTTGTCCACCGCATCACAATGAGCAAGCATCACCATCCTGGGGTGGCAAGGCTTAATCAGCAGCAGATGGACGAGAATGTATTTGATTCGGCTAAGCGGATGATGAATTCAGCCACTTTCGGACAATTCATCATTCTGATTGTTTACCTCCCCATCATGGCATTGGTGGGCATCGAAGGTAAAATGTTTCGCCCAATGGCCCAGGTGGTCGCCTTTGCCTTGTTAGGCGCGGCTATCCTTTCGCTTACTTATGTGCCAATGGCTTCCGCTTTATTCTTAAGTAAGAATACTGAACACAAACGTAACTTTTCTGACAGGCTAATGGAGGGTCTACATAAAGCTTTTAACCCTCTTATAGCATTCGCACTGCGTCGTAAAACACTTGTTTGTGTTTCGGCCATTGTGTTGTTCCTGTCCAGCTTATTTCTGTTTAACAGGTTGGGGGGAGAGTTTATCCCTCAACTTGAAGAAGGCGACCTGGCAGCAGGTGTTATGACCTTGCAGGGTGGATCACTGAGCAACACGGTTGAGATGGTTCAAAAAGCCAACAAGATATTACTGGCCAATTTCCCCGAAATCAAGCATGCCGTTTGTAAGATTGGCGCCGGTGAGATCCCAACCGACCCGACCCCTATGGAGACCGGCGATTATATCATTACCCTGAAAGATAAAGAAGAATGGACATCAGCCACAACCCGTGAAGAACTGGTTGCCAAAATGGAAGAAGCATTAATCCCTCTGGCAGGTGTAAAATTCGAATTCCAGCAACCCATTCAAATGCGCTTCAATGAATTACTTTCAGGCTCTAAGCAGGATATTGCCGTAAAAATATTTGGCGACGATTTGGATGTTCTTGCCCAGAAGGCCTCCAATGTTGAGAAAATTATCCAGCAAATTGAGGGCGTTGAAGATATCAACGTGGAGAAAGTAACTGGTTTAGCGCAGGTTCAGGTGGAATATAACCGCGACCGCCTGGCTCAGTATGGGCTTTCTGTAGAAGATGTCAACCGGGTATTAAAAGCCGCCTTTGCCGGTAGTCAGGCAGGTGTGGTATTTAACGAGGATGAACGCTTCGCCCTGGTGGTTCGTCTGGATAAAGACTATCGTAAAAGCCTTGACGATGTTAAGAACCTTTCGGTGGCGCTTCCCAATGGTGGACAGATACCTTTTGAACAGGTTGCCGATATTCAAATAAAATCTGGTCCTGCACAGGTTTCAAGGGAAAATACCAAACGCCGCATCACCGTTGGTT
>DATGYU010000059.1:0-11168 GCA_035297625.1 Prolixibacteraceae bacterium
GCCTCATCTAAAATCAACAATTCGGGTTTTCGAAGCACCGAGCGCATAAAGCCAATGAGCTGTTTTTGTCCCAGGCTGATGCCTTCACTGGAGGATTGAACCTTGGTATCCAGACCTTCATCAAAACGGCCCAATAGACCCTCCAGGCCCGCCTCACGAATTACTTCGGCAAGCTCTTCAATGGACAGGTTTTTATAATCGGCATTGCCGTACAGAATGTTATCTCTTACCGTTCCTGAAAACAAAAATGGTTCCTGAAGGATAAAGCCAATCTTGGAGGTACGCTCCGAGGGAGTATAGGAACGGATATCTTTACCGTCCAAAAGTACGCAACCCTTGCTGGCATCATACAAGCGGGCAATCAGGGAGGCTGTGGTGGTTTTACCGCCCCCTGTGGGTCCCACAAAAGCATAGGTTTTTCCCCTTTCAAGGTCAAAATTCACATCATGCAGCACTTCCTTGCCATTGGGATAGGAAAAAGATACTTCCCTAAAGGAAAGGTAAGAGGAGGATGTATATTTTGATTTTTCATCTGTTACCAAAAGGTTGCTTTCAAGGGAAATGATCTGGGAGATACGGTCCCAGCCGGCCATGGCCACCTGGAAGCTGGCCCAAAGGGCAGCCAGCTGCCGTAAGGGGTGGTAAAAATTATTGATATAAGACAAAAATCCAATCAGCAGACCAATGGTAAAATGCCCTGTCATGATCAGGTAAATTCCAAAGGACAGCACAATCAGCTGACCCAGGTTGGCCGACAGACTGTAAACGGGAGTAAAAATATTGTTGGCCAGTCCTGCCTTTACCGAGGTGGAATAGTTCGTTTGGTTCACCTCGTCAAAACGCTTGCGGAAATAATCACGGCGATTGAAAGCCACGATCACTTTAAAGTTGTTCAGGCTCTCCTGTATCTCGGCACTCAGTTCTCCTACCGTTTTTAGGCTGGCGGCATTCTTTCTTTTTACCCAGGGCGAAATGATCTTTGTAAAGATCCAGATCACAAGGGCAGGAACGAGTGCAGCGGCTCCCAGTTCAAAGTTAATGGAGAGCAGAAAAATACCGGCCCCTATCATGGTGAAAATGCTGCCGATAAAGTTCATGAGCGATTGCGAGAAGAAAAGGTTCAGCTTATCGGTGTCATTGTTGATGCGTGAAATCAAATCCCCTGCCTTGTTCTGGTTGAAAAAGTCGACGGGCAACTCCTGCAGCTTGTTAAACACCGCGTTTCGAAGGCTAAAAAGCATGCGTTGACCCACGCCCCCCATCATGATCATCTGGAGGTAGTTGGTAAAAAAAGCAATCACATAAATGCCCAGAAGAATGCCCGAAAAGAGGATGACCCCATGGTATTGCTTCGACTGGATGTAAGTGTCGATGGTATAACCGATGATGTAAGGGCCCGTTAAATTTAACAGCGCATTGATGAAAATGATGATCGTAGCCCAGAAGATGGTGCGTTTCTCCTCACGGATCAGACCTATCAGCTTTTTCAGCGATGAAAAGGTGGAATTGCCCTTCTCTTTGACGTTTTGTACAGGGCCTAGTTTATAATTCATAATGGCTGGTACTTCTTTGTGAATTTTCAATCTGCACATACTCCGTGCTACTTTCCATGAGTTCACGATGGGTTCCTTTGGCAATGATCTCCCCTTCCATCAACAAAATGATCTGTTCAAAATGCTTTACCGAAGCTATTTTCTGGGTAATGGAAAGAAGGGTCATCCCGGGATAATTTTTGATAAGGTTCGAAAGGATCTTCTTCTCTGTCTCCCTGTCCACCCTTGAGGTAAAATCATCCAGCAGCAGAATACGCGGATTAATGGCCAGGGCGCGTGCAAGCATCAGGCGCTGCTTCTGACCTCCGGACAAGCTGGTACCCCTTTCAGAAATAATGGTGTTGAGCTTATCGGGCAAGGAGTCTACAAAATCAGAAAGCTCGGCTGTTGCAATGGCCTTGGAAATGGATTCATCACTCACCTTATCGCTAAAAGCGATGTTTTCGCGAAGGCTCATGCTAAAAATCACACTGTCCTGCAGCACAAAACCAATCTGGTTTCTAAAGGATTCCTTATCGTAGGCATTGATATTTTCACCGTCAAAGAGGATGGTCCCGCTGTCAGGTTCCACCAAATCGGTAAGCAGATTGAGAAGCTGGCTTTTCCCCGCGGCAGTAGGACCAATGATGGCCACCTGGGTTCCTCCCTTTACAGAAAAGGAAATATTTTTCAGGATGGGTTTTTGCCCGTAAGAAAGGGACACATCGGTCAGCTGGATATCTCCCTGAAGTGTTTTTTTGAGTTGGCCCGTTTCAACCGGTTCAGGAGCGGTGAGCACCTCGTTGATGCGATTGTAAGAAGCCGAAGCCTGGGCAATAAAGTTGCTCATAAAACCAACCATGATCAGCGGAAAGATCAAAAGGCCCAGGTAGCCGTTAAAGGCAGCAAAATCACCCAGCGACATCTCTCCTGAGATCACAAAGTGGCCTCCCAGCAAAAGGATGGTCAAAATGGCCAGGTTGACCACAAAGGTGATGATGGGAATCAGGGCAGCAAACAGGCGAAGTATCCCCAGTCCCAGATCGCGGGCATTGCTGTTGGCATCCAAAAATTTATGGTATTCACTTTGCTGGGAGTTCAGCACCCTGATAATGGCCGAGCCCATGATACTTTCATTGATCACCTTATTGAGCCAGTCGATAATTTCCCTGCTCCTTTTAAACAAAGGCTTCACTTTTCGAAAAACAAGGTAAAAGGTGACCCCGATAATAGGAATGATGGTAAGAATGGGCACGGCAAGCTTATAGTTGATTGAAACCAGCAGTACCCCAATGCCCACAATCATGAATACGGAAGAAAAGATGGTCACTACCGCTATGGAAACAAACATCTTGATGGAATCAATGTCTGAGGTAAGGTTGGTTAAAAGTTTCGATGGATTGACCTTCAGGATGTAGCTGTAGCTTTGACGGGATATTTTATCTGAAAGGCGTGAACGAAGATCCCGGGCCACAATCTCGGAGGCATAGGTCTGCATGATGCTTTGCAGGTAAGTGAAAAAGAAGATGACCAGTGAGGCTGTCAGAAACCAGGCAATGACCTTGTTGAAATAAAAATGACCGGCATTAAAATCGTCGATGGCTCTGGCAATCAGCTTGGGCAATAGCAGGTTAACCCCGTTGCTAAGAACGGCAAAGAGGATCAGAAAGCTGACCATTACCCCGTATGGCTTTAGCAAGCTAAAAACACTGGCCTGAGGTTTACCCGCGGAGGACTTTTTTCTATCGGATGGACGCATGTTTCATGTTGAGGATTAAAACTACTGTAAAGAAACGGCAAAAGGGCCTATTTTGATTAAAAACAAAAAAAATAAATTAAAATGTTGCGAATGTAAAAAAACGGAAGATCATCTTAATAAAAACCATAGTTTGTGTATAGCTTGTGTATTGCTTATAAATATATTGTGTATTGCTTGCGTGTTTATAAATCCACAAGCAATACGTAATTGAATGATAAATTAATGGCAAATCATTTATAAGATTAATCTGTGGAAGGTTAAATATATCATCCTATAGAGGACCAGCCCAATTAGAAGACCACGGAACCTCAAAAGCGGCACAGATAAAAAAAGACCGGCTAGCTCTTTACGAGCTAGCTGGTCTCTATAACTTGTAATTTCCCGGATGATCCATGAAAATTGATCTATAACAGGAGCGCCTATTGCATACTGTAATTAAGGCAATTTATTGGATAACAGTATAAGATCAGGCCTCTTTGGCCATGTCGCCTTCACGCTCACGGCGCATCCAGGGTGGACGGTGCATATGAAGGTGTTCGCGAAATTGTTCGCGCTCCTCGGGGGTCATCTTTTCCCATTTTTCATGCATGTCTCTTCTGCAATGATGACCATGGTGACCTCTGCCGTGACCGTGCATTCCACCCAAAATAAGGCGGGAAAGGACAAGCAATCCGACAGTCTGCCAGAAGGTAATTTCAGGCAGGTGAAACAGGACGGGCATCAGCCAGTTCCACAAATGCATGGTGATAAAGCCAAAGGCAACAAAGGCCAGGATTATAAGGGGTATGAACATATACCACCTTCTTCTAAAAACTGATTTCATGGTTATTTCAATTTAAAAATTAATTAATTCGTCATAAATAAGCAGCAACCGTTCGCGCAGGTACAAGACGGCATATCGCTTTCGGGAGATAAGGGTATTTACCGCCACGCCCGTTTGTTGGGCGATGGCTTTAAACGACATTCCTTTCATCTCGGTCAGCTCAAAAACCAGCCGTTGTTCTTCGGGAAGTTCATCCATCGCTTTTTCAAGTTCTGTCCACACCAAAGCGCGCAGGTATTCCGTTTCAGGGGTGCTTCCGTTATCGAACAACAGCTCGCTCAATTCGTCATAGAAACTTTCCTCTTCATACTCGGAAAGGGATTCAGGTCTTGAAACGGTTTTTTTCTTGCGATACAAATCCGTAATGCGATTGCGGGCCACGGTGAACAGCCATGCCGAAATCTGGTCAATGGGTTTCATCAGGCGATCCGCTTCCACCAGTTGGGAGAAGACATCCTGTAAAATATCATCGGCATCTTCACGCGACTGCACACGTTTTCTGATAAACCCCTGCAACCGTTTGCCTTGATTTTTAATGACCTCCGCTATATTAAGCCTTTCTTTGCCCATTGTATCTACAAACGCTACCGGGGTGTTTTGTTGTAACGCATTTACGATCTCTATTCCTGTCATTGTACATTGGTTAAACTTTTTGGAACCGGATCAACCAAGGGCCTGTTAACCGACCACTGGCATTGATTTTTTGGGTTCCATCGAGCCGCTTACAGGATGGTAGACGAATCAGAGGGAAAGATATTTTAAATTCGATGAAAATAAAAGAATAGGACCGCGGATAAAACGGATTAAGCGGATAAAAACAGATTTTTAATTCTTACTGGGAATGTTTTTCTGCATTTTGATATTGAATCCTTAATTTTTCAATGGCCCTTAGTAGCTTGAAAATAAGGGTAAGTTTAAGATTTCTTAAAGTAGAGAAAAAAAAGGGGTATAGAGGATAACCTGCTGGAATAGCCCTTACATTTGCGCCTTCAAAAATTATCAGGAATGGATTCGATTTTTCTTCCAAAGACATGGAGCCTTTTCAGGAAAGGCCTATTGACAAAAAATTTAACAAACGATATATTTGCCGGGCTCATAGTTGGGATTGTAGCCCTTCCCCTGGCCATTGCCTTTGCAGTAGCATCGGGTGTTTCACCCGAAAAAGGGATTATTACGGCTGTAGTAGCCGGTTTTATCATCTCTTTGCTGGGAGGTAGCCGTGTACAAATCGGGGGTCCTACCGGGGCTTTCATCGTAATTGTTTACGGCATCATTCAGAAATATGGCATCGACGGTTTGATCATTTCCACCATTTTGGCCGGGATCATGCTCATCACCTTCGGGGTATTGCGCCTTGGATCAATTCTGAAGTTTTTCCCTCACCCGTTGATCGTCGGATTTACCAGCGGTATTGCCCTGGTGATTTTCTCCACCCAGATAAAAGATGCCATGGGCCTGCCCATCGATAAGCTCCCTGCGGAGTTTATGGCCAAGTGGGAAGTTTATTTTCATCATATGCAGAATTTCAATCTCTCGGCTATACTGATCACCATAGGCACTATCATTATTACTGTTTTTTCAGGCAGGCTAATTCCAAAAATTCCCGGCTCGTTCATTGCCATTGTAGTGATGACCACCCTTGTTTCGGTATTTGCCATCCCGGTTAACACCATACAAACGATCTTTGGAGCTATTCCAAATAATATTAGCCTTACTTTTCCCACGATCAACATTGATCAGCTGGGTCACTATATGCAGCCAGCCCTTACCATTGCACTTTTAGGGGCCATAGAATCGCTTTTATCAGCTGTTGTGGCTGATGGTATGATCAGCAGCACCCATCGTTCCAACACGGAATTAATCGCCCAGGGAGTGGCCAATATCGTGACCCCGTTTTTTGGAGGGATACCCGCTACCGGAGCCATTGCCCGTACAGCCACCAATGTAAAAAATAACGGAAGAACCCCCATCGCAGGGATCATTCATGCGGTAACCCTTTTGCTGATCATGCTCTTTTTTGGCAAGTGGGCCATCCTGATCCCCATGCCTTGTCTGGCCGGTATACTGATTGTGGTGTCGTACAACATGAGCGAGATGAAATCTTTCTTCTCCATTTTAAGAGGATCTAAATATGATGTTTTTGTTTTGGTAAGCACCTTCATTTTGACTGTCTTTGTCGATTTGACCGTTGCTATCGAAGTGGGCGTAGTACTTTCATCGCTACTATTCATGCAGCGCATGTCCAAGCTTAGCAGCATTACCCCCATTGAAGCGGAATCGGACACCCTGGAAAACTATGCCGATATTCCCAAAGGAGTTGAAATCTTTGAAATCAGCGGGCCATTCTTTTTTGCTGCCGCACGCCGTTATGAGGAGACGCTAAAAGACATCAATAATCATTCAAAGGTGGTAATTATCCGTATGCGCCACGTGCCCTTTATTGATGGCACGGGCCTACAAAACTTAAAGCAGACGATAAAAGACTTAAAATCGCGGCGCATCCAGATTATCCTGTCCGGTGTTCAGCCAGAGGTGCTCGAGGAACTGGAAAAAGGGGGAATCAATACCCTGATCGGATCCGCCAATATATGCGCCAATTTTGATTTGGCACTTATCAGGATGAATATGATTTTGCAAAAGGCGGCCTAAAAGGATTCCAGGACCATCGTAAAATCAGGTATTTCACGCAAAAAGGCATAGGAGTTGTCGGCATAATTGATCTGGCAGCAGTAATGATCCAGCCCGTTGCTTACGATCAGGTACTTTACTTTGAGCTGCATGTTGTACCTGACGATCTGGTCGAAGGTCTGCTGGCTGATTTTTACCTCGGGGGCCTTGAATTCGGCGGCCAGGGCAGGATTGCCAAATCGGTCAAATACTACCATGTCCGCCCTTAGGGCATTGTTATTTACTTTCAGGCCTGCTTCCAGGCTCATTAATGACTGGGGAAATTTCTTCTCATCCATCAGAAACTTAACAAAATTCTGGCGCACCCATTCTTCCTTTGTCAGACGTACATATTTCTTCCTCAGGAGATCAAAAATGAAGCTTTTCTCCTCCACGGTTTTTATTCTGAAAGAATATTCGGGCAAATTCAATTTTTGCATGCTGAACCCAACAAAGTTTGTATTTTTGTGATTATTCCGGCGCTAAATATAATCAATAAAAGCTGGAAGTAATATAATTGGAACGCGGATCAAACGGATCAAACGGATTAAACGGATTTTAAGAAAACTCTCTTGCCTGACATAATTGATGAGAACAAAGTTTTTTTATCCGCTCGATCCGCTTAATCCGCGTTCCAATTCTTATCTTGTCAATAGAATATGAAGACAAAAGAAGAAATTGTACAAAACTGGCTTCCCCGCTATACGGGAAGGCCCCTGGAAGAATTTGGCGAATTGATTTTGCTTACCAATTTTCACCTGTATGTCGATTTGTTTGCCAAGAAGTTTGGAGTGCCCGTTGTAGGAGAGAACCGCAATATGCCCAATGCCACGGCCCAGGGCATTACCATCATCAATTTTGGAATGGGAAGCCCCAATGCCGCTACCATGATGGATTTGCTGAGTGCCATTCATCCCAAGGCTGTATTATTTTTAGGAAAATGCGGGGGATTGAAAGCCAAGAACCAGCTGGGGGATTTCATTCTGCCCATTGCTGCCATTCGCAGTGAAGGAACTTCCAATGATTACCTGCCACCGGAAATACCTGCCCTTCCTGCCTTTAATCTTCAAAGGGCAGTATCGACAGCCATCCGTAATCGTCATCATGATTATTATACAGGGGTGGTTTATACTACCAACAAGCGTGTCTGGGAATATGACGAACGCTTCAAAAAATATTTGGAGAAATCAAGGGCCATGGCCATTGACATGGAGACGGCCACCATTTTTACCGTAGGATTTTACAACCAGATACCCTCGGGAGCGTTGCTTTTGGTATCAGACCAACCGATGATCTCGACAGGAGTAAAAACCGATATAAGCGATGTGATGGTTACCAAGAACTTTGTGAACGAGCACCTGGAAACCGGCATTGATGCCCTTTTGGAAATCAAGAACAATGGAGAATCGGTCAAACACCTGAAATTTTAAACACCCCTTATCTGATGACTTTCGAGGAAATACTAAGCAACCTTCAGAAAAAAATCTATCATCCCATTTACTTTTTAATGGGAGAAGAAACCTATTTTATCGATAAAATCAGTGATTATATCACCGACAATGTGCTGACGGATGCTGAAAAAGGCTTTAACCAGACCGTTCTTTACGGTAAGGACACCGAGCCGCATACCATTATTGCCAATGCGCGCCGCTTTCCGATGATGTCCAACTACCAGGTAATCATTGTAAGGGAAGCTCAGAATATAAAAAAGATTGAAGACCTGGAATCGTATGTCAGGAACCCGCTCAATTCCACCATCCTGGTCATCAATTACAAGTATAAAACGATAGACAAGCGAAAGACCTTTGCCAAGCTGATTGATCAAAAAGGCATCTTGTTTGAATCCAAAAAGATATACGACAATCAACTGCCCACATGGATCATCTCCTATCTTAAAAACCATCAGTATTCCATCACACCGCAGGCGGCCGCCATGCTTGCCGAATACCTGGGAACGGATCTTGGCAAGGTGGTCAACGAGTTGGATAAACTGATCATTTCACTGCCAGCCGGTAGCCAGATCAACCCTGACCATATTGAAAAAAACATTGGCATCAGCAAGGAATTTAATGTCTATGAGCTTCAAAATGCCCTGGGAGAAAAAGACCTGTTAAAGGCCAACCGGATTATCAACTACTTTGGGGCGAACCCAGCATCCAACCCTATACCGGTTGTGATCTCTTCCCTGTTTTCTTACTTCAACAAAATATTGAATTATCATTTTTTAGAAGATAAGTCTCAGAATAATGTGGCATCGGTCCTTCAGGTACATCCATTTTTTGTAAAGACCTATGTTGGTGCTGCAAAAAACTATAACATAAAAAAACTCGTTGAAATTATCAGTATCTTGCGGGAATACGATATGAAATCAAAAGGTTGGGGCAATGTTTCGGCTTCTGCTGCTGATTTACAAAGAGAAATGATTTACAGGATTTTACATTAATCACTAGCGCCATGACTATCCTATTGATTTTGATTACATCGGTTGTTTCCTATGCTGCCTTTAATTCACCCAAATTAATGGAGCAGCTGCAGTTCAATGCCAGCAAGATTTACTATAAGAAAGAATACCACAGGCTGATCACCCATGCTTTTGTTCATGCCAACTGGGAACATTTGCTGGTAAATATGATCGTTTTGTTTTCCTTTGGCACAGCCATTGAAAGTTATTTTGAACAATACTTTGGAGCCAATCATATCGCATATTTCTTCCTTCTTTATTTTGGGGGAATATTGGTATCCAATCTTTATGCCCTTGTCAAGCACCACAAGAACTATTTTTATAATGCCGTGGGGGCCTCAGGCGCTGTCTCGGCAGTGCTGTTTGCCGCCATTTTCTTTGATCCCTGGCGTTCAATACTTTTCTTTATGATCCTGCCCATTCCAGGGATTTTGTTTGCCGTACTTTACCTGGTTTATTCTTACCAGATGAGCAACAAGCAGAAGGACAATGTGGCCCATGATGCCCATTTCCTGGGAGCCCTGTATGGTTTTCTGTTGCCAGTGTTGATCAATCCACGTCTTTTGGAAGCGTTCATGGATAAACTTTTCAGAATGTAAACCGATGAATAAAGCTGTTTTTTTGGACAGGGACGGTGTTTTAATTAATAACAGTCAATATTATTATATCTGGGAAGCCGATCAGATGGAATTTATCGAAGGGGTATTCGATAATCTAAAGCTGCTCCAGCAAAACGGGTATCAGTTATTCATTGTAAGCAACCAAGGGGGCATTTCCAGGGGTTTATATACCCGCGAGGATATCTTAAAGCTGCATGAACAGATGATTACCACCTTTAACAGTCATCAAATCCAAATACGGGATATATTATTCTGTCCACATCATCCCGATCATGAAAAATGTTTGTGCAGGAAGCCTGCCTCATTGATGATTGATAAATTGATCGCCAAATATGACATTTCCAAAGCGGCATCAGTGATGATAGGCGACAGTGAATCGGATATGAAATCGGCTCAGCTGGCAGGGATTAAGGGATTAAGGGTCACGCCCAATGTAAATATGTACCCTCAAATCTCAACACTTTTAGTATGAAAAACGGAGCATACATATTGGTAAACGGGCAGTTTATCGCTTTTGCAGACTACAAAATCACCCTGGAGGAGACAGAAGGATTACTTTTTACTGAAAAGATAAGATCTATCCGTACCTCTTTTCCCTTTTTCAAGGAAAGCTGCGAGATGATAAAAATGAAACTATTGCTTTTTAATCAATCCTGTCCCGAGTTAACAGATAAGGAGGGCGCGGAGTTAAAAAGGCAAATGGAACGCACCCTTACCCGCAACAAGCATTTTTTAGGCGCTATTCTTTCTGTTCGTTTTTGGCTTTCCAATAAGAAACTTCAGTATTCTATAAATAGTACAAAGACAGAGCATTCCGGCTATGAACTTAATGAAAAGGGGCTTTATATTGCTATTTCGCGAGAAATACGTAAACCAGTTTATGCCTTGTCGAGTAATATTTTAGGCTCGGAACTGTACTGGAAAATTGCAGGGTTTCATTCAAGCGATGAGACGATGGAAATTGTGCTGATAAACAATAAGAACTTCATTACGGAGGCACCTCATTCAAACATTTACCTGATAAAAGATGGGATGGCCAAAGGAGCTCCCATAAAGCATGGTGCTTATGCCGATATCTCGAAGCTGCTGATGCTTCGTATTTTTGCAAAACTGGAAATCAGCTATAGTGAGTCAGAAGGACTTACCGAACAGGACCTGAGAGAAGCCGATGAGATCTTCCTGGTAAATGCTCTTGAAGGGATAAGATGGGTGATGGGCTTTGAAGGGAAACGCTATTTCAACCAGGTGACACGCAAAATCAACAATGTCTTTATCAACACCTTTATCAGTTAAGCGAGGGGTTCTC
>DATGYU010000060.1:0-17197 GCA_035297625.1 Prolixibacteraceae bacterium
GCTTTTTGGACGTGGATGATAAAACCTTGCAGGAGCCTTATCGGGCGGATATGTTTCAAATTGATAAACGTTCGGCTATTGTTTCCCCGGAATATGTTTTGCTAACGCGTGAGAGCAACTGGTACCCGGTAGCCGGAACAGGCTTTGGCAAGCAAAGCAAGCAATGGATGCAAAAGCAATTCAGCAGCTATGAAGTTACCGTCAATACCCGGCCGGGCCTGACAGCCATCTCCCAGGGCAAGACAGAACACAAAGGCGGAATATTCCATTTTACCAATAGCCATAACCTGGATCAGGTATCCCTTATTATTGGCGATTACATACAGAAAACGGATACCATCGACGGGCTGGAGTTTAACCTGTTTATTCATAAAAATCACGATTACTTTTCCGAGTTCTTAAAGCCCATCAAAGACACTATACCCACCTTAATTGGCGAGGCCTTGAAAGATTATGAGCGCAAAATAGATATGTACTATCCCTTTGAACGCTTAAGTCTGGTAGAAGTACCTGCCCAATTCTGTTCTTACCCGCGTACCCTGATAGGCGAACGGGAACAGATACAACCCGAGACCATTCTGTTTCCTGAAAAAGGGCTGCTTGTCGAAGAGGCAGATTTTGCCGGGAGCGTTAAAAGAATGGAACGCTGGGGCCGGGGTGATCAGGCCAATATGACCCCGGAAGAGAAAAAAACGATTGCATTCAATAATTTCCTTGGCCTTTTCACCCAGCCCTCGGGAAGAGCTAACTTTAACAGAAATGGAGGAAATCAGCAAGTGGAAGAGAAAACCAATGCATTGTATTTCTTCCCCTTGTTTTATAACCATGTATATTTCATACGGTCGCAGCAGTGGCCTGTTACAGATCGTATATTTGAAGCTTATCTACGGCAGTCGTCCGAATCAGGAGCCCAGGGTTGGATGCGCCAATTTCAGGGAATGACCGAGAATGAGAAGGCCAACCTTGCCCTGTTGGATTATTCATTTGCCCAACTGCTGGATGATAAGACAAAGATTCAGATTATCGATAATGTAATCCAGTTAAAAGGATCCGCCCTTTTCTCTATTATCAAAAGAAAAGCAGGAGATGAGGCTTTCAATGATTTCATGTTTTACTTTCTGAAAAGCATTAAGTTTAACGCAACAACAATCGAAGATTTCAATACTCGAATACAACAGCAGTTTGGTACCGACTTGCTGCCCTATATGCAAAAGTGGTTCAGCAGTAAGGATCTGCCGGGTTATCTGATCGGAGGCGTTAAAGCTGTAAATGTATTGGATGGCGACCGGTTGAAAACGATGGTCAAGTTCAAGATCACCAATACGGAAACTACGGAAGGCATTGTAATGGTGCAGTTTCGCTTGGGAGAAGGCGGGGGGCCCGGCAGAGGCCGCTTTGGCGGCGGGGGTGCCAACATGGAAACGGTGGAGAAACTTATTTATCTGCCTGGCACGCAAACCAAAGAGGTAAGCTATTTGCTGGAAGGTACACCCCGCAATATTACCATCAACACCCTTACCTCAAAAAATATACCGGCAGAGTTGGTCCTACCGTTGGATAACATTGAGGAAGATACCAAAGCTACCCCCTATGAGGGAGAAAAAATAACAGATGTACCCGTTCGTTTGGCTGAAGAAGGAGAGTTTATCTGCGATGATGAAGATCCAACTTTCAAATGCACCGTTTCTGAAGATCAGAGCCTGTTGCAAAAAATACTCTTATCAGATGATCAGACCCAGGAGCGGTTTATTGGAATGAATAACTGGAGGCCTCCAAGAACCTGGAGGGCTACCACCAACAGTAATTACTTTGGCAAGTTTATCCGGTCGGCCCATTACGTCAAATCGGGCGATGGCAGTAAAAAAGCCACCTGGAATATCCCTATTAAAGAGGCAGGGACTTATGAGGTGTATACTTATCTTGCTAAAAACCGCAGGGGAAGAGGCTTCGGGCGCAATGAGGATGAAGGTGGTCAATACACCTATACCATTTATGCGGAAAACAAGGAAGAGGTGGTCGTTGACCTTAAAACAATTGACACCGGATGGAACAGCCTTGGCTCTTTCTATTTCTCGGGCGATACGGTAAAAGTGGAGTTGGGCAACAAGACTTCCGGGCCCATTGTGATAGCTGATGCCATTAAGCTGGTGAAACAGTAGGCAATGTTCCGGGATCAGTTGCCAGCCACCTGTAGCTTGGAATTTGAAATTTGAAATTTTGAACTAAAGATATAAACCATAGAGTACCATCGTTATGCTTATAAAAAAAATGATCCAAAGGGGATTGATGTTGTTCATTTTTTGCCAGTTTTTGCTTCCGGCAAATGCGCAACAGATACTGACAATGGAAAGGGCGCTGGAGATTGCCCGCTCGAACAGTCCGGATATTCAACGTTCGTTGTTGAACCTGGAACGCTCCGAACAATCGCTCAAAGCACAAAATGCAGCACTTAAATCCAACTTCTCACTTAGTGTGACTCCTCTTAATTATGAGAAAGACAGGCAGTATGATGTATTTAATTCAAAATGGTTTACCAACGAATTGACGCAATCCTTTGGAACATTTATGGTTTCACAGCCAATTCTGCCTACCGATGCGACTATTAGTCTAAGAAATGACTTTGGTTGGCAAAATTATTACACACAAAAATTCATCCCGGAACTTGGGGAGGTTGTAAATGTTGACAAGGCGTTCACCAACAGGCTTTCTTTGGGTGTTACCCAGCCATTGTTTACCTATAACAAAACCAAACTTCAGTTGAAAGAACTGGAGTTGGACCTTGAAAATGCCCAATTGAATTATGCCATGCAAATGTTGAACAGCGAGAAACAGGTTACTCAATTCTTTTACAATGTCTATCTGGCGCAAATGAGCCTGGCCATCTCTCAGGATGAGTATGCCAACACACAAAAGAGCTTTGAGATCACGCAGAATAAGGTAACAGCAGGGATAGCCGCCAAAGAAGAACTTTACCAGGCAGAACTGAACTTTGCCACTGCCAAATCAAGTCTGAACAATGCGCAGGTAACACTGGATAATTACAAAGATCAGTTTAAACAGTACATTGGAATGGACATTATGGAAGATATCACCGTGATGACTGATGTAGCTTTAAACCCCATTGCAGTTGATGTAAAAAAAGCCATTGATTATGGATTGAATTCCCGCATGGAACTGCGCCAAAGGGAAATCGATATAGAATCTTCTCAGTTTGACCTGATCCGTACCAAATCTTTGAATGAATTCAAGGGAGATGTCAATTTATCATTGGGGATTAGCGGGGATAACGAGAAATTGAAGGATGTATATGACACCCCTACCAATAGCCCAAGGATATCGGTCTCATTCAATCTCCCATTGTATGACTGGGGTGAAAAGAAGGCCCGAATTAAGGCCCAGGAAGCTGTTATACAGACTCAAAAGCTTAACCAAAATGAACAAAGAAAACAGATTACTGTGGACATACGCAGGGTTTACAGGAGTTTGCAGAACCTTGTCAACCAGATTGACATTGCCAAACAGAATGAAAAGAATGCCCAGCTAACTTACGAGATTAACCTGGAAAGGTATGCCAACGGGGATTTGACCAGTATGGACATGAATCTTTTCCAGACCCAGCTCTCCCAAAAGAAAATGGCCTATGCCCAATCTCTGATAGACTATAAGATCGAACTTCTAAACCTGAAGATTCAGTCACTCTATGATTTTGAGAAGAACGAGGCTGTCATCCCTGAAAACATTATCAAAAAGAAATAATAAACAAACCATACCATGAGATCATTTTACCAACTTATTGCTTTACTGGCCCTGATCGGAGCAACTACCGCCTGTAACAACCAACAAGCCAATACTACCACAGAACTTGCTGTTCCGGTATCAGTTAATGACATCAAGCCAAAGTCCATTGAGAAAGTTATCAATACCACCGGGACACTGAATGCCACCAAGAAAACGGTATTGAGCACCGAGATGACCGGCAAATACAAACTCAATATCAATCCCAAGACCCGCCGTCCCTTTGCCCTTGGCGATGTAGTAGAAAGCGGTCAGGTGATTGTTCAGCTGGAAGATGCCGAATATGTGAATGGCATCGGCTATGAAAGCAAGAAACTAAATCTTGAAATCACGGATCAGAACTTAAAGAAACAGCAGTCTTTATATGAAAAAGGAGGAGTTACCCTGCTCGACTACCGAAACTCAGAGGTAAATTATACCAATGCCAAGGATGCTTTTGAAAGAGCCAACCTGCAGATGGCCAAACTCAACGTAAGGGCCCCATTTAAAGGGGTAATTACCGATCTGCCTGCCATTACCAATGGCACCCAGGTAGCTACCGGTACTGCCGTTGCCAGTTTGATGGATTACAGCATAATGACCGTTGAGGTGAACCTTCCCGAGAAATATATCAGTGACGTTCAGATTGACCAACCGGTGCGTATTATGAACTATACCCTGCCCAACGATACTTTGCCCGGAACTGTAAAAGAACTCTCTCCGGCCATCAGCAGCGAGACTCGCACCTTTAAAGGAATCATCCAGGTGGCCAACCCTGATCTTAAACTGCGTCCCGGTATGTTTGCCAAAGCCGATATCGTTCTGGCCCGCAGAGACAGCGTGGTTGTCATTCCAAAAGAAATTATCATCTCCAACCAGAGGGGAAAATCGGTCTTTGTGGTCGACAATGGAACAGCCGTTGAAAAGCGGATTACACTAGGCTATGAGAATCAAAACGAGGCGGAAATCACCTCTGGCTTAAAAATGAATGACCGACTGGTGATCAAAGGCTTTGAGACCTTAAAGAATCGCTCCAAGGTGAAGATAGTGAAATAGCATGGGGCAATGAGCAAGGAGCATGGGCAATGAGTATTGGAGTACGGAACCCGGAGACGGGAAAACCAAGGATGCAGTATTGAGTGATCAGTGGTCAATCCTTCATTCCTTCAATCCTTCAATCCTTCAATCCCTCAGTCCCTCAGTCTATCAATCTTTGGTCTTAAAACATAGAATTTCGAATTAACAGAAATAAAGCGAATGAAGAAGTTAACACAATTTGCAGTCAACTTCCCGGTCACAATTCTTATGGTGGTTCTGGGCGTAGTTCTGCTGGGATATATTTCCTTTGACAAATTGGGGATCGATCTGTTTCCTGAGATAAACAACCCGCGTTTGTTTATTGAATTAAAATCAGGAGAACGGCCCCCGGAAGAGATGGAAAAGTTGTTTGTAAAAAACCTTGAGTCATTGGCCATTCGTCAGTCTGGAGTAATGCAGGTCTCCTCAGTTTCCAAGGTTGGGACTGCCCAGATCACCGTAGAGTATGCCTGGACCAAGGATATGGACGAAGCATTCCTTGACCTTCAGAAGGCAGCAAGCACCTTTGCCCAGAACCAGGCTCTGGACGAGATCAATATCACCCAGCATGACCCCAATACGGCCCCGGTGATGGTAGTGGGACTTTCCCATGAAAGCATTACCGATATGAATGAACTGCGCAAGGTGGCCGAAAATTACATTCGCAATGAACTGGTACGACTGGAAGGAGTAGCCGATGTGGAAGTATCGGGCTCAGAAGAAAATGAAGTATTAATTGAAACCAATGAATACCTGCTCGATGCTTTTGGGCTCACCCTGGATGAAATCAACACCCGCATTCAAAGCTTCAACCAAAGTATATCCGGTGGCTCCATTACAGAAATGGGCTTAAAATATGTAGTCAAAGGAGTGAGCCTGCTTACTGATTTAAGCGATTTTGAAAATACCATTGTTGGCTACAAATCCATTATCACTGGTGATAACACGGCAGAAAAAGCACCCATATACTTGCGAGAAGTGGCCAAAATCTCCTTTGCCAACAAGGAACCTGAAAACATTGTCCGCCTGAATGGCAAACGCTGCCTGGGATTATCCATTTACAAAGAGACGCGTTCCAACACGGTAAAGGCAGTGGAAGATATTTCCAAGACCCTGGCAGATATGAGAAAAGCCCTGCCCGGTTATGAACTGACCGTGATTACCAATCAGGGAGTATTTATTGACAATGCCATTGGCGAAGTGGAAGATACTGCCCTAATGGGCATGGCGCTGGCTGTATTGGTAATTTTTGTCTTCCTGCGCCGCATCGGTACTACGCTGATTGTAAGTATCGCCATGCCTGTTTCCATCATTGCCACGTTCAACCTGATGTATTTCAACGGACTTAGCCTGAATATCATGACCCTGGGCGGACTAGCCCTTGGAGCGGGTATGCTGGTCGACAATGCCATTGTGGTGATGGAGAATATCTTCCGCTTGCACCAATCAGGCTATACGGTAAAAGATGCCGCCATTGAAGGCACTGCCCAGGTTAGCGGGGCTATTACCTCCTCTACCCTTACGACCATCGTTGTTTTCCTGCCCATCGTTTATCTGCATGGAGCTTCCGGCGAACTGTTCAAGGATCAGGCATGGACCATTACTTTTTCACTGCTCTCCTCTTTGGTTGCCGCCTTTTTACTAATCCCAATGCTGTACCATTATTTTTATAAAGGCAGTAAGAAGCCCTTGCAGCAATCTGTCAGCATCAAGGGATATGGGTTTTTCCTTGGCAGGGTAATCCGTTACAAATGGGCGATCATCTTAGCTACTGCCGTTTTAATGGGTCTTTCATTTTTGGTAGTCCCGTTCATTGGCACCGAGTTTATGCCTAAGACGGAAACCCGTCAGTTTAGCCTGGATGTAAAAATGCCTGAAGGGACGCGTCTGGAAAGGACTTCAGGGGCAGTAAGCAATCTTGAAAACAATATTCGTGAAGTGCTGGGAGATCATCTGGAAACGCTTTATTGCCAGATAGGACCCTCTACCGGTGCTTTGAGTAGCCAGGATGCCCTTTTTCAGGGTGAAAACACCGCTACCATTAAAGTGATCCTAAAACCTGTTAAAGGGTACAGTTCAACGCAGGCTATCCAGTCTATCTCACAATCCATTGGAAAACTGCCCGACATTGAATTAAAATACGTTCAGGACCAGACTGCCTTGGGAGGGCTGATGGGAACCGATGAAGCACCCCTTGTAATCGAAATACAAGGTGAAGACCTGGATGTCATTGAAGATTTATCCAACCAGGTAAAGACGGCCGTACAAACCATTCCCGAAGTTTACAACCTGGAAGCTTCCATGGAAGGCGGATCGCCCGAGGTAGAAGTAATGGTGGACCGTTTAAGGGCAGGAATTTTCAATCTGAGCGTAGCTAATGTAGTGACCCAGATACAGAACCAACTGACAGGCAAAGTGGCAGGAACCATTGAAAAAGGGGGCGAAATGCAGGATATCACCCTTCGTCTTCCCGACAAAGGGTTGGCCGACCTGAGCGATATGACCATTAAAAATGGTGCACAGGTAGTCAGGGTAAGTGAAATAGCAGACATCCGTGAAGGCCAGTCGCCCAAGGAAATATTTAGAAGAAATCAAATACGCATTGGCAAGATCACAGGATATATGGACAAGGATATTGCCCTTGACAAGATGGTTGTCAAAGTCAATCAAGCCATTGCCGGTATAGCTCTTCCTGCTGATTACAAAATCAAGATCACCGGAGAGGAAGAGAAGCGGCAGGAGTCGATGAACGCTCTTGGTTTTGCCATGATCCTATCCATCATCCTGGTTTACATGGTTATGGCTGCACAATTTGAATCACTGCTGCACCCCTTTACCATCTTGCTCACCATTCCGGTGGCTGTAGTAGGCTCCATTTTGACATTCTTCATCATGGGAATGACCCTCAACATCATGGCCATCATTGGCATTATCATGCTGGTAGGTATCGCGGTAAACAACTCCATACTTTTAGTCGACCGCATCTTGCAGCTTCAGCAAGAGGGCGTTTCCAGAATTGAGGCCATTCAGCAGGCCGGGCAGCAAAGAATACGCCCTATCATCATGACCACCTTAACCACCATCCTGGCAATGCTTCCCCTGACCTTCGGGTTTGGCGAGAGTGCCTCATTAAGGGCTCCGATGGCTTTGGCAGTAATTGGAGGGCTGATTACTTCCACGGCAATGTCATTAATTGTGATCCCTTGTGTATTTGAAGTATTTGATTCATTAAAAGATCGTTTTTTTAAGAATAAAACAAATGAAACGAATACTGTTGAAAGCGTACCGATTTAAAAATCCATTGGTTAAAGCCATCGGCAAAGCATAGTGGTTCGATTAAACTGCAATGCTATTCCAGGCAATATCCTTTGCCGTTCACTTTAGTGAACGGAACGATCAATACTAACAAACTAATTTATCTTCGGATGAAATTCATCATACAAAGAAAAATACTGATCAGCATGTTGTTCCTGGGACTGACCGTTTTGGGGTATGTCTCTTATAAGCAACTGCCGGTAGAGTTAATGCCCAATGCCGAACTTCCTTTTCTTTTTGTCCAGGCAGGCTCGACAACAGAGCTGGCACCCGAATACATGGAAAATCATGTGGTGGTTCCCCTGGAAGGAGCTATCGGTACCTTGGAAGGCATTGAATCCATTGAATCCAATGTAAATTCACGGCAAAGCACCATTATCGTTTATTACAAAAAGGATGTAAACTTCAAGTATGCCTACCTGAAACTTCAGGAAAAGATCAACGAAGTACAATCCTCCATGCCCCAGAATGTAAGGGTGAATGTTGCGAAGGTAGACCTGAAGCAGTTAAACAGCCAGTTTATGGAGGTGCAGGCGCGCGGAGAAGGGGGTATTGATCGTGTTCGTACCATTGTGGATCAGGACATCAAGCCGGACCTGGAAAATATCGATGGCATTGCCTCGGTTAACGTGTATGGTGGAAAACAAAAATCCATAGAGATCATCCTGGATACCAAGGCCTGTGAAGCTTATCATATCACAGCCGCACAGATCCGCACAGTCCTTGCCCAAAATACCGGATCACGTACTTATGTGGGAAACCTGAAGGAGAAGACAGTCCAGTATTTTGTGCATGTAACGGCAGAATACACCAAGGTAGAGGATATTGAAGACCTGGTAGTAGCACCCGGTCCTATCCTTTTGAAAGATGTGGCCCAAGTGCGCTTTGGAGTAAAAGAAGAGACTTCCTACAGCCGGGTAAACGGTAAAGATGCAGTCACCATTATGCTGGTGAACGATTCACAGGCCAACATGATCGAGCTTTCCAAAGCTACCCGTAAAGTTCTGGCAACGTTGAATGAGAAGATGGCCACCAAAGAGATCCAGATTGTCGAAATCAGCAACTCGGCCGACCAGATGGAAGAGAACATTGACCAGATCATGGACCTTGCCATGGTGGGAGGAATCATGGCCATTTTCGTACTGTGGATCTTTTTAAAGAATTTCCGCATTGTTTCATTTATGGCTTTGGCCATACCCATTTCCATCTTAACCTCGTTTAACTTCTTTTATGCCTTTGGTATTACCCTAAACAGCCTGACCCTGGTAGGAATGGCTCTGGCCATCGGGATGCTGCTCGATAACAGTGTGGTGGTGCTGGAAAACATCTACCGTTTGGCGGGAAAAGGAGTTCCTCCCTTGCAGGCTGTTACTCAGGGCACTACCGAGGTGTGGCGTTCCATCGTTGCTTCCACGCTTACTACCATCATGGTTTTTTTACCTTTCCTGTTCTCCGATAACTTTTTGGTAGTCATGCTGGGATACAACGTGGGAGTATCGATCATCTCTACCCTTTTGGTATCTCTTGCAGTAGCCGTTTTACTGGTTCCTATGGCCTCCTATGCTATGATGAAACGCTCGGTTGCCAAAAATATATTCTATGAAAAAGTGACCACCAATCTGCGCATGGTACAGATCTATCTTGTCTTCCTGAAAACCTGTATGCGCAACCCAGCCGGCACTATCATCGGAGGAATTGTCATTTTCTTTTTAGCCATATTTATAAGTCTTGCCGTAAGTATCAGCGCCTTGCAGGAAGTTGAAAATAAGGAGATCCGACTATATGTGACCATGCCTTCCGGCTCTTCACTTGAATCGACTGATAAGACGGTTCAGGAGATAGAAAAGAAACTGGAAGACCTTGCCGAAAAAGAAGATGTCATCAGCAAGATTGAAGAAGAAGCCGCCACGGTGACTGTCAAATTAAAAGAGGATTATGAGAAGATAGCTGACCGTAGCTTTGCACAAATCAAAAATGATATTGATGATCGTACCAAGGGTATCAAAGCCTCTTCCATTTCATTTACCCAGACCCAAAGCACAGGCAATTTCCAGGGCGGGAGCCGCAACATGGGCAATGCCTTTCAAAAGATGATGGGTATCGGTACAGATGAAGAAAAGATCGTTCTTAAAGGACAGGATTTTAAACAATTGCAGGCCGTTGGTGAAGACATGAAATACTTTGTTGATCAGCTCGAATCAGTCAACAGGGTCAACCTGAACATCTCGGACAACCGCCCTGAGGTACACATGTATTTCAACCCCCTGCTGATGACGGAATACAACATTACCCTCAATAACGTATTGTCCGAGGTCAACTCTTTTTCCAAGGAAATAGCTACCGGCATAGCATACAAGCAGGGCATCGATGAATATGAAATTATCATTACCCAGAAAGAGAACCTTGATCCCCAGGAAGAAGAAAAGACCGAGCGTAACATGGAAGAGCTGAAAATGTTACCGGTAAGTGATGCTAATGGGGGCATTCATGACCTTCAGGACTTTACCAATATTGTCTATGCCAGCGGACTGTCGGGTATTAACCGTGTGAACCAGGAAAAACAAATCGAGCTGACTTATCAGTTTGTCTCCGAGGCGCAGAGTTCAAAAGACCTGCTGGCCTCCTATCGTTATGAGATTGATCAACTGGTAGCCAATTATAATCTTCCAACCGGTGTAGCTGTTGAAGTGGTTCATGAAGAGACTGACTACTCCGATTTTTACATCCTCATTGTGGCGGCTATCGTTTTGATATTTATGATTATGGCCTCAGTATTTGAGTCCTTGGTCACCCCGTTTGTATTGCTGTTTTCCATTCCTTTAGCAGCGATTGGTTCTTTGCTGGCCTTAATAATTACCAACAATAGTTTGCTCAGTTCCAACACGCTGATCGGCTTTTTAATATTAATTGGGGTGGTTGTCAACAATGGAATCATTTTGATAGACTATACCAATATTCTGCGCAAACGGGGCTTTCGCCGCTCACGTGCCTTGATGACTTCGGGCCTTTCAAGAGTGCGCCCAATTTTGATTACCACCATCACTACCATCGTAGGCATGTGGCCCCTGGCCATGGGAGATGCCGAATATGTGAGCGCCATCGGGGCCCCCTTTGCCATTGTGGTGATCGGCGGGCTGAGCTTAAGCACTATACTTACCCTTGTTTTTATTCCCACTTTTTACTCTGGGCTAGAGAATGCGCTGGCATGGTTTAAGGAACAGTCATTTAGAATCAAGGCTACCCAGATTGGTTTGATGGCTGGCTTTTTCCTGCTCACCTACTTTTTTGTGGAATCCACCATATGGAAGTCCATTGATATCCTTCTCATCATCATCCTGGTACCGGGAAGTACCTGGTTTGTGCTGAACAGCCTGCGCAAAGCACGCACCCAACTTATCGGAGACCATGAACCCATTCATATCCGTATCCAGAACCTGGTAAAGATTTATGACCGTGAAAGCCGCTTTTCCAGGGAGTGGGAATCGGGCAAGAAGATACGCCGTCGTGCTGGCCTGGAAAAGCAGTACCATACCCTGCGCGAATTCGATTATATGATCTGGCAACTGCCCCTATTGGTCGGTTTGATCTACTTCACGTTCCTTTACCTGGATTCTGCTTTTTGGTCACTTTTGCTCTCTGTAGGTATAGCTGCACTGGCGCAAGGCATGTGGAAACCCTTTGGCTTCTATCTTAGCCACAAAGCCCAATTAACAGCTAAGAAGCGCCCGGTGAAAATCTATACGCTGGTGCAGAAATTCTTATTCTGGGTATTGCCTGCCATTGAGGTATTTTTTGTTTGGAAGATAACCAAGACCATCGGATTTACAATAGTCTTTGGTATCCTGTGGTACCTGGCGCTGGCCATTTCAGTGACAGCCAAAAAGCTGTATGAGGAAAAAGTAAACATTGACCGTATCACCGGACGTTTTGGCAATCTAAGGCGCAGTACCCTTCGTGCTGTAAAAAAGATACCGTACCTTGGCAAGCGTCATCAGCCTTTCAAAGCCTTAAACGGGGTCTCTTTGGAAATAGGCACCGGAATGTTTGGTCTGCTGGGTCCCAATGGGGCAGGCAAATCCACCATGATGCGTATCATTTGTGGTATCTATGAACAGAGCTATGGAAAGATTTGGATCAACGGCATCGACACCCAGGAAAAAAGGGAAGAATTACAGGGGCTGATTGGTTACCTGCCACAGGAATTCGGCACCTATGAGAACATGCCTGCTGCCGATTTCCTGGACTACCAGGCCATCCTGAAAGGGCTTACCGATCAGAAAGAACGTGAAGCACGCATTGAATATGTACTAAAAGCCGTTCACCTGTGGGAAAAGAAGGATCAGAATATTGGTTCTTTCTCCGGCGGTATGAAACAACGCATCGGGATTGCCCATATCCTTTTGCATCTGCCAAAGATACTGGTGGTGGATGAGCCTACAGCAGGATTGGACCCACGTGAACGTATTCGTTTCCGTAACCTGTTGGTAGAGCTGAGCCGTGAGCGTATTGTGATCTTCTCCACCCATATCATTGAAGATATTTCAAGCTCCTGTAACCAGGTAGCGGTCATTAACCGGGGAAAGGTAAAATACCATGGCACACCCATGGACATGGTACACCTGGCCAAAGATATGGTATGGCAATTTGATGTTCCTGCAGCTGATTTTGACAAGATGGAAAACAAACAACTCATCACCCATCATATGCGCCAGGGAGATATGATCAGGGTTCGCTTGCTGTCAAGGAAAAAGCCTGCGGAAGATGCCGTACCGGCAAGCCCCATACTGGAAGATGCTTACTTGTGTTTGATTAAGGATTTGAAATAAAAAGAGTAACAAAGTGACAAAGTACCTGAGTAACAAAGTAGGGCCAATGTTTAAGCACTAAGGTACTTTGTAACTTTGGCACTTTGTAGCTAAAAAACAGTATAACTATGCAATCAGCTATTAATTCAGCCAATCTATGGATCCTTTTCCGTAAAATGGTGAAATACAACATGAAGGTTATCTTTGGTAACCGCTTTATCTGGTTTGTACTGGCCGCCCTGGCCTTCTATTTTTTTATCGCCATTGTAAATGTGATGGATGGCGATCAGATCGATGATGGCTTTGTCTACGGCTTGCAGATCATGCCCGGGATACTGCTCATTTTTTATCCCATGACCTTTGGCATCCAGAATGATTTGGATGCAGGCATCCTGGAAATACTTTTCGGCATTCCCGACTACCGCTACAAGGTATGGTTCGTAAGGCTGATACTGGTATTTACCCTTGTCTTTCTGATGATGTTTGTATTGACGGCCATGAGTTACTTTCTGTTGGCTCCGGTCAATATCCTGGAGCTTACCTGGCATGTCATGTTTCCCATTTATTTCCTGGGCTCACTGGCTTTTTTGTTTTCCACCATCATAAAAAATGGCAATGGAACAGCCGTTGTGATGGTCATCATTGGGGTCTTGCTGCTCATCATGTCTGGCATCTTAAACCGTACCATGTGGAATGTCTTTCTCAATCCATTTGATATTCCCAATAACCTGAATGAAATGGTATGGCAGGAAACCACCCTTAAAAACCGGATATTCTTGGCCGTAGGCTCATTGCTGTTTATGCTATATGGGTTGTTCAACCTTCAGAAAAGGGAGAAGTTCTTGTAAGGATGTATTGATAAGACTCTATTATTTTGACTATTTACAATTAGCAGTATAATCTTTGAGAAGCGCAAAGGCCTTTCTTTATAAGTTTTATTCGATTCTCAGTTGTCTTCGCTTCCAGTCATTTTGATATGAAATAAAGCTGTTTCCAGGTTTTTTCATTGGCGTGTAATGTTTAGGCTATCTGCTGAGGCGGGTAGTTGATGTTACCAACCTTATTTCATTTATTCTAAATTAATCAATATCTCTTTTGCTAAAGAATTAATTTCTTTCCATATATCTGTTTCCATAAAAACTGTAAGTATCGGAATTTGCCCATCGAATTTTTCCAAGCTTTTCTTTATAGTATTGTCAAACATAGCCAGAATTTTCAACTCTTGTGAATTAAATGATTCCATAATTATTTTGGTATCAACGTATAAATCTTTCCATTGCAAAAAAAGTTCTTCTGACACATTTGTGTCCGGTTGATTTTTTTGCCATTCTACTTGTTCACTTTTTGAAGACCATAATTCAAGTATTCCAATCAAGCTTTCTCTTGTCAGATTGTTAAAATCACTTTCCTCAATTGAATTCTCTGTTTTGTCATGTTTTGCAGGTATATTTATCTTATTTCGTAACGGTCTCTTCTTAATTTTTACCCGATAAAAATATATTGGTGCATATAGTGCATTGAAAAAAAACAGTGGAATTAGAGACTTTGAGTATCTGTCATACTTCAATAGAAACCACAAACAATATACCCAATGGAAGATTACAGCAAAATTCAAAATTGTAAAAGTCAAATTGTAAGGATTAAGTCCCTTATGAGCAGACAGTAAATCAAAGATTTCTGGTGCTATAACGATAAGCACTGGTACTATTATAAAGGCAAAAAAGATTACAAGAACATTAATCCCAAAAGTTGTGTAGGCTATTTTTTCAATTAATTTCATTTTATGCAGTCTCTATTAATATGGTTTGATAATGGTTAAGCCACCACAGCAGAGGCAGATAGGTGATGTTATACATCGTAATTTGTTTTCCATCCAGTACTCACTTTTAAGACTTTGTCCAAATCTGGAATAGTTTCTAATTGTTTAATTAATTTTTTCATTTCGAACCTTTGAGTATTTACCCAAACGTCCAATCTTTCTCCAGATTTAAATACAGCCAGTAAATTGTATCTTGGAGTATAAAAAAAAGTACCTGTCAACAGCTTTATTAGCGTGTCGCCATAACCTCCAATAATGGGATCCTCAATCAAATTGTCTATTCGGTTGTCAATGATGTTGAGTTCTGTGAGCTCCCTGAATTCAATTCTTTTCCTAAAAGTACTTATAAATAGAAAATTCTTTTTAACAATCTCTAATCGGTCATCTGTCAATTTTATAAATGAAGTCCGATTTAGACTCAGTGTGAGTATGAAAAAGACAAGAAAGATTGAGAACGCAAAAACATTTATTGAAATATTCCACATTAGAAGAATCATAATTGAAACCACAATAATCCAATGTGCAATTATTTTCACATTTACTCCAAAACTTAATTCATACTGTTTCTGATTTGCTGGCATGATTTTGTCTGCTAATATTATAGTATATAACATCACGCAACCTTATTGTGGTTATTTCTATTTTATTAAACGCACCATAAATTTTAAGAACAATGTCCCAAAGCTATCTTTTTATACTCATCTTTCAAACAGTTTTACAAAATATATAAATAATCACATGCCAATAAGGCAGCTTTATCTTTTCTGTTCCGTTCAAACCAGGCAGCCTATTTGGCAATCCAATCATTTCTCAGATGATAAACTCCTGTGCCTTCTGCTGTGGAGTTCTGATTCATTTAATTTCGAGATGCTCAATACACGGTCAATATACGCTCAATACCTGGTCAAGAGCTTACGGGTACATTACAGGTAGGTTACGGGTACATTACGGGTACATTACGGGTTCAACACCCCCTAATGTACCTATTAGCTACCCGTTATAAACCCCTAAAGCATTGATAAGGTATTGTGCATGTATTGTGCGTATATTGAGCTTTTGGAAATGGATTCTCAATTATTACCATCATTTGAATGGCTCAATTAACCGAAGAAGCCTGCCTAAATCTTTTTGGGAAGACTGAGCCTGTGGGTGATGGGCTGATCAATAAAGAATCTTATCCCGAAAACCTTCCTTGGCACAACACGATATGGCAGGCCGCGAAAATGCGCCCTTTCAAAAAATATTTTAGCAGAAAAAGCAAATTGCTGTAACGGAAACAGAATTATGGAGTCTTTTAAGGTATATACTTTTTAGATGCCCATGAAACAATTGACCCTTCTGTTGCTGCTGTGCCTTTTTTATGTCCAGCTAAGTGCACAAAGTCCTGCCAAAAAAGAATATTATGCAGGTGAGTGCAGTAAAAATGAAATTTCAATCGATGGTAAGCTGGATGAGCCGGCATGGGCAAAAGCTGCATGGCAGGATGATTTCACCCAATATGAACCATCCGAGGGAAAAGCGCCCGGTCAGAAGACAGAATTTGCCATCCTGCTGGATGAATATTACATCTACGTGGGCTTTAAAGCATGGGACAGCTCACCTGACAGCATCAGCCAGCGCCTGTCACAACGCGACCAGGCCGGGGGCGATTTGGTGGCCATAGAATTTGATTCTTATTTCGACAAACGTACCGGCTTTGCCTTTATCGTTAATGTGGCCGGTATCAAGCAGGATTTTATCATCAGCAATGATGGCGAGAATGAAGACAATTCCTGGGACCCCATCTGGCTTGCCAAGACCAGCCGGGACAGTAAGGGCTGGTATGCCGAGATGCGCATTCCTCTAACACAGCTACGTTTTGAAGGGGGCAGTGAACAGACCTGGGGCCTCCAGGCAGGACGTAAGCTTTTCAGAAAAGAAGAAGTGAGCCTTTGGCAGCCTTCCTCCAAGAAAACTTCAGGGTGGGTATCCCAGTTTGGAGAACTCAAAGGATTGAAAAACCTTAAGTCTAGAAAAGTAGCCGACTTGATGCCTTACGTGGTGGCCCGAACCGACCGTTACGGTAAAGAACCCGGGAATCCATTTCGCAGCTCGGGCAAAAAGAATCAGTTGGATGGCGGACTGGACGGCAAAATGGGCCTGACCAACAACCTTACTTTGGACTTTACCATTAATCCGGATTTCGGGCAGGTGGAGGCAGACCCTTCACAGGTAAACCTTACTTCGTTTGAAACATTCTTTGAAGAAAAAAGACCTTTCTTTATTGAAGGCAAAAATATTTTGAGCTATCCCCTGATGTTTGGCGACGGAGATTTGGCTTCAGAGAACATGTTTTATTCACGCCGCATTGGGCGCAGGCCCCATAACAGCCCGGAGCTGAAGGACGGGGAATACCTGAGCGCCCCTG
>DATGYU010000061.1:0-2883 GCA_035297625.1 Prolixibacteraceae bacterium
TACTTAACCCTGGCTTTACCTGTGACAGGGGAGCCAGTCCGGCACGTTCTCTTACGCGGTCCACAAATTCGTAGGCTGCGGTAGTACTTCCGGTTTCATTTAAACATTCGGCATACATTAACAGTACATCGGCATAACGGATATAGCGGTAGTTATTGGGTGAGCGGTATCCTTCTTCATTTTTCCAGTGGTCGTTCAAAAATTTGCGGAACCATACCTCGCTGTTAGCACCATAACGTTGGGCAAAGTTCTGTCCGTAAACCATGGTAAACTCAGGTCCTCTCACATCGGTGGAATCATAAATAAAGGTAGCAGCCAGACGCGGATCACGTTCTCCTGAGACCGTTTGCTCCCGTTCAAATTCCCGGATCATCCACCGGTTGGACTGCATATCCGACCAGCCTATTCCCCGCGGGGCAAGAAACTGAGCGATAGAAGTGCCATAGTTGTGCTGAGGGGTGGCTACATCATCATCCGTCCTTTCTGTCAGGTTTTCCTGGAACTGCCATTCAAAGACGGATTCGGAGTTGTTTTCTGTAGTAACAAGGAAGTTATCCCGGTAATCAGGCATCAGGGAATAGATTGTCGCACCGGGGCCCGTTACCAGCCATTGCAGCGGGGTGAGAGCCTGCTGGTACTTTTGTTGCTGCATCAGGGCTTTGGCCAGCAAAGCATTGGCCGCACCCTTGGTGGCACGTCCCAGGTCTTTACTATCGGTATACTTTTCCGGCAGGTTGGCGATTGCCTGGGTAAGATCGGCCTCAATCTGGGCCCAGACTGCTGCCTGAGAAGCGGTGGAGGGACGATCCGTAGGAGTGGACGGGGTAAGCATCAATGGGACATTTCCCCATAAGGTTGCCAGGTTAAAATAAAAAAAGCCACGCAAAAAATATGCTTCTCCCAGGTAGCGGTTCTTTAAGGTGGCATCCATCTCAATGGCCGGAACATACGCCAGCACCTGGTTGGCCCTGAAAATACCGATATAATTATCCCGCCACACATCTCTTACGATATCAAAATTATAATTGGGGATAATAAATTTATCCAGTGCATTGGCCAGATCGGTCCAGGGGCTTTTACTCATCCCTTCATCCGAGAGGGAGATACCCATCATGGGTTGCCAGCGCGATATGGCCCCCCGGTGCAGGGTGCTGTAAATGGCATTAACGCCTTGCTCAGCATCTGTAGCATTCTTCCAGAAAACAACGATGGTGGGTTGATTGGGATTGACGATTTCCAGATCGTTTTCGCAACTCGCGATGATCATCCCAATTATTAGTGTTATATATATACTTATCTTTTTCATTTTGAATTTCAGTTTTTAAGGGTTAAGTGTGAGTTCATTAAAATTCACATTGAATGCCTAAAGATATAATTCGGCTGGAGGGCCAGTTGCCGTTGTCATAGCCTCTTTCAAGGATACCATTGCCTACCACATCGGGATCTAACCCACTATAATCCGTAATGGTGAGCAGGTTCTGTCCACTAATATACAGGCGTGCACTGCTAATATTGACAGATTCCATCATGCTACGGGGCAGGGCATAGCCAATTTCAACATTTCTTATCCTTACATACGAACCATTTTCGAGCCAGCGTGAACTTTCAATAAGACCATTTTCAGCAAGTCCCGGATCATTGATGGCAATACCAATTCGAGGATCATCCGTGTTGGTATTACCAGGTGCCCAGGGGCTGATACCTTTGCGGAAATTGGTATTCTGATACCCGTCAAGAACTTGTCTTACCCCATTGAGGATTTTAAATCCAAAGACTCCTATCAGCTGAACATTTAAAGAAAAGCCCTTGTAGGAAGCATTGAATTGAGCTCCAGTCTGAAGAGTTGGCCAGGGAGAGCCTGCAAAAGTGCGGTCTAAACTATTGATCACCCCGTCATCATTGATATCAACATACCGGATGTCTCCTGGTTTAGCCAAAGGTTGAATAACTATCCCCTTTGAATTTTTGTAGTTATCAACTTCTGCCTGACTCTGGAAAAGACCATTGGTTTTACGTACATACCATTCACCAATGGATCGGCCCACCTGAGAGCGTGAAATGCCTGTCTGAATAAAGTCAATACTAACTCCCTGTGCCGTTTCACCTTGGTTTCCCACATCTTCGACCTTATTTTTAATAGTGGTCAAATTAGCGGAAAGGTCCCATTTCAGATCATGTTCATTGTTGCGTACGGTAGCAGAAACCTCGATGCCCCGGTTACGGATAGAAGCGGCATTCACGGCAGGGTCTCCCCCTAAGTTACCCAGGTACCAGGCCACAGGAAGATTAAGCAGCGCATCCTTGGAAAATGAATCATAGACTTCAAAGGTGGCCGATAACCTGTTGTTAAGCAAAGCGGCATCCAATCCTATATTTTTAATCGTTCGCGTTTCCCAGGTCAGGTTGCTATTGGCCAAAGTTCCTTGGGTAGCTCCCACATTGGGCACCTGGTTGGGGCCGAAAACAGCACGCGGATTGCTGTTCAGAAATCCGATATAATCCCATGAACCTACGGTGACAATACCCATTTTCCCATAGGAAGCATGCAATTTAAGATCATTAAGCCAGCTTACATTAAAGAAATTCTCTTTGCTGATGCGCCAGGCAAGAGCTGCTGAGGGGAAGAAACCGGAACGGTAATCCTTACCAAAACGCGAATCCTCGTCATATCTGCCTGTCAGGGTAACCAGGTATTTATCCATGAGTGAATAGTTGACCCTGCCCAAATAACCACGAATACGGTAAAACATGGGGATGTCACCAGATGCCGAAGCATCGCCGGTAGCCGAACTGATGGTGGTATAATAAGCGTTGTTAAAATACTGCAATCCGGTTCTGCCGGCCCCGGTGGTTTCGCGTTTAGATTGTTGCCACGAGTAACCC
>DATGYU010000062.1:0-1626 GCA_035297625.1 Prolixibacteraceae bacterium
AGACATCAAGGTTGCCAGTTCTAAATTTATCAAAGAAAAACACCTCTATCCCCTGTTCTCCCATTGGGCAGAAGGCTATGGTGCTTTTACCCTGTCCATCAAAGAAAAGGACAGGATTGTGAAATATGTGATGAACCAACAACAGCACCATAAGAAAGAAAGCTCCAGGGAGGAGTTTATCAGGCTGTTAAAGGAAAATGGTATTGAATTCGATGAAAAATATTTGTTATAAATAATTATTTGCTACAATTTCATTGGAGGCATTAAACATTCAACTCCTTCGAAGTTGGGATCCTGTAAGATAGTTTAGGCTTCCCGTCCCCCGATTTCATCGGGGGTGATGAATATAAAATCCCTTCGGGATTTGCCCTGTGTTTGGCTGTATTTCTTAACTAAACTATATTTCTCAGTATGGGATTAATGGTACAAAACGCTGATTATTAGCAAATAATACAAACGAAGTTAACGCTTATGCGATAGATTAGGAGAGAAACACAGCGTTTTTGGACAGCCCCATCTCATCGCTGATCGGGATTTGCAATCCCGATCCATTAACATGGGATCTGTGATCCTGAGAAGTTTTTGTAAGGCCGGATGTATGATTACTGGAAAGTTATAAGGCGTTAAGTAATGGATTAAAAATCCCGGGTTAAGGGGTTAGGATTGCAAATCCTAACCAGCAAGATCACTGATTACTGAACACTGATCACTGCGCAATTACCGTCTTTTTTTTCTTTAGGAGGATATGCCGCTGAAAGCACAAATATTTTTTTTAAATAAATGAATACAATCATAGTAAATAAACTGTAATTAAATATGTTTAAATAGTACTGTGATACGCCAATTATAATCCCACAATAGAAGTATAAAAATATTTTATATAGTTACCCATCAGATATATATCACATATAGTAATAAAAGATAGATTATATATAATATAATCATCTTTTATGCATCTTTTGTTCGAAAAAATGCTTATATTTGCGAAGAATCGTAGAACAAACTACGATCAAAGTACTCACCTAATACATAAGTGATATGGCAAAATACAGTGGCATTTTTGGCGCCTACATATCCGGAAAAGTGGGCAAGTTGGTTTATTACACCTCAAATGGTAAAAAATGCGTACGCAGTCTGCCGAAGAAATCAGAAAAAGAACCCTCCCCCGTACAGGTTATGAACCGGCAGCGTTTCCTGATGATGACAAAATTTTGCAACCAGTTCAAGTATGTGGTCATCCCCCAGATCTGGAACCTGGCTGCCAAACAAATGAGCGGGAGGAATCTTTTCATGAAAACCAACAAGGCAGCCTTTGACGCCCAGGGAAAGGTCTCGGATCCGATGCTCTTAAAGCTATCCACGGGAAAACTGCTGATGCCTTCGCTGGTCCAGTGTCAAAGACATGAGGCGGGGTCTACGCTCATGGATGTGGACTGGACAGAAAACTATTACAAGGGGGGCATCTCCTACTGGGATGAACTTCTGGTGATCAGCATGGGAGAAGGCCAGTTTTCCCTGATTGAAAACACGGGCATTAAAAGGGGAGACCTCAAAGGAAGCTTTGAACTTCCAGCGCTAAAAGTTGCGGCCACCCATGTGTACCTGTTTTTTGCAACCATGGACAGG